>JBQDFB010000051.1:0-14689 GCA_052085045.1 Microbacteriaceae bacterium | reverse complement strand
ACGCCGGCGGCATCCGCGCGGACATCCGAGGCGATGCCCATGACATACACGACCCAGATCACGAGCAGCAGCCAGGGCGTGAGCAGCAGGGCCTCGCCGACGCCGGACCGGACGGCCGCCTCGATCAGCAGCACGATCGCGATGGCCGCGCTGAGGCCGAGCAGCCAGGCCGCCCCGGTGACCCGGAAGACTCGTGGCGGCCGGGCCGCCGGCATCAGCTTGCGCCGCCTGTGCCGCCCGTGCCGCCCAGTGGCAGCGAGGCGCCGGGAATGGCATCCAGCAGACGCCGCGTGTACTCCTCCTGCGGGTTGCTGAAGATGTCGTCCACCGTCCCCTGCTCGACGATGCGGCCCTGCTCCATCACGCACACGAAGTCGGCGGCGACCCGCACCACGGCGAGGTCGTGCGTGATGAACAGATACGTCAGACCCAGATCGCGCTGCAGGTCGGAGAGCAGATTGAGGATCTGGTCCTGAACCAGCACGTCGAGGGCCGAGACCGCCTCGTCCAGCACGACGATGTCGGGCTTGAGCGCCAGGGCGCGTGCGATCGCGACGCGCTGCCGCTGTCCGCCGGACAGCTCGTTCGGGTACCGCCAGGCGAGCTCACGCGGCAACGCCACCTGCTCGAGCAGATCGAGGGAGCGCCGGTGCTGCTCTTCGCGCGTGCCGATGCCGTGCACGTGCAGCGGCTCGGAGATCAGGCTGCCAATGCTGCGCAACGGGTCGAGGGAACCGTACGGGTCCTGGAAGACAGGTTGCATGCGTCGACGCAGCTTGAACACGTCCGCGCGCGACATCGTGCTGGTCGCGTCGCCGTCGATGAGGATTTCGCCATCTGTCGGCTTCTCCAACTGCAGCAGCATCTTCGCCACGGTCGACTTACCGGAGCCCGATTCGCCGACGAGAGCGAGCGTCTTGCCGCGCGGAATCGAGAACGACACCGTGTCGACGGCGCGGAGGTGCTCATGGCGCAGGCCGCCAGTGCGGATCGAATAGTCCTTGACGAGATCGCGCACCTCGACCACCGGAGCACCCGTCGGGGCCGGTTCGTCCGTCGCACGCGCTGTGATGCCGATCCGCTGCGAGGCCAGGCTCGGGGCCGCCGCGACGAGTCGCTGCGTGTACGGATGCCGCGGATTGGCGAGGATCTCTGCACTGGCGCCCGCCTCGACGATCTCGCCCTGGTTCATCACCAGAATGCGATCGGCGCGCTCTGCTGCGAGCCCGAGGTCGTGCGTGATCAGCAGCACCGAGGTGCCGCGCTCGCTGGCCAGCGTCGCGAGGTGATCGAGGATCACCCGCTGCACGGTGACGTCCAGCGCACTGGTGGGTTCGTCGGCGATCAGCAGCTTCGGATCGGCGGCCAGGCCGATTCCGATGAGCGCGCGCTGGCGCATTCCGCCGGAGAACTGATGCGGGAACTGGTGCATGCGTCTGGCGGCGTCGCTGAGTCCGGCTTGAACCAGCACTTCTACCGCACGGTCGTTGATCTCTCGGCGTCCCTGGGCCAGTCCGTTCGCACGGACGGCCTCCTTGACCTGGAAACCGATCGACCAGACCGGATTGAGGTTCGACATCGGGTCCTGCGGGACGTATCCGATCTCGCGCCCGCGGATCCGCTCCATTTCGCTGCGGCTCGCCCGGGTGAGGTCCTTGCCGCTCAGATCGATGCTGCCACCCGTCACGGCGCCCGTGCCCGGCAGCAGATCGATGATCGCAGCGGCGGTCGTCGACTTGCCCGAGCCGGACTCGCCCACGATCGCGAGCGTCTCGCCCTCGAAGATCTCGAAGCTCACGCCATGCAGCACCTCACGGGTCTGCTTGCCGCTGCGGAATGCGACCTTCAGGTCGCGGATGCTGAGAAGCGGCGCGCTCATCGCTGTGCCCTCGCCTTCGGGTCGACGGCGTCGCGCAGCAGCTCGCCGAGGGAGATGAATGCCAGCACTGTGAGCGTGAGCGCCAGAGACGGCCAGAACAGCGCCATCGGCGCCGTACGGATGCTGGTCTGCGCCTGGCTGATGTCATTGCCCCACGACATCGTGCTGCCGCCGAGACCGACACCGAGGAACGAGAGCACCGACTCGGCGACGATCGCGGCCGCGAGGCTGAGCGTCGCGACGACGATCACAGGTGCCATGGCGTTCGGCAGCACGTGCGAAATCAGCGTGCGGAAGCGAGAAAGACCGACAGCCTCGGCACCCATCACGAAGTCGGCCTGTTTGACGCGCAGTACTTCGGCACGCATGATGCGCGCCGTCGACGCCCAGGCGAAGCCACCGATGGCCACCGCCAGGATGAACTCGTTCCGGACCGGCATCACCGACATCACGACGATCGCCGCGATGATGTACGGAATCGTGAAGAAGATGTCGCCGACCCGCGAAAGTACGGAGTCGAGCCAGCCGCCGTAGTAACCGGCGAACGCGCCCATGACCATGCCGAGGATCGTGCTGATGAGCGTCGCCAGAAGTCCGACGACCACCGAGGTGCGCGTGCCCCAGATGACGCGTGAGTAGACATCGCAGCCCTGACGGGTGAAGCCGAACGGATGCCCCGCCTCAGGCCCGCCGTTGCTCTTGGCGAGTACGCAGCCGTTGTTCGGCGCGACGTTGCTGAAGAGCCCTGGCCAGACCGAGACGACGACCACCAGCAGCACGAACGCCGCCGATACCCAGAAAAGCGGTCGGTGGCGCAGGTCGCGCCACGCGTCAAGCCAGAGATTGCTCCGTTTCTCATCAATGCGGACGACATCGACCGGTATCGAAGTCGTGTCGACGGGAGCGACGTAGTGTTCGCTGTTCGCATCAGTTCGAGACATAGCGGATCCTCGGGTCGAGCAGGCCGTAGAGCAGATCCACGACGATGTTGATGAACACGTAGACGACGACGAACACCGTCACGAACGATACGACGGTGGGATTCTCGCCGCGGACGATCGCTTGATACAGCGTGTTGCCGACGCCCGGCACGTTGAAGATTCCCTCGGTGACGGTTGCGCCCACCATCAGGATGCCGAACACGGTGCCGAGGTCGGTGACCATCGGAATCAGTGAGTTGCGCAGCACGTGCACCGGGATGACCCGACTGCGCGACAGCCCCTTGCTGTACGCGGTGCGCACCCAGTCCTGATTCAGCGTCTCGATCGTCGAGCTGCGAGTGAGACGCATGCTCGTCGCGTAGACGCTCAACCCCAGCACGATCGCCGGCAGCCAGAGATCACCCCAGTCGTTGCGGGCACCGACCGTGGGTCTGAACCACCCGAGTTGCACCGCGAGGAAGTATTGCGCCAAGAAGGCGAGCACGAAGATCGGCACCGCTACGAAGACGAGTGCGATGACCAGCATCGAGTTGTCGAAGATCCCGCCTTTGCCCAGCGCCGAGAACAGGCCGATCACGATGGCAAGGATGAACGCGATGCCAATCGCCATCACCGCGAGACGCAGCGTGACGGGGAACGTGCGGGCGAGGATCTCGATCACGGGCTGGCCGGAGAAGCTGATGCCGAAGTCGAGCCGGAAGATGCCGGAGATGTAATAGAAGTACTGGACGATGAACGGCTGATCGAGGTGGTACTGCTCACGCAGCCGCTCGAGCAGAGCCGGGTTGGGCTGACGGTCTCCGAACAATGCCGCGATCGGGTCGCCGGGCATCGCGAAGACCATGAAATAGATCAACAGGGTGGCGCCGAAGAACACCGGGATCGCCTGCAGGATCCGCTTGAGGATGTAAAGAGCCACCCTCGACCTCCCTTCGGGTAGGGGACGCGCAGGGCGACGAGGCGGTGGTATGCACCACCGCCTCGTCGCCTGTCAGTGTCAGCCGATCTTGGTGATCTGTTCGTACAGCGGCACCGAGTTCCATCCGAACTCTACGTTCTCAACCGTCTCGCCGAAACCGCCGACGACGTTCGAGTACCAGAGCGGGGTGGCCGGAAGGTCCTGCAGCAGAACTTCCTGCGCCTGCTGGAACAGGCTGTTCGCCTCTTCAGGGTCGGTCGACGAGATGCCCTGCGAGAGCAGGTCGTCGAACTCGGGGTTCGAGTAGTCGCCGTCATTCGAGCCGGCGTTGGTCGCGTAGAGCGGTCCGAGGAAGTTGTACAGACCCGGGTAGTCAGCCTGCCATCCGGTGCGGAAAGCGGTCTGGATCGTACGCTCGGTGATCTCACTGCGAGCCTCGGCGAATGTCGGGTACGGTGCCCCCGACGCCTCGATGCCGAGCGTGTTCTTGATCGAGTTCACGGTCGCGTCGACCCAGGCCTGGTGGCCACCGTCGGCGTTGTAGGCGATCTGGAACTCGCCAGTCCAGGGGCTGATCGCATCGGCCTCGGCCCACAACTCCGCGGCCTTGTCGGGGTCGTACGCCAGAACCTCGGCGCCTTCGAGCGATTCGGACCAACCGTCGATGACCGGCGAGGTGAAGTCGCTGGCCGGGGTGCGGGTGCCCTGGAAGATCACATCCGTGATCTCCTCACGGTTGATCGCCATGGACAGCGCCTGACGACGCAGCAGGCCCTCTTCGCCGCCGAAGTGCTCGAGGCGCTCCGGGATCGTGAAGGACTGGAAAATGGCCGCCGGCTGGTTGACCGCACGGTCGCCGAGGTCGGACTCGAAGTTGGCGAACGCCGAGTCGGGGATGGCGTCGAGGACATCGAGCTCGCCACCGAGAAGATCGGCGTAAGCCGAGTCCTGCGAGGCGTAGAACACGATGTCCAGGCCGCCGTTGGCGGGGGTGCGCGGTCCGTCGTAGTCAGGGTTCGTCACGAGGTTGATCCCGACGTCGTGCTGCCAGGCGTCTTCACCCTCGAGCATGTACGGGCCGTTGCCGATCGGGCTCTCACCGAACGCCTCGATGTCCTCGAACGCGACATCGGGGAGCGGGTAGTAGGCCGCGTAGCCCAGACGCTGTGCGAAGTCCGACGCCGGCTTGTTCAGCGCGATCGTGAACGTGTAGTCGTCGACCTGCTCAAGACCGGTCAGCTCGGAGTCCTCGTCGTAGCTGAATCCCTCGATGTCTTCGAAGAAGTAGCTGGAGAGCTGCTCGTTCGAGGCGAGTGCGCCGTAGTTCCACGCCTTGATGAAGTTGTCTGCAGTGACCTCTTCACCGTCGCTGAACGTCAGACCCTCACGAATGGTCACCGTGAGGTTCTGCGGGTCCTCGACCGTGATGTCCTCGGCGACGTCGTTGAACACCGAACCATCGGCGGCATAGCCGATGAGCCCTGCGAACATCGCGTCGAGGATCTTGCCACCGCCGACCTCGTTGGTGTTGGTCGGGATCAGCGGGTTCTGCGGCTCTGAACCGTTGACCGAGATGATCGCCGAGGCGTCGCCCCCGCCATCGTCGCCGCCGGAGTCGTTGCCGCTTGCGCAACCTGCCAGCACGAGGGTGCTGGCGGCGAGCAGACCGGCACTCGCCAGCAGAATCCTGTTTCTGTTCACTTCGTCCTCCTGTGGACACGGGTTTATTGCGATCTCATCGAGTCGCAGATGAACTGAGCGTAACTTGCACGGCGGCGTGCACCTATCCCCGTTAATGAACCGTTACTGAGCGGTAACATCCCCCTGACATTCCGAGACTGCATTCCGCGGATGAGATCGACCGGAGTCCCGGCAACCTCGTCCGCGGAATGCAGTCTCGCGGCGTGGTGGCGGCGAATGGACGGGCGAACCGGGGACTCCTTCTGCACGAAGGTGAAATGCGCGGAGTTGTCCACAGGACGGGGGGAACCCGGGTCACGCGGGTACCGCACCTTTGTGAGAGTGGGCGGATGCTACGCACCAGCCCGATCGACCTGCATCTCTGGCATCAGTCAGACGACGCCGGTCGCCGCAGCGACCGGGTCCCCGGAATGCAACGCGTCCGCCGCGGTGTCTACGCCGATGCCGCCGAGTGGCAGGCGCTCACTCCCTGGGATCGATACCTCGCGCGGGTGCATGCGCAAGTCCTCTACGATCCCCGCAGCGTCATCGTCGACGAGTCGGCAGCGGCGCTGTGGGGTCCGTCCATCGCCTGGGCATCACGCCCTGTGCACGTTCTCAGACCAGGTGGCCATGCCCGTTCCAGCGCCGCGCTGCGGATCCACACCACCCGTGACACCCGTGACATCGTCGAGGTCGATGGCATCCTGCTCACTTCGCCGACGAGCACCGCCATCGACCTCGCACGAAGCCGTCCGTGGGCGGAAGGGCGGGCGTACGCGGATGCTCTGATGCGAATCGACCCCGGAATATCCTCCGCAGCGCTCAGCGCCGAGAACGCCTCCCGCAGCTCGAGTCGCGGCGCGCTCCACGCCGGCTGGGTCATAGACCGGGCGAGCCCGATTCCGGAGTCCGTGCTCGAGTCCCTCAGCCTCTGCTCGATCGAGTGGAACGGATTCGAGATGCCCACGCTGCAGATGGAGTTCCCGTGGGAGCTGGGCATCGACCGCTCGGACTTCTGCTGGATCGCTCAGCGCATCATCGGCGAAGCGGACGGCGATGCCAAGTACGACCTCGCGGAGGATCCCCGACAGGCTCTGCGGGACGAGAAGCAGCGCGAAGATCGTCTGCGGCGTCAGGCCGCCGGGTTCGCCCGCTGGGGCTGGGACGATCTTGCCGTTCCCGGACGCATCGCGTCGCTCCTCGTCGCCGCCGGCCTCGAGCCGATCGATCGCCCCGACCCGGTGCTTCTCGCGACTCTCCGCCGTATCGGCCGCTGACCGCCCTCCGCGTCGGCTGCTGACCGCCTGCCGCGCCGCGCCCGTCGTGCCGGTGTTCCGCCGATGAGACTGCATTCCGCGGACGAGATCCCGCGGATTCCGCGCCGGTTCGTCCGCGGAATGCAGTCTCGCGGGAGGGGAAAGGGGTCGGGGGCTGGGTCAGGCGAAAGCCTCGATGGGCGGGCAGGCGCAGACGAGATTCCGGTCGCCGTAGGCCTGGTCGATCCGGCGCACCGGAGGCCAGTACTTCGTCGCCACCAGTGAGCGCACGGGGTATGCGGCATCCTCGCGGGTGTAGGCGTGGTTCCACTCGCTCGCGATCACGGATGCTGCGGTGTGCGGCGCGTTCACGAGCGGGTTGTCGTCGGCATTCCACTCCCCCGCTGCAACGCGCGAAGCCTCCTGCTTGATCATGATCATCGCTTCGACGAACCGGTCGATCTCGCCGAGATCCTCCGACTCGGTCGGCTCGACCATCAGGGTTCCCGGCACGGGGAACGACATGGTCGGCGCGTGGAATCCGTAGTCGATGAGGCGCTTGGCGACATCGTCAACCGTGATGCCGGTGCCCTCCTTGAGCGGGCGGAGGTCGAGGATGCACTCGTGCGCGACCCTGCCGTTATCGCCCGTGTAAAGCACCGGGTAGTGCTCGCCCAGGCGTGCGGCGATATAGTTCGCCGACAGGACGGCGGCGGCCGTGGCATCCCGCAGCCCTTCGGCACCCATCATCCGCACGTACGACCACGAGATCGGGAGGATGCCGGCCGAACCGTACGGCGCCCCTGAGACCACTCCGCCGCCGAACTCGTAACCGCCGGCATGCGTGGCACGCTGCTGAAGCGGGTGCGAGGGCAGGTGCGGCGCAAGATGCGCCTTCGCCGCCACCGGTCCGACACCGGGCCCGCCGCCTCCGTGCGGGATCGCGAACGTCTTGTGCAGGTTCAGGTGCGACACGTCGCCGCCGAGGTCACCGAAGCGTGCATAGCCGAGCAGGGCGTTGAGGTTCGCGCCGTCAACATACACCTGGCCACCGGCCTCGTGCACCGCCGAGGTGATTTCCACGACATCCTGCTCGTACACCCCGTGCGTGGACGGGTACGTGATCATGAGGGCGGCGATCTCGTCTGCGTGCGACGCGATCTTCGCGCGCAGGTCGTCGAGATCGACGTTCCCGAGCTCGTCGCACGCCACGACGACGACCTTCATGCCGGCGAGAACAGCGGATGCTGCGTTCGTGCCGTGCGCGGACGACGGGATGAGGCACACGGTGCGGTGCTCGTCGCCGTTCGCGAGGTGGTAGCCGCGGATCGCCAGGAGCCCGGCGAGCTCACCCTGCGAACCGGCGTTCGGCTGCAGCGAGACCGCATCGTAGCCGGTGACCTCGGCGAGCCAGCCCTCGAGCTGGTCGATCATGTCGAGGTAGCCCTCGACATCGGACTCCGGAGCGAACGGGTGGATCTGCGCGAACTCCGGCCAGGTGATCGAAGCCATCTCGGTCGCGGCGTTGAGCTTCATCGTGCACGAGCCGAGCGGAATCATGCCGCGATCGAGCGCATAGTCACGATCGGCGAGACGCTTCAGATACCGCATCATGGCGGTCTCGCTGTGATGGATGTGGAAGACCGGGTGAGTGAGGTACTCGTCCTGGCGGAGGAGTTCCTGCGGCAGAGCGTTGGTTTCGTCTCGCTCAACCCGTTTCGTCTCGCCTTCGGCTCGCTCAACGACCCGCTGTGGGACGCGGCCGAAGGCGGAGATCTTGGCGCCGAAGAGGGCGGCGACAGCATCCAGGTCGGCGTCGCTCGTCGTCTCATCGACGGAGATCCCGACCGTGCCGTCATCCACCAGGCGCAGCAGGATGCCGAGGTCGTCGTGCGCGCGGGCGACGAGTGCCGCAGCATCCGCGGTGCGAACCTCGACGGTGTCGAAGAACGCATCGTGCACGACGTCGGCCCCCGCCTCGACGAGCCGCTCGCGGAACGTCGACGTGCGCGAGGCGACATCTGCCGCGATCCGGCGCAGCCCATCCGGGCCGTGATAGACCGCGTACATCGACGCCATGACGGCGAGCAGCACCTGAGCGGTGCAGATGTTCGAGGTGGCCTTCTCACGACGGATGTGCTGCTCGCGCGTCTGCAGCGAGAGGCGGTACGCGGGCCTGCCCTCGGCATCCACCGAGACGCCGACGAGGCGACCGGGCAGCTGACGCTCGAGCCCCTGACGCACGGCCATGTACCCGGCGTGCGGGCCGCCGAACGCCATCGGCACACCGAAGCGCTGGGTGGTGCCCACCGCGACATCCGCGCCGAGCGAACCGGGTGATGAGATCAGAGTGAGGGCGAGCAGATCGGCGGCGACGACCGCGAGGCCGCCCGCGAGGTGCGCCGCCTCGATGACCGCAGACGGGTCCCAGATGCGACCGGATGCCGCCGGGTACTGCACGAACACCCCGAACAGCTCGTCGGGCAGAGCCTCGCCTCCGGCGAGATCGCGCTCGACGAGCTCGATGCCCAACGCCGACGCGCGCGTGGCGAGCAGCGCCTTGGTCTGCGGGAACGCGTCGGCATCGACGACGAACACCGGCGACTTCACCTTCGAGGCACGGCGGGCCAGCAGCATCCCCTCGGCGACCGCCGTGGACTCATCCAGCATCGACGAGTTCGCGGTGGTGAGTCCAGTGAGGTCGGCGACCATCGTCTGGAAGTTGATCAGCGCCTCCAAGCGCCCCTGTGAGATCTCCGGCTGGTACGGCGTGTACGCCGTGTACCAGGACGGGTTCTCAAGGACATTGCGCTGGATGACACTCGGGGTGATCGTGCCGTAGTAGCCCATGCCGATCATCGGCGTGTTCACCGTGTTGCGCGCGGCGAAGCCGCGCAGTTCGGCGAGCGCCTCAGCTTCGGTCGCGGCGGGAGGGATGACGGACGACCCGGTGGGCACGGTCAGGATGGAACTCGGAACCGCCTGATGCATCAGAGCCTCGACGGGCATGTCGGCATCTGCGAGCCCGAGGGCCTCCAGCATCGTGCGCTGGGTCTCGATGGTGGTTCCGATATGACGATCGGCGAATGCGGTCACGACGGCGATCAACCCTTCGTCAGTGCGGTGTACGCGTCGCGGTCGAGCAGGCCGTCGGCCGCGCCGTCTGCCAATTCGACCTTGACCAGCCAGGCTTCCTCGAACGGTGAGGTATTCACCAGTGCCGGGTCGTCGACGACGGCGTCGTTGATCTCCACGACCGTGCCCGTGACAGGGGCGTACAGTTCGGAGACCGACTTGGTCGACTCGGCCTCGCCGAAGACGTCACCACGGGTCAGCTCGGTGCCGACCTCGGGCAGTTCGACGAAGACGATGTCACCGAGCGCGTCGGCGGCGAAGTCCGTGATGCCGATCGTCGCGACGGAACCGTCGACGGCGACCCACTCGTGCTCTTCGCTGTACTTCAGGTTGTTGAGATCAGTCATTTCTTCCTCCGGTAGAAAGGCAGGGCGGTCACGGTTGCGGGGATCTTCTTCCCTCGCACATCCAGATTGACGGTGGACCCCTCGTCAGCTGACGAGGGGTCGATGAAGGCCATCGCGATCGGGTGGCCGAGGGTTGGGCTGAGGGCGCCGGACGTGATCTCACCGAGCACGGAGTCGTCGTCCGCGACGATGGCATAGCCGGCGCGCCCGGCACGCTTGCCCTCAGCGGTGAGACCGACGAGGACGCGAGCGTCGGCGGCGGGCGCGGGCGCGTTCTTGCCGACGAAATCGTCTTTATCGGCTGCCACAACGCGACCGAGTCCAGCCTGGGCAGGCTTGATGTCGAGGGACAGCTCGTGGCCGTACAGCGGCATGCCCGCCTCGAGGCGAAGAGTATCGCGGGCTGCGAGCCCTGCTGCGACGAGGCCGTGCGGCTCGCCCGCGGCGAGCGCGGCATCCCACAGAGCTGGTGTGTCCTCTGCGCGCACGAGAAGTTCGAAACCGTCCTCGCCGGTATAACCGGTGCGGGCGATCAGCAGCGGCTGGCCGGCGAAGAGCGCATCGGTCCAGGCGTAGTACTTCTGCTCTGCCCACGGCGTGGTGAGGTCGGTGATGCCGTCGATCGCGGCGACGATCGCCTCGGATGCCGGACCCTGTACGGCCAGCAGTGCATACGCATCCGAGACGTCCTCGACGGCTACCCCATCGGTCGTTGAGCGAGCGGAGCGAGACGAAACGGGCTGAGCGACCGCAGGGAGCCGAAGCCTCGCAGCGAGAGCCTCAGCCACGGCATCCCGGTTCCCCGCGTTCGAGATGATCAGAAAACGATCCTCTGCGAGCCGGTAGACGATGACGTCATCGATGACGCCGCCGTCCTCGGCGAGCAGCAGCGAGTACTTCGCTTTGCCGATCTTCATCGTCGACAGCCGTCCGGCGAGCGCGTAGTCGAGATAGGCGGCAGCTTCGCCACCGTGGACGAGAAACTCCGCCATATGTGAGATGTCGAAGAGCCCGGCAGCCTCACGCACGGCGTGATGCTCGGCCAGATCGGACGTGTATCGCACCGGCATCTGCCAGCCGCCGAAGTCCGTGAAGGATGCCCCCAGCGACTCATGTCGCGCACGGAGCGGTGTGTAGCGTGCCTCAGTCATGGAGTTCTCCCGTTGCGTCGGAAGGATGCCGTACGCAATGCACGGTATCCGAGAACTCCCCCTCTGTCATGGGCCTGAGAGTTTCGCCCGTTCCACCCGTGGCGGGCGATCGAGGCTTTCACCGTCGGCGGATGCATGAGCATCGCTCTTCAGAGCGGCCGGACATGCACGGTAGGGGTACCTGAGAGATTGGCGGGGAGGCTTGCTCCTTCGGTGTCCGATCGCACTCATCGGACTCTCCCGTGCAGGTCATGCTGGCCTGTGTTCACTTGATGCTCCCAGCATAGCGGCACCCCTCATCTAGGCTCGACGGCGTGACCGCAATTGCTGACAGCTCTGGGACGATCCGCGTCGCCGTGTCGGCCGTGATCTTCTCACTGCGAGCCGGCGCGGATGGCGACCGGCTGATGCTGCCGCTGGTCCGGCGGACGCGTGAGCCTCATCTCGACTCCTGGGCCCTGCCGGGCGGCTGGCTGGATCCTGCCGAAGACCTGGATGCGGCGGCATCCCGCACCCTCGCCGAGACGACCGCTCTGAAACCCAGCTATCTCGAACAGCTCTACACTTTCGGCGACGTCGACCGCTCCCCCACGCGCGCCGTCTCGATCATCTACTGGGCGCTGCTGCGCTCTGACCTCGTCGACGCCCAGCAGGGAGCCTCCGACGCCCCGGAGAACGTCGAGTGGTTCGACGTGGACGACCTGCCCACCCTCGCCTTCGACCACAATCGCATCGTGGAGTACGCGCTGTGGCGGCTGCGGAACAAGGTCGGCTACAGCTGGATCGGGGCGGGGCTGCTGCCCGACGAATTCACGCTCACTGAGCTGCGCGAGGTGTACGAGACGGTGCTCGGGCGGCGGCTGGATCCGTCGAACTTCCGCCGGCTGCTCGAGGGATCCGATGAGCTGGAGCCGACCGAGTCGTTCCGCACCGGCAAGCATCGTCCGGCGCGGCTGTTCCGGTTGGCTGCTGCGGACTGAGCGGCTTCGACTCGCTGCGCTCGCTCAACGCGTTTCGTCTCGCCTTCGGCTCGCTCAACGCCCACGGAGGGCTCTGGTTCGTCTCGCCTTCGGCTCGCTCAACGACCGGGTGGCTCCTCTACGGGTCGTTGAGCGCAGGCGCGCAGCGCCGAAGACGAAACGGGCTGAGCGACCGTAGGGAGTCGAAGCCACCACACTTTGCACTTAAAGTCATTCCGACATAATCTGGAATCGCACACTAAGTGTCGAGATGACCAGAAGGCGGCGCTCCGATGCCCACGTCAACCATCCGCATCACGGACCCGTCCGTCGACCATCTGATCCAGGCGGCGCCGGCGGATTCCTGCAGCACCGACCTCGCCGCAGCGCCCTGGACGTTCGACAGCGCCCCCGCCTACGGCCCTGGTTCCTCTATGGGCGACGTTATTCCGACCGGCGCCCCGCAACAGGGTGAGCTCCCCGCCGAATATCGCGAGGCGAGCGAAGAAGAGCTCGACGGTCGCATCCGGGCAGCCAAGGCCACTCTCGGCGACCGCGCCGTCGTGCTCGGACACTTCTACCAGCGTGAAGAGGTCGTCCAGCACGCCGACTACGTGGGCGACTCGTTCCAACTCGCGAACGCTGCGCTGGAGCATCCTGATGCCGACGCGATCATCTTCTGCGGCGTGCATTTCATGGCCGAGACCGCCGATCTGCTCTCGACGCCCGACCAGGCCGTCATCCTGCCGAATCTCGCGGCTGGCTGCTCGATGGCCGATATGGCCGATATCGACCAGGTCGAGGACTGCTGGGAGCAGCTCGCCGACGTCCTGGGTCCGCTCGATCAGACCGACGCCGACGGCCGCGTCCCTGTGATCCCGGTCACCTACATGAACTCCTCGGCCGCGATCAAGGGCTTCGTCGGGCGCCACGGCGGCATCGTGTGCACGTCGTCGAACGCCGAGACGGTACTGGAGTGGGCCTTCGAGCGCGGCCGTCGCGTGCTGTTCTTCCCCGACCAGCACCTCGGACGCAACACCGCCAAGGCGATGGGCGTGCCGCTCGAGCAGATGCCGATGTGGAATCCGCGCCGTCCTCTGGGCGGTTCGACGGCGACCGAGGTCGAAGAGTCGCAGGTCATCCTCTGGCACGGCTTCTGCTCCGTGCACCGCCGGTTCACGGTCGCGCAGATCGATCAGGCGCGGGCCGAGCATCCGGATGTCCGCGTGATCGTGCACCCGGAGTGCCCGATGGAGGTCGTGGATGCCGCAGATGAAGCCGGTTCCACCGACTACATCCGCCGCGCGATCGCCGGTGCGACGGAGCCCACGACGATCGCGATCGGAACCGAGATCAACCTCGTGCGGAGACTGGCCGCGCAGTTCCCGCAGCACGAGATCTTCTGCCTCGACCCGGTCGTCTGCCCGTGCTCGACGATGTACCGCATCCACCCCGGGTACCTCGCCTGGGTGCTGGAAGAACTCGTCGCCGGACGGGTCGTCAACCAGATCTCGGTGACCTCCGACGTCGCCGACCCGGCACGGATCGCCCTCGAGCGGATGCTGGCCGCGAAGCCCCGCGCATGAACATCGTCGTCGTCGGCTCCGGCATCGCCGGGCTCACCGCGGCACTGCACGCCTCGGATGCGGGGCATCGGACGACGCTCGTGACCAAGGACGCCCTCGGCGGCGGCTGCACCGCGCTCGCCCAGGGCGGCGTCGCGGGCGTGTATGGCCCGGGCGACTCGCCGGAGCAGCACGCCGCCGACACCCTCTCGGCGGGTGCGGGACTTTCGGATGCCGCGGCCGTCGACGTTCTCGTGCACGACGGCGCCGCCCGCATCGCGGAACTCATCGCCCGCGGCGTCGCATTCGACCGTGACACCGAGGGGACACTGCTGCTCGGCCGCGAGGCCGCCCATGCGCACGCCCGCATCGTCCACGCCGGCGGCGATGCCACCGGTGCTGCGATCTCGCGGGCGCTGGTCGCGCAGGTGCGCGACGCGGACATCGAGGTGATCGAGCACGCGCTGCTCGTGGACGTTCTCACGCATGACGGTGCTGCGCACGGCATCCGGATGCTGCGCGGCGACGCGCCGGTCGACATCCATGCAGATGCTGTCATCCTGGCCAGTGGCGGGGCGGGGCAGCTGTACGCGCACACGACGAATCCGGTCGGGGCGACCGGCGACGGGATCGCCGCGGCGATCCGCGCCGGTGCCGAGGTCGCGGAAATGGAGTTCGTGCAGTTCCACCCGACCGTTCTGGATGCCGATGACGCGTTCCTCATCTCCGAGGCCGTGCGCGGCGAGGGGGCAGCGCTCATCGACGACGAGGGTCGCCGGTTCGTGTTCGACGTCCATCCGGACGGTGAGCTCGCTCCGCGTGACGTCGTCGCACGTGCCGTCGCACGACAGGCT
>JBQDFB010000050.1:0-15381 GCA_052085045.1 Microbacteriaceae bacterium | reverse complement strand
CCGCGCCGATCACCGTGCTGCAGATGCGCGATCATCCGGCGATCCACGACGATGCGCCCGTGAACAGCGTGTGGTCGCGGAAAGACGACTCTGCGTCGGACGAGACTGGGTCGGACGAGACTGCGCGGTCCGAGACCGAGACGTCGACGGATGAGCCCGCCGATGGCGAAGGCGAGGACCGCCCATGAGCGCGCTGGTCCCGCTGCTCGTCGCGATCCCGCTGCTGGGCGCGGCCATCACGCTCGTGTTCGGGCGCAGCCCGCGGCTGCAGGTCTTCGTCACGGTCGCCAGCCTCGCGGCAGTCGCGATCATCGCCGCCGTGATGCTGATCGCGGTGGACCAGGGGGCACCGCTGGCCGTGTCCGTCGGCGGATGGCCGGTGCCGTTCGGCATCGTGCTGTACGTCGACCGGCTCGCCGCCCTGCTGGTGCTGATCTCGAGCATCGTGCTCGTCGCGGTGCTGCTGTTCTCGATCGGACAGGGTGCCGCCGACGGCGCGGACGAGACCCCCATCTCGATCTTCAACCCGTCGTACCTCATCCTCGCCGCCGGCATCTTCAACGCCTTCATCGCGGGTGACCTGTTCAATCTGTACGTCGGTTTCGAGATCCTGCTGGTCGCGTCATACGTGCTGATCACGCTCGGCAGCACCGAGTCGCGCATCCGCACCGGCGCGGTGTACATCGTCGTCTCGCTCGTCTCGTCGATCCTGTTCCTCGCCGCGATCGCGATGATCTACGGCGCGCTCGGCACCGTGAACATGGCGCAGATCGCCGAACGGATGTCCGAGCTGCCGCAGGACACCCAGCTCGTGCTCCACCTTCTGCTGGTGGCGGCGTTCGGAATCAAGGCCGCCATCTTCCCGGTGTCGTTCTGGCTGCCCGACTCGTACCCGACAGCGCCCGCGCCGGTCACCGCGGTGTTCGCCGGACTGCTGACCAAGGTCGGCGTGTACGCGCTGATCCGCACCGAGACCCAGCTGTTCGCCAGCAACGACATCAACATGCTGCTGATGATCATCGCCCTGGCGACCATGGTCGTCGGGGTGCTCGGCGCGGTCGCGCAGGCAGAGCTCAAACGCATCCTGTCCTTCACGCTCGTCAGCCACGTCGGGTACATGATCTTCGGTCTGGCGATCGCGACACCCGAGGCGATCGGCGCGACGGTGTACTACATCGTCCACCACATCATCGTGCAGACGACTCTGTTCCTCGCGGTCGGGCTCATAGAGCGAAGAGCGGGCAGCACCTCGATCCTGCGGGTGAAGGGGCTGCTGAAGGCGGCGCCCCTCTTGGCCGTGCTGTATTTCGTGCCGGCCATCAACCTCGGCGGTCTGCCGCCGTTCTCCGGGTTCATCGGCAAGTTCGCGCTGTTCGACGCCGCGGCATCCGTGGGCACTCCGATCATGATCGTGCTGATCTTCGGCGGCATCCTGACCTCCCTCCTGACCCTCTACGCCCTGATGCGCGCCTGGAACCTCGCGTTCTGGCGCGAAGAAGAGGACTCGACCGAGACCGACGGACGCGTGTCGTACCTCGGCAACGCACCGGCGGCTGACGACCACCAGGAGCGTCGTCGCATCCCGAAGATCATGACGGTCGCCACCGGCGGTATGGTCGGCGTCACCCTGATGCTGACGATCTTCGCCGGCCCGCTGTACCAGCTGTGCGCCAATATCGGCGAGTCGCTGCTGCAGCCGGTCAACCTCGTCCAGCTCGAAGAGGAGGTGAACCCGTGAGTCCCGACAGCCCCCGCTCGATTGCGCGCGACATCGCTCTGCAGCTGCCGTTCCTCGCGTGGCTCATCGTGCTGTGGATGCTGGTCTGGAACCAGTTCACCGTCCTCTCCTTCGTCAGCGGCCTCGTCGTCGCCGTCTTCGTCACCCGTGTCTTCCGGTTGCCGACGGTCGAGCTGTCCGGGCGGGTCAACGTCTGGTACGGGGCACTGTTCATCGTGCAGTTCCTCTGGGCGATCGTGCATGGCGCCGTCGTCGTGACCACCCAGGTGTTCGACTTCCGTCGCCAGCCGGGGGCGGCGATCATCGCCGTTCCGCTGCGGTACCCCGACGACCTCATCATGACGCACGTCTCGGTGACCTCCTCGCTGATCCCCGGGTCGCTCGTCGTCGAGACCGATCGGGATCGCGGCATCCTCTTCCTGCACATCATCGGGGTGCGCAACCTCGAGGAGGTCGAGCACCAGCGGCAGATCGTGCTGCGGTGGGAGCAGCGCATCGTACGAGCGATCGGCAGCCCGGCGCAGTATCGTGCGCTGAAGGCCGACGAACGGGCAGGAGGTGCGCGATGGACTGGCTGATGATGGCGATCGTCATCGTGTTCGGGCTCGCGGCGGTGCTGACGGTCGTCCGCATCATCCGCGGGCCGTCGATCCTCGACCGTGCCGTGGCATCCGACGTTCTGCTCACCGAGGTGATGTGCGTGCTCGGTGCAGAGATGGCGATCAACGGGCACACCCGCAGCATCCCCGTGCTGCTCATCATCGCCGCCGTGGGAGTGTTCGGCTCCATCGCCGTTGCCCGGTACGTCGCACGGAGGGACAACACGACCCCATGAACCTGCTCGGACTCGAGATCCCGGATGCCGTCATCGACGTGTCGGTGCTCGTGCTGATCCTGCTCGGTGCGGTGCTGTGCCTGTCGGCCGCGGTGGGGCTGCTGCACTTCCGCGCCGTCCCGTCGCGGCTGCACGCGGCGACCAAGCCGCAGGTGCTCGGGATCGTGCTGATCTGCCTGGCCGTCGCGCTGTCGCAGCGTTCAATCGGGGGGATCTTGCTCGGGCTCGCGCTGGTTGCGCCGATCGTGCTGATGCAGTTCGCGACCGCACCGTTGTCGGCGCACATGGTGGGGCGCCAGGCCTACCGCAACGGCACGCCGGAGGAGCGCACGCTCGTCGTCGACGAGCTGGCAGAGTCTAAGGAGACCCCGCCGGCGGCTGGGTAGACACGTCCAGCGAGGGGGAGATGTGAACGCAGAGCCGACGCCGATGGGCTGGTTTCCTGTCGCGGGCACTTCGGAGGTGCGCTGGTGGGACGGCACAGGCTGGACGCCGTACCGACTGCGTGGCGGCACGCCCCGCCCGGATGCCTTCGCGATCGAACCAGCAACCACCGGCGTGGTGCTCGGTTTCGTATTCATCGTGCTGGCGATCTCACAGTGGAGTACGTACAACCTCTCCGGCCAGCCGTTCTTCATCTTCGCCTCGGTGCTGTTCGTGTTCACCGGCATCGTCTGGCTGATCGGGGGCATTCAGGCTGCCCGGCTCAAGAAGCTTCCCCGGCCGTCGACCGCGCCGGTGTTCGCTCCATCCACCCGGCCGCTCCCCGGCGAAACAGACGGACCCGGTGCCGGCTGGTACTCCGTGACCGGGCAGGTCGCCCGCTGGTGGACCGGAACACAGTGGAGCTCATACGTCGGTCAGCGGCTCGGAGTGCGACCCACGCATGCCGGCAAGCGCGGCTATCGCGTATCGATGGCCGTCGGCTGGGCCTTCGTGGGACTCGGAGCAGTGGGCACGGTTGTCGGAATCATCATGATAAGTGTGCTCGGGCGATGGGAAGGCATGGCCGTCCTCTTTATCGCAGCGATCGTATTGATCGCCGGGGCTTTCCTGCTGCCACTGATGTACACGCGCCGGTACACGATGATTCTGCCGTCGAGGCCGCCCCCGCTGCGCTGACGAGACGCTCGCGGACGGGGCGCGCTGGGCGCGGACGTTCCGCGATGCGCTGTTGACTGTCGGGCCCGCGAGCACGAGCCCTGCCACGAGCGATGGATGCCGTGCGGCGAGTTCCACCGCGATCTGGCCGGGCGTCGGGACCGCCCCCGGTCTCAGAGAACGGCGGAGAGGAAGTCCCGCGTGCGCTGTTCCTTCGGGTTGCTGAAGATGTCCTCCGGCGGGCCCTCTTCGACGATGCGCCCACTGTCGAACATCAGCACACGGTTCGACACGTCGCGCGCGAACTGCATCTCGTGCGTTACGATCAGCATAGTCACGTCGGTGTCGCGGGCGATGTCGCGCAGAATATTCAGCACCTCACCGACCACCTCGGGGTCGAGGGCACTGGTGACCTCGTCGAGCAGCAGGATCTCGGGCTCCATGGCGAGAGCTCGCGCGATCGCAACGCGCTGCTGCTGCCCGCCGGAGAGCTGCGTGGGGTGGGCATTCTCCTTGTCGGGGAGCCCCACCTTCTCGAGCAGTGCTCGGCCGCGCTTGATCGCGTCCTTCTTGGACATGCCGAGCACATGCACCGGTGCTTCGATGATGTTCTCGATCACCGTCATGTTCGGGAACAGGTTGAACTGCTGGAACACCATGCCGATGCGCTTGCGCATCTCGTTCTTGTGCTTCTCCCTCAGCGCGACGCGCTTACCGTCCTTCTCGTAGTGAGTCAGCGGGTTGCCATCGATGAGGATGTAGCCCTCGTTCGCCTCTTCCAGGGTCATCACGAGGCGGAGGATCGTCGTCTTGCCGGAGCCGCTGGGCCCGATCAGTGTCACACGATCGCCCTTGCGCACGGTGAAGTCGAGGTCGTGCAGCACGACGTGGTCGCCGAAGCGCTTCTCGACCTTGTCGAAGAGAATCGCAGGCATCTCGCCATCGTCGAGAGTGATGGCACCGGTGTGGGTGTCAAGCGGTGGTGTATTCAAGACGTTTCTCCAATCGCCTGGCCAGCAGCGAGCTGAGAAGGCTTGCGACCAGGTAGATGAGGCCGGCGATGATGATCGCCTCGACGAAGCGGAAGTTCTGGCTGCCGTACAGCTGCGCCTGGCGCACCATCTCGACGACAGTGATGACCATCAGGAACGGGGTGTCCTTGAACATCGAGATCACGTAGTTGGCCAGCGCGGGAAGAGTCGAGCGCAGCGCCTGAGGGATGATGACGGCGGTCCAGGTGCGTGCGGCCGACATCGACAGCGCGGTGGTCGCCTCCCACTGACCCGGCGGCACCGACTCGATGCCGGCGCGGTACACCTCGGCCATGTACGTGGCGTAATGGATGCCGATGATGATGGTTCCGAGCACGATCGGGGGAACCGTCGTGAACACGTAATAGACGAAGAGCAATTGCACCACGAGCGGTGTCATCCTGATGAAGTTCATCACCAGTGTGATCACGGCGCTCACGGGTTTCGGCGCCGAACGGCGACCGAGGGCGATCACGAGGCCCAGAACGGCGGCGATGATGCTGCCGATGATCGTCACGACGAGTGTGACGGTGAGGAATTTCTCCAGAATCTCGGGGAAGGCCGCCGCAGCGTGCTCCCAGTTCCAGAAACTGTCGTCTTCATTCATCCGAACTGGCCCGCCCCCTTAGCGTCGGGGACAGGGGTCGTGGTGATCGTGTCACGCCACTTCCCACCCTGTCCGAGGCGATGCTTGGCACGCGTCTCGAGAGCGTTCATGCCCAGCGTGAGCACGTAGGCGATCGCGAAGTAGATCAGCAGTCCCAGTCCGTAGGCGAAGAAGACGTCGGTCTGCATACGGAGGCGGTTCAGCTCGGCCGTGAGGTCGACGATCGTGATCAGATAGACCACCGCCGTTCCCTTCAGCAGCTGGATCAGCAGGTTGTTGAGCGAGGGGAGCATGAGCGCCCACGCCTGGGGGAAGATCACCCGCCACATCCGCTGCGTGCGCGACAGGCTGAGGGCCGTCGTCGCCTCCCACTGACCGGCATCCACGGAATTGATCGACCCGCGCACCACCTCGGCTCCGTAGGCTCCGTAATTCAGCCCCAACGCCAGGATGCCGGTGAAGACAGCGGGCAGCTCGAGGTTGAACGGTGGCAGTGGGAGGACGAAGAAGAAGAAGAACAGCTGCACCAGGAGCGAGGTTCCGCGGAACAACTCGATGATCACGCGGGCGAAGCCGCGCAGGAGGATGTTCTTGAATCGCGCCAGCAGGCCGAAGCCGATGGCGACGACGATCGCCAGGAGTGCGCCGCCCACCGTCAGCTGAAGGGTGATGAACACGCCTTCAAGCAGGTAGGGCAGCGCATTCCCGAGCGCTTCGAAGTTCTCAGTCACGTCAGTGCGGAGTCTGGCCTCAGCCGAGCTCGCCCGAGCAGAGCTGCTCGGTGGTCAGGTCAGCCGGGGGCAGGTTCTCTGCGGTGAAGCCGAACTCCTCGACCAGGCCGAGGTAGGTGCTCTCGTCCGCAGTGATCTTGGCGAGTTCTTCGTTGTACGCGTCGAGCAGCTCGGTGTCTTCCTGGCGGAACACCGTGGAACCTGCGCCGATCTGCTCGACGCCGTCGATCTCCTGCACGAAGGCGTCGGTGGTCTCGACGTCGTCCATGTCTTCGGTCATCCAGTTCATCGAGACGGCGGTGAGCGCGAATGCGTCTGCACGGCCTGCTTGTACGACCTCGATGCCGGCTGTCGCGCTGTCGACCTGAATGACGTTGGAGACGCCGAGGTCGTTGGCGTAACCCTCCTCGATCGCTCCGGACTGCACGGCGAGAGTCACATCTCCACCGGCGTCGACGACCGAGTCGAGGTCGCTGAGTCCCTTCGGGTTGCCCGTGGGCACCACGAGGGACGTCGTGTACATGATCTCGGGGTCGCTGAACGCTGCTTCTTCACAGCGCTCGGGGAGAATCGACATGCCCGCGCTGACGACGTCCCAACGGCCAGCGTTGAGGCCCGGGATGAGAGAGTTCCAGTCGACCTCTTCGATCTCGAGGTTGTCGATGCCGAGGTTGCTGAAGATCTCCTCATGCATGGCGATGGTCGCTCCGGTGGCCTCACCGTCTTCAACCCAGGAGTAGGGCTGCTCCGACGCGACAGCGAGGGTGATCGTGCCCTCTTCCTGTGCCTTCTCGAGCGTGTTCATGCCTTCGGTATCGCCACCGCTGTCGCCCGACGCGCAGCCAGCGAGCAGGCCGAGGGTCAGAGTTCCGATCGCCGCTGTGGCGATGCCGATCCGTGTCGTTCTCTTCGTCATGATGTCCTCGCGTTCCGTATGGGGGCACCCGTGCGGGCGCTGTCGTCGGGTCGTTGACCGTGCATCAGACTATGGAGTTTGTCGACGGATGTACAGTCAGACGCGCAGATTGTCGACACGTATACAAAATCGTGATGATGCGGCAGACTTGGCTCACATCGTCGACTTCGCGATCCCGCCCGGAGGATCGACAATGGACTGTGCGCGCTGCGCAGCGGTCGGAAGGGATGCTCATGGCCTCACGCACTCCACGTGCGGTGTCACCTGTGTCTATGGTGCGCGTAGCGCGCCCGTCGACCGTCGACCTCATCACCGCCGAACTGCGCAGTGCCATCTTCACCGGCGCTCTGCCCGTGGGCAGCCCGATCGGCGAGGTCGAGATGTCGTCGCAGCTGGGTGTGAGTCGCAGTCCGCTGCGGGAATCCACCCAGCGTCTCGTGCAGGAGGGGCTGCTCACCGCATCCCCCGGCCGCGGTATGCGTGTGAGCGTCATCGGCCCTGAGCACGTCGCCGACGTGTACGACGCACGGCTTGCGATCGAGGGTCAGGCTGTGCGACTGATCATCAGATCGGGCGCCGCGGCGGTGCTCGACAGGCTGGAGAACGCGTACAACGAGCTGGTCGCCGTGAGCGCGGGGACGGATGCTCGTGCCATCGGCGATGCCGACCTCGCGTTCCACCGGGAACTGGTCGATTCGGCCGGCAGTCGCAGGCTGATGCAGTACATGGCGACGCTCGCGATCGAGACGCGGATCGCCAGCTTCAGCGACCCTGGCGGCTACACCGTGCGCCGCTCTGTCTCCGACACCTATCGGCAGCTGCTCGACGCGCTCGCCGCAGGCGACGTAGCTGCGGCTTTCCTCGCATTGGAGCGGCAGTTCGCCGAAGCGGTCGGGCGCCTCACAGGCAGCGACGAAGACGTCGAGACCGTCGAAACGCCCGACGGCGAAGAGCTTCCCGAGATCGGGCCGATCGACTTCGCCGAGCGCGCCAAGGCCGCCGAAGCCGCCGAAGCAGTGAAGGCCCCGTAGGCGCCGGAGCCTAGCCCTTCGGCTTCAGCACCAGCGTGTCGACGGTCGCTTCGTCCACGGCATCCGGCGCGAACGGCCACGCCGTCTGGATGCCGCCGGCCCAGTTGTCGGTCTGATCCACGTAGTGCGGGTGGAACGCGTGGCCGGACGCCCCGGTCAGGTTGTTCCACGACGAGGCATCCATGTCGGCCAGGTCGATGACCATGCGCATGGACGGCACGGTGGTCGTCGCGTACGACTCGCCCAGCATCCATCCGGTGGCGTTCACGACCGATGCCCCGCCGCCGACCGGGTACGGGCCGCGGTTGAACAGCGCTTCGATCGGCGCGATGCCGGAGGAGCCGAGCGTCTCGCTCCGGAGCGTGATCGCGTGCAGAGATCCCCAGTTCCAGCGGGCGGAGACGTCGCCCTGCAGCGAGACGAGTTCGTCATACGCCTGCTCGGCCGAGAGCTTGAGCATCTCGTCCCTGTCGGTGACGTCGAGCTGCTCGTTGGTCCACAGCGGATCGGACGGGTCGTCGAGCAGCGCGTCGACGACGGTGAACAGGCGGCCCTGACTGCCATGGGGCAGCGGTTCCTCGCGGTTCTCGAACAGGTTCAGCACAAGATTCGACCACAGCACGTTGGCGTACGCGGCGGCTGCGGAATCGGCGTTGTTCTGGGCGTCCCAGGTGCGCAGCAGCGCGACAGCCTCCTGGGCGCCCTTGCCCTCGACCTCGATGTCGCCCATGACCGTGGCGAGCTTCTTGCCGATCCACATCTCGTTGTCGTTCTGGATGTCGCGCATGTCCTGCGCCGTCAGCGGCGCCACGGCGGCCCGGCGTTCGATGAGGTGCGCGATGCGCGCGGCGCGATAGCCGTAGTCCCAGTCCCGCGAGAGGAAGTGCGAATAGTCGTCGGTGACGATGGCGTTGTTCGCGGTGACGATGTAGCCCGATGCCGGATTGTACGACACCGGCAGCTCTTCGAAGGGGATGAAGCCGGTCCAGTCGTAGGCGCTGTCCCAGCCCGGCTGCGGCAACCACCCGTCGCCGGCACCGCGAATCGGCAGTCGGCCAGGGGCCTGGTAACCGATGTTGCCCTCGACGTCGGCATAGACGAGGTTCTGCGCCGGCACGTCGAACAGGGATGCCGCCTGGCGGAAGCTGTCGAAATCCTGCGCCGTATTCATTGAGAACAGCGCCTCTGCCGAGGTGCCCGGGTCCAGGGCGGTCCACCGCAGGCTCACCGCATACTCGCCGGACATGGCGCCCGCAGCATCCGTCTCGCCCTGCGTGAGACCGTCGCCGTCGGCCATCACCTGACCCTCGGCGACGGCAGTGAGATCATCGGTGAGCCCGGAGACGATCGGGCCGTGCGCGGTGGAGCGGATCGTCAGGTCGATATCTTCGCCCCCGGCGACCTTGATCGTCTCCTGACGCTCCTCCAGCGGCACGAGCTCGCCGTCGCGCCAGTAGGCGTCGCCGTCGACCTTCTCGATGTAGAGGTCGGCAACATCGGTGGTGAGGTTGGTGAAGCCCCAGGCGACCCGCTCGTTGTGGCCGATCACGACCCCGGGGAGGCCAGAGAACGAGAAGCCGCCGACGTCGAACGGACAGTCTTCGCCCACCGTCGAGCAGCGCAGCTGCACCTGGTACCAGACACTCGGCAGCGCCGCGCCGAGGTGCGGATCGTTGGCGAGCAGCGGCATCCCCGACTCGGTGAGCTCACCCGAGACGACCCACGAGTTCGAGCCGATGCCCTCACCGACATCGCCGACGAGCATGCTCGCCGCTTCGATGACGCTGTCGGCCTCGCCCCATTCGATCGTCGTCACAGCGTTCTGGATGCCGGAGTCCTCGCCGTCGCCGGCGGAGGCGGTGTCGGCATCCGCGCCGCTGCCGGCTTCGGGAACGGTGGAGATCTGCGGCACGATCACGGGATTCTCATCGAATGGGTAGGCGGGGTAGAGCTTCTCGAGCATCGTGAGGCTGTCGTCCGGAGCGGCTTCATCGCCGGTGTCGGCGACGAGCATCGCGCGCTCGGTCTCGTCCTCCAGGTTGCTGCGCAGATCCCAGGCCATGGCCTTCAGCCAGGCGACCGAATCCACCGCTTCCCAGGGCTCGATCTCGTAGTCGGGGTTCTGTATTCCGAGAACCGCATACTCGAGAGAGACCTGGGCGCCGTCGTTCTCGGCGAGGTAGGCGTTCACGCCGTCGGCATAGGACTCGTAGTACGACCTGGTCGCCTCATCGAGCGCCTCGACCTCCTGCTCGGCGACCTCATGCCATCCGAGCGTGCGCAGGAACATATCCGTGGCCGCTTGGGATTCGCCGAACATCTCCGCGACCCGGCCGCTGGTGACGTGGCGGCGAAAGTCCATCTCGAAGAAGCGATCCTGCGCGTGGACGTAGCCCTGCGCGTAGAACAGATCCTCTGAGGAGTCTGCCGTGATGGTCGGCACGCCCAGCGCGTCGCGCTGCACCGTCACCTGCGATTGCAGCCCGTCGACCTCGAGCTCGCCGGAGGTCTGCGGGAAGGAGCGCTGGATCGTCCACACGACGAAGAACGCCACGGCGACGGCGACCACCATGATTCCCGCGACGACGAGAAAAGCGATCCGCCCGATCTTGGCGCCGAGACGTCGGGGAGCAGGATCAACGGATTCGTTCGTCATGGCACAGCTTTCAGGGTCGACAGAGGGACTCGGTCTCACCGTTCCCCAGAGCGCGTCTCGGGTACGCGCTCTGAAAGCTTATCCGACTACGGCTTTCTTTCGCGGAGGCCGGTGGACAACCTCCCGGGTGTCAGTTCAGTGCGACGGGAGTTCCACGACGTCGAACTGCACGAAGGCATCTCCGGGCATCTCGGCAACGACCGTCTGCGCGGACTCCGCGCCGCGTGCGAGGAGTCCTCTGGGGATGTCCGCGGTGACGTGATACACCCCGGGGTAGACGAGATACAGCATCGGAGCGCTCTCGGGATCAGCCGCGAACACCTCATCGACACCGCCGAGGCGGAACGGAGCAGGCTCCAGCGAGACCTTGCTCTGCACTGCGTCGACCGACATGGATAACGTCAACGACTGTGTGAGTACCCACGCGGACTCCGACTCGTCCCAACGAACCTGCAGCGATGCGTCCTGTTCCTGCCCGTCGAGCTCGTAGGTGAACCGCACCCGTCGCACGTCGGCGTCGCCGTCGACCTCCGCGGCGCGGGACTCGACCGAGACGTCTGTGATGAGACTTTCCGCACCCTGTAATACGGCATCGGTGCGGAGACTGTCGAAGTCGCCGACCTCCTCGGCGGTCGAACCGCTGTGCTGCTCTTCCACGGCAGCCGCGTCAAGTGCCGTGGCGGTCGACGCGTCGCCAGCGGCGATCGCGGTCAGATACTCGGTCACCACCTCAGTGGGGTCGGGTCGCTGCGGGCCGCCGATGCAGCCGGTGAGCACGAGAGACAGCAGCGAGACCATGCCGGATGCCGCCAGGATCGATCCTCTATTGGATCTGCGCAAAGGCCGGCTTCCTCCAATCGACTATGTCCATCTGGATCGCGTCGAGCTTGTTCGATACCCCTTGCGTTGAGCGGACGATGAGCTGGACGGCGGCGATCCCCGAGACGACGACGCCGATCAGTGCCGTCACGAGCGACAGGGCCGCGGCGATGATGCCCAGCACAGGGCCGACTCCCGTCGTGAATGTGGCCGCGCCGACGACGATGCTGAGGATAGCCCCGACCACACCCAGAATGGCCGCGACAGCTCCGGCGACCAGAGCCATGAGCTCGAGGTAGTAATTCTCGATGTCGTCCGCATGGGTGCGCAGGACGTCCTTGATAGAACTCATAATCGGCTCGACGCGCGCGAGGTCATCGATCTGATTCTCGGTTGCGACCTCGTACCGGTTTGAGGGCTCGCCATCGTCCCAGGACATCAGGCCATCGAGCTCGTCCTTGTTGATATCCATCCGGGCGGTTGCGCCACCGATGTCGCCGAGCTTCTCGCCAACGGCGCGCAATTCGTCTGGACTGCCCATGTAGGCGGCTGCCTCGCGGAGGACGCGGATACGCGCCAGGCAGTCGTTGAGCGCCACGAGGGCTGCGCCGCTGATCTGTTCGGTGACCCAGTCGATCACTGCGTCCGGGATGAGGACAGCGGCTATTCCGAAGTAGTGGTTCGCTGCCGCTTCGACGGCGGTACGTATCAGCCCCGGCGCGACTCGGATCGCGTCATTCACGCGTTGCTCGGCATCGTTGAGCTGATTGGTGATCTGTTCCCGCACGAAATCGACGTAGCTCATAGCGCAGCCATCTCTCCCTCGACCCGCGCGATCTCACCTTCCGCGTAGCCTTCCATCTCCATATATTCGATGGCGGAGTCGAGCAGCGCGCGGGCGATGCCTTCGAAGACCTCTTCACCATCGTGCAGATAGGTGGCCACCGAACTCATCGTTGTGTTGAAGGCCGCGAACAGCTTTTCCGAGCCAGGTACCAGCGAGAACGCCTGGCGGTCGATGTCGACACCTTCCACCGTCTCTTTCCACTTCTGCATCTGAAGGCTCCACTCCTGCCAGGAGCCGTTGGCATCCTCGCGGAGGGCTTCCTCGTCGTAATCGGCCAAGATTCCCTCTATTCGAATCGATGGAAGGCATCCGATGCCTTCGCGGCTTGTTGGGCGACGCGGAGTATCTCCTCGGCGATCAGCTCGTCGGTCGATGACTGCACCCACGGATCTGTCGTCTCGACGCTGCGGATGTTCCCGAAAGACGCCGTGACCGAGAACTGACCCAGGTCATCGGAGATGGTCACCGACGGGGGCTCCTCGCCCGAGGAGATCGCGTCGATGATCGCGGTTGACACCTCGACCGGCGGGGTCGGTCCCGTTGCGAGAGTGAGCTGGAAAGCGGAGCTGATGGATGCCGTGAACGCAGCGCCCGTTCGGTTCTCCGACGGTCCGGTCACCGTGAGGCCGACAGGAAAGCCGGAGTCACTGAGGGTGATGTCCACGTTCACGGTGTCGGGCGGAATGTACTCCGCGAGCTTGCTCTCCACGTCCTTCTGACTCTGACGGAGCGTGTCCTGAATCGAGGCGCCCTGCTCTTGCAGCAACTGCATTCGTTCGAGGAGGTTCGGCGTCGGGTCGCCGTTCATGCCCACCGTTCCTTGAGCTTGTTCCGGCCACGCGCGTAGCGGTCTGCGCTTCTCGCGCTGGCCGCTGCAGCCTGGGCGAGAATCTTATTCATCTCGGTGAGTCGCGCGGTCCATTCGACCTGCGCGGCGTCGTATGCATCGGAAGCTTCTCCAGTCCACGCAGCACGCAGAGTGGTTACTTTGGTGTCGAGCACATCCAGGGCGTCAGCGATACCGCGATTCGCTTCTTCGATCGCAGTTACTGCCCCCCGTATGCGCCCCGGATCGTAGGACTTCACGGGACTCATGGTCACAGTCTAGTAACACGGCCGCGAAAAGCGAGGGGCCGTCCTCGATGAGATCGAGTGTCAGTCGGTGCCGGAGTCGAACGCCGCGCGCTCGGATGCGGAGTCCACAGCGCCCGCGAGAGCGTCGTCACCAGCATCCGATGCGGTGATCTCCGAGGCCTCACCGGCTGTCACGCGCCCGACGAGCTCGCCCGTGGCTCCGCCGACGAGGCCGAGGCCGGCGTACTGCTCGAGGCGTGTGCGCGAATCGGCGATGTCGAGGTTGCGCATGGTGAGCTGGCCGATGCGGTCGATCGGTCCGAAGGCGGCGTCGCCGACGCGCTCCATCGACAGCTTCTCCGGACCGTAGGAGAGGTTCGGGCTGGTGGTGTCGAGGATCGTCCAGTCGTCTCCGCGGCGCAGACGGATCGTGACCGTGCCCGAGATCGTGAGCCCGACCCAGCGCTGGATCGACTCGCGCAGCATGAGCGACTGCGGCTCGAGCCAGCGGCCCTCGTACATGAGGCGGCCCAAGCGCCGGCCCTGCTCGTGGTAGGTCGCGAGGGTGTCCTCGTTCAGGATGCCGTTGACAAGGCGCTCGTACGCGATGAACAGCAGCGCCATGGCTGGAGCCTCGTAGATGCCGCGCGACTTCGCCTCGATGATGCGGTTCTCGATCTGGTCGCTCATGCCGAGGCCGTGGCGTCCGCCGATCGTGTTCGCTTCGTTCACGAGGGCGACCGGGTCGGAGTACTCGACGCCGTTGATGGCGACGGGTCGACCGGCCTCGAACGTCACGGTGACGTCTTCGGTCTCGATCGCGACGGACGGATCCCAGAACTTCACGCCCATGATCGGGTCGACGGTCTCGAGTGACACGTTCAGGTGCTCGAGGGTCTTCGCCTCGTGGGTAGCGCCCCAGATGTTGGCGTCGGTCGAGTAGGCCTTCTCGGCGGCGTCGCGGTAGGGGAAGCCGTGCTCGACGAGCCATTCGCTCATCTCCTGGCGGCCGCCGAGCTCGGTGACGAAGTCGGCGTCGAGCCAGGGCTTATAGATGCGCAGGCGCGGGTTCGCGAGCAGGCCGTAGCGGTAGAACCGCTCGATGTCATTGCCCTTGTAGGTGGAGCCGTCGCCCCAGATGTCGACGCCGTCCTCTTTCATGGCGCGCACGAGCATGGTGCCGGTGACGGCGCGGCCGAGAGGGGTCGTGTTGAAGTACGTCTTGCCGCCCGAGCGGATGTGGAATGCGCCGCACTGCAGGGCGACGAAGCCCTCTTCGACCAGCGCGGTCTTCGCATCGACGATGCGGGCGATCTCAGCACCGTACTCAAGGGCCCGGTCAGGGATGGACTCGATGTCGTCCTCATCGGGCTGGCCGAGATCACCGGTGTAGGTGCAGGGCACTGCACCCTTCTCGCGCATCCAGGCGACGGCGACGGAGGTGTCGAGTCCTCCGGAGAAGGCGATGCCGACACGCTCGCCGACGGGGAGTGACTGAAGGACCTTGGACATGCGATCCAGTCTATCGGCCGGGTGTTCTGGTCCTGATCGCGGATGCCGCCGCTCGCTCGGACCCGAGGACTTCTCGCGGATGGGAGGAAGGATCTCACAGAATCCTCCTCCTATCCCGGCGTTCTCCTCCCGAGGGCGAGCGGATGCCGTCGGCCCGGAGTTCGCCGGTGCCAGCGGCTTCGCCACCGGGGCGCTGCTGGTCATGCTCGTCGACTCGATGGTGCCCGACGCCCAGTCGCGGCCTGAGCGGTCACATCAGGCGGACAGTGACGCCGAGTTTCGCGTACGTCGGCTCTGCGCGTCGGTCGCACGAGAGCAGTGTGACCCCCGCAGCCTTCGCGGCGAGACCGACGAGACCGTCGTACACCGCGCCGCCCGCGATCCCCGCACGCACGAATGTCTGCGTCGACTGCAAGGCCGCTGACGCAGGAAGGGCAACGGATGCCGGGAATGCCCGCTCTATGATCTCGGCCACCCGATCGG
>JBQDFB010000049.1:0-15803 GCA_052085045.1 Microbacteriaceae bacterium | reverse complement strand
TCCCGGTCTTCAGATCGACGACCACGACGCGCTCGCCGTCCGCACCGGGCCCCATCGTCGCCGCGCCGTTGCCCCGGGCGGCCGCGTGCTCGCCCGAGCCGGTCGGATACGCCTCGACCCGGTCGATGAAACCGTGCACGACGGCCCGCCCCGGCCCGTTCGTCTCTTCACCGACGCGCACGGTGGGAACGGCGTCTGTGCGATCGCCCGCTGCATCCACGTCGACGGCGAAGCGGAACTCGACCTCGCTGGCGAGTACGCGGCCGCTGTCCCTGGCGACCTCGCCGAGATAGTCGTGCAGTCGATCGACGTACAGGTCCGCCCGGCGTCGCTCCTTGCGACTGATCCACTCGGTCTCGAAATCGAGCTCGCCCCAGTGCTCGGCGACGACGGCACGCATCCGTTCGATGTCGCCGTCCGGCGTCTTCTCCATCGCCTCGTGGATGATCGTGCCGATCCCCGCAGATGCCGGAAGCACCGTATCGCCCCCGAGTGCCGAGATCGCCCAGTGCAACTCGCACTCCTCGAACGACTCCATCCGCGACGGCGACACCCGCGCGCCCTCGACGGTGAGATCGTGCAGCGGGGCGGCGGTCGACGGCGCCGACGTGCCGTACCACTCGGCGGGGTCGGCACCGGGCACGCCCTCGCGCGCGAGCACAGCCAGCTGATCGGCCGACTCCGCACGGACGGCAGGGGCGGACGCGCTCGTGAGCGTGCGGCGGTGCCGCGCGACCAGCCCGCGGAGCGTGAGGGGATGCTCGGCAGCAGGGTGATCGGATGCCGGCGGCGGCTCCGGCAGAAAGGCGAAGAAGGGGCTCGGACCGGTGTCATCGTCGTCGACGGCTGTGACGAGCGTCCGGGATCGCGCGCGGGACACCGCCCGCACGAACAGACGGAGTTCGTCGTGCAGAGCGTCGCGGCGCCGGTCGAGAACGCCGGGGTTCGCGGCGGGAGTGCCGGTGCGGGCCGCCGTCACCGCATCGGCCAGGCGCCACGTCTCGAGCAGTCCGCCGCGCAAGCGGGTGTTCGGCCAGACGCCGTCCTGCACACCGGCGACGACGACCGCTTCGAACTGGGTGCCCAGAGCCGTCGCCGGGGTGAGCAGCGTGACGAGACCCGGCCGATCGGGTGTGGACAGCGAGTCCTCCGGCACCTCGCTGTCGAGGATGTCGCGGACGAAGGCCTCGGGCTTCTCATGGGGGGTGCGCTCGACGAAGCGCTTGGCGGCGTCGAACAGTGCGACCAGGGCGTCGAGTGCTCGGGCGGTGTCACCACCGCCGGGCTGCTCGGCGGTAGCCTGCCAGTGCCGGGCGAGCGGAGAACCGTCGAGGGCGCGCGCCCGATCCCAGATGCGCCAGAGCAGCTCGTGGATCGTCTCCCCCGCCTCGGCCGCCGCGGCCGTCTCGGCGATCGTGGTGGCGAAACGTGCGGCGGTGCGGGCCTCCGGTGCATCGATGAACGTGAAGTGCGCGGGAAACGCCATCGCCTGCCGCAGCAGCTCGGATGCCGGGGTCGATCCGCCGTCGGCGAGCTCCACATGCCGCAGGCGTGCGCGCAGGCGTCTGAGACCAACAGCATCCAGCCCGCCGAACGGCGAGCGCAGCGCGTCGACGAGGTCTTCGGCTGTGCGCTCGTCGGCCGGCTGCAAGGCGAGGCGCACGACGCTCACGATGTCGCGGACGACGCCCTCGCTGCCCAGCGGGCGCTGCACGCCGGCGGCCCGCGTCGGCACCTCGCGCGCGGCGAGCTCGGTCTCCAGCGACGTCACCTGCCGGGTGTCATGCGCGATGACCGCCATATCGCTCCAGGCGATGCCAGCGCTGAGATGCCAGTCGCGGAGGGTGCCGGCGATCCGGTCGACTTCTTCATACGGTGAGGATGCCAGAAACGTGCGCACCGCCGGGTCCGGCGACTCCGGTGCCGGCCCGGGCGGACGTCGGTGCTCGACGCGGCCAGCGACGCCGATCGCCTGCGTGACAGTGCGAGTGAGATCGGTGAGTGCGGGATTCTGCCGGTGCGCGGTGTCGAGGACGAACACGTCCGCGAGCAGCCCGGAGAGCTCATGGAACAGTTGCGGGCTCGCGCCGCGGAAGGCACCGGATGAGATGTCCGGGTCGCCGAACGCCATCACGGCGATGCCGCGCGCGCGCAGCGCCCGCACGAGCGTGATCCCGCCGCGAGTGAGCTCCTGCGCATCGTCGATCAGCACGACGCGCAGAGCCGCGAGGGGACCGAGAGTCGCGGCATCCGCGTCGCGCAGGATCGCCGCGGCTTCACTGACGAGATCGGCGGCGTCGCGGTAGGCGGTGCGCATGCCGGCGAGCACCGTACGGTACTCGTCGATGAACGTGCCGGCGGCCGCCCAGACCACCCGATCCGAGCGCTGGAGCTCATCGGGCAGCACGCCGAGTTCGGTGCACTCGCTGAGGAAAGCGCGCAGCTCGGAGCGGAACTCCTTCGACGCCCGCACGCCCGGGGGCAGCGAGTCCGGCCAGCGACTCAGCATGCCGTGCTGTTCGTCGTCGGCGTCACCGGCGAGCAGATCGGCGATGATGCGATCCTGATCGGCTCCGGTGAGCAGCGCCGGCGGCTCGTCGCCCGCGTGCACCATCGCACCGCGCACGACCTGGAACGCGAACGACCCCAGCGAGCGGGCGAGCGGACCGGGCGTGGCATGGCCGATGCGCACGCCGATGCGATCACGCAGAACCGTGGCCGCCTGACGGCTCGGGGTGAGGACGAGCACCTCCTCGGGCAGCAGCTCCCGCTCCCCCACGAGGGAGACGACGCGGTCCGCGAGTGTGGACGTCTTGCCGGTCCCGGGCGCGCCGATGACGACCCCGGATGCCGCCACGGGTGCGTCGACGACGGCGCGCTGCCCGGCATCCCGTTCTCTGCTGGCGGCGCCCTGGGCTCTGCTGGCGGCGCCTCGGGTCATGGCATCCACGGTATCGGCCGCCGACGACATCGCCGGCCGGCGGCGCGCCCGGCTGGCGTGTGCGCCCAGGGCGAAACCGGTCGCGCAGCCGATCCGTCGTCGCAGCCCCCGGGGTAGAGTCGTCTCAGTCCCCGAATCTTCAAGGAGCACGCGTGGAAATCCGCATCGGCATCATCAACACCGGCCGCGAGCTGAACTTCGAAACCGCCACCGGCGCAGAGGAGATCCGCACCCAGGTGGCAGCCGCTCTCGAGCAGAACGCCGCCCACGTGAGCTTCATCGACGTCAAGGGCAACTCGTACATCGTGCCGACTGCGAACCTCGCCTACATCGAACTGGGCACCGAGGAGTCTCGTCGCGTCGGCTTCGTCGCCTGACCCGAGATGTACATCCTCCTCGCCCTGATCGCCGCGTGCGCTCTCGGCATCGCCGTGCACTATCTCATCCCGCAGCGTGAACTGCGCGGGGTGATCGTCGTGCCCGCGGTGGCGACGGCGGTGTCAGCGATGATCTACACGATCATGCAGTGGACGGGCGTCGGCCAGGACAATGGATGGCTCTGGCTGGTGAGCATCGTCGGCGCCGTGGTGATCGCCGCTGCGGCAGGCGTCATGATCACCGCCGCCCGGCGCCGATCGGATGCTGCCAAGCGCACAGCACTCGGCATCTGACTTCGAGGGCATCTGTCCTCGAGCGGGCCGTCGGCTACGCGGCCAGCCCCATCGCGTCCATGCGGCGCGCGTGCGCGCCCATCAGCTCGGTGTACACCGGCTCGACGCGCTCTTCATCCGTGGCCAGGCGCTCGGTGCGCAGTCCCTGACGCGCCACCAGCACGGTCTCCCCGACCAGGCGGCGGGCCCACATCGACAGCAGCGAGCGCCACTCGCCGTCGCTCTCGATCGTGCGCCGGAGGATCGCGACGATCTCACCGGTGTCGTCGTCCTCGCGCAGGATGTCGGCGACACGCGCACCGGTCGTGCCGTAGCTGGAGGCCAGGGCGAGGTAAAAGTCATCCAGCATCCCTGCCGTGGTGTACACGGCGAGCAGCGTCTCACGGGGGCGGACGCCGATGGTCTTGCGGCGGAACGCGTCGAGGTTCTCCCGGAACGGCAGCATGAGCTCGGTGGGGTCGTCGCCCTGAGCGCGGATGACGTCGACGATGCCGCGGTGCTTGCTCAGCGCCGCGCCGGCTGCACGCGTCAGCGCCTGTTTCTCGTCGAGCTCGGGCGTCGCGCGGATCAGCCGGGTGAGCGTCTCGAAGTACCCCAGCTGCAGATACGCCGCCTGCCCCAGGAAACGATCCAGCTCGGGGGCGAGCTCGGCGAAATCGACGCGCATCGCACCGCCCTCGTCGCCGCGGCTGCGCAGCGCCAGAGTGCGTCGGGGCTTGTCTCGCTGCCAGAACCACTTCACCACGGAATCAGACTACCTGCGAGCGCGGATCCCCGTGATTCGCCACCCCTCGGGTAGGCTGGAGGCGTCCTGCCGTCGGAGCAGGGCGCCGCGCCTGTGGCACAAGAGACGGCGTGGATCCGTGACGTGGCGGCTCGCATCTTCGCAAGGCCGCCGGACAGGCAACATAACAAGTGACTTCTTTCGCTGATCTCGGTATCGATCAGGACATCCTCGACGCGCTGGCCGCGAAGGGCATCGTCGACGCTTTCCCCATTCAGGAACAGACCATCCCCCTCGGCCTTCCCGGCCAGGACATCATCGGCCAGGCCAAGACCGGAACGGGCAAGACCTTCGGCTTCGGCATCCCCGTCGTCCAGCGGCTCGGCAAAGACCCGGAACACGGTGTGAAGGCGCTCATCGTCGTGCCGACCCGTGAGCTCGCCGTCCAGGTGTACGAAGACATCGACCTGCTCACCTCGAACCGCTCCACGAGCGTCGTCGCCATCTACGGCGGCAAGGCGTACGAGGGGCAGATCGACCAGCTCAAGGCCGGCGCGCAGATCGTCGTCGGCACGCCCGGTCGCCTTATCGACCTGGCCGGACAGCGCCTGCTCGATCTCTCGAACGCGACCGAGGTCGTGCTCGACGAGGCCGACAAGATGCTCGACCTCGGCTTCCTCGCCGACATCGAGAAGATCTTCCAGAAGGTGCCGGCCGTTCGCCACACCCAACTGTTCTCGGCGACGATGCCCGGGCCGATCGTCGCCCTCGCGCGCCGCTTCATGTCGAGCCCGATCCACATCCGCGCGAACGACCCCGATGAGGGCCTCATGCAGGCCAACATCAAGCACCTCGTCTACCGCGCGCACTCGATGGACAAGGACGAGGTCATCGCCCGCATCCTGCAGTCCGAGGGACGAGGCAAAACCGTGATCTTCACCCGCACGAAGCGTGCGGCCCAGCGTCTCGTCGATGAACTCGGCGACCGTGGATTCAACGTCGGCGGTGTGCACGGCGACATGGGTCAGGAGCAGCGCGAACGCTCGATGGCGGCGTTCAAGGCGGGAAAGCGCGATGTTCTCGTCGCCACGGATGTCGCCGCGCGAGGCATCGATGTCGACGACGTCACGCACGTGATCAACCACACGATCCCCGATGAGGACAAGACGTACCTGCACCGCGCTGGTCGCACCGGCCGCGCGGGAAAGACCGGCATCGCGGTCACCTTCGTCGACTGGGAGGACCTGCACAAGTGGGCCCTCATCAACCGCGCCCTGGACTTCGGTCAGCCCGAGCCCGTCGAGACGTACTCGTCGAGCCCGCACCTGTTCGAGGATCTCAACATCCCCGAGGGCACCAAGGGTCGTCTGACCACGGCGCCGAAGGCGGAGAAGCCCGCTTCCGAGCGCCGCCAGCGTCAGCCGCAGAAGGCTGCGGATGCTGCGGCCGAGGGCACCGATGAGGGCACCACGCGTCGCCGCCGCCGTCGTCGCCGTGGCGGCTCTGCCGGTGCGGTCGGCTCGACGTTCACCGAGGGTGCCGAGACCTCGACTGCCCGCGGATCGGATGCCCCGGCTGCGGACCGCGACGCCGAAGGTGCCGGTACCCACGACGGCGATGCCACCAGCGAGCACCGCGACGGCAAGTCGGCCCCGCAGCGCCGTCGTCGCCGCCGCCGCTCCGGTGGTGCCGCGCCGGCTGGCGCCTGAGCTTCGCGGGTCATGCTCCCGGGTAGCGGGGGCGTGTTCCTGACGCCGACGAGATGATCCGGGAGACCATCTCGTCGGCGGTGGTGTTCTCGCCGGGCAGGTTGGGCTTGCCGGCGCCGTGGTAATCGCTCGAGCCGGTGACGATCAGGTCGTGCTTCGCGGCGAGCGTGCGCAACGTGCGCTTTCCTACCTCCGTGTTCTCACGGTGCTCGATCTCGAACCCGCCGAGCCCCGCGGCGATCAGCTGCTCGATGAAGGCCACCGGCATCATTCGGTCGCGCCCGGAGGTCACCGGGTGGGCGATGATCGCCACTCCCCCCGCCCCGGTGATCAGCCGGACGGCCGTGAGCGAATCCGGCGCGTAGTGCGGCTCGTAGTACCCCTCGCGCGGATGCAGGATGCCGTCGAACGCCTCCGACCGATCGCGGACGATGCCGCGGGCGACGAGGGCGTCTGCGATGTGCGGGCGGCCGACCGTGGCATCTGCCGTCGTCTGTGCGAGCACATCCGACCACGACAGTTCGTAGTCGCGGCCGATGTTGCGGACGATGCGCTCGGCGCGACCGACCCGGTCGTCGCGGATGCGGTCGGTCTCGGCGCGCAGCGCCGTGTTCTCGGGATCGAACAGGTACCCGAGCACGTGCACGCTGCGCCACTGGTGCTTCGCAGACAGTTCCATGCCCGGGATGAATGTCATTCCGAGGGATGCCGTGACCTCTGCCGCCTCGTCCCATCCGGTCGTGCGATCGTGGTCGGTGAGGGCGAGTGTGCGGATGCCGTGCGCGTGCGCCTGGCGGACGACCTCAGCGGGGCTCTCGGTGCCGTCGGAGTGGTTCGAGTGCAGATGCAGATCGTTGGGTCCTGCGAACATCGGCACGTCGGTCATAATCCGACCATACTGCCGCAGACACGGGCTGGGGCGGAGCCCCCGCGGCAGGTGATTCACAGCGTGCGCCCGTAGGCTCGGGGGGTGTTTCGTCTGCTGGGGATCCTCATCACGGTGCTCTTCGCGATCGCGTCGGCGATCGTGGTGTGGCCGCAGTTCTTCGACCTCGAGCAGACCTTCCCGTTCGCGCAGTTGGTCGCCGTCCGCGGGCTCGTCCTGGCCGCTTTCCTCGCGATCGCGGTGCTGTCACTGCTGCTGCTGTTCGCCCGGCCGCTGCGGGGATTCGCAGCATCTATTCTCATCGTCGCGCTGCTCGCCGCAGCGGCCACCGGAGCGATCGGCGCAGTGCGCGGATTCGGCACTGGCACTCTGCCGGAGAAGACCGATGCGAGCGTGCGCGTACTGACGTGGAACACGGCGGGCGAGGCCGTCAGCGCCGAGACGATCGCCGATTCGATCCTCACGCAGGAGGTCGACATCGTGACCCTGCCGGAGACCGCGGAATCGGTCGGCGAGCGCATCGCGGTCATGCTGCGCGAACAGGGCCACCCGATGTGGGTGCACCACGTGCAGTTCGGCAACGTCGAGAACGGCCCGCAGGCGTGGGAGACGACGATCCTGATCTCGCCGGAGCTCGGCGAGTACTCGGTGATCGCGTCGTCGCAGGACGGCAGCAGCAATACCAGTTCGGTGCCGAGCGCCGTCGCGATGCCGCTGAACGGCACCGGTCCCACGATCGTGGCGGTCCACGCCGTCGCACCGCGCGTCGAGGCGATGGTGCGCTGGCAGTCAGACCTGAAATGGATCGCCGATCAATGCCCCGAGGGCGACTTCATCCTCGCCGGCGACTTCAACGCGACCCTCGACCACATGGCCGGACTCGGCACAGCGGGCGGCGATATGGGCCACTGCCGCGATGTGGCCGCACGCACGGGAACGGGCACCACCGGCACCTGGCCCGCTGAGTATCCGGAGCTCGTCGGCGCGCCGATCGACCACGTCATGGCCAGTCAGAACTGGAACCCGACCGGTTCGCTCGTGCTCGACGCCGCAGGTTCCGACCACCGTGCCCTCATCGCGCAGCTCGAGCCGGCCGGCTGAGCCGACGCACGAGCGCGAGCACCGCGCGCCACCCGAGCAGGAACAGCGCCAGGGTGAGCGTGGCGACGATGATGAACGGCAGTGCCGTCCCCTGGCCGCTCACCGCACGCAGTCCGAGGCCCAGCACCAACGTGACGGCCCAGACGACCAGGCCCGGGAGCATCCGCTCGGCCCGCACCCGGCGCGCCAACAGCACGACATGGGCGACGAGGGCCGCGACGACGAACGGCCAGATCGTGTTCACCAGCCCGGGCAGATCGCTGAAGATGCCCTCGGCGTGCGAGAGCCGCCCGATCACGCAGAACACGATCACGAGCACGAGATCGACGAGAATCACCACACTCCCCACCCTACGCAGGAGTGAGAGACTGGAGGTATGAGCACCGCAGAGAACGAGACGATCGAAGAGGCCCCCGTCACGAACCGCAAACAGCCGTTCCCGCGCGGATTCCTCGACACGATCTCGACCGGATGGGCCGACCGCCCGGAGTCGCTGCCCAGCGCGCGCCCGCAGGCCGCGTTCGCCGCCGCCCGGCGCGCAAAGGTGTCGGCCGCGTTCCCCGGCAAGCGCGTCGTGATCGAAGCGGGTTCGCTGAAGCAGCGCAGCAATGACACCGACTACCCGTTCCGCGCGCACTCCGCGTTCGCGCACCTCACGGGGTGGGCCGCAGACACCGAGCCCGACTCCGTGCTGGTGTTCGAACCGAGTTCCGCAGCGGCTGGCGGCGGCGGGCACGACGTGACCCTGTACTTCCGCGAGCGCGCCGACCGCACCACGACCGAGTTCTACGCGGACGCCACGGTCGGCGAGTTCTGGATCGGCCCGCGCCCCTCGCTCGCCGGGGTCGCCGCCGACCTGGCCGTCGCGACCGACCACCTCGCCGCCTTCGGCGCGACCAATGACGATCTCACGCTGGCGGATGCCGAGCTGGAGCGCTTCGTCTCGGAGCTGCGTCTGGTGAAGGACGAGTACGAGATCGCCGAGATGCGTCGCGCGGTCGAGATCACCGCACGCGGGTTCGACGACATCATCACCGCTCTGCCGGATGCTGCCCAGCACGCCCGCGGCGAGCGCGTCGTCGAGGGCGTCTTCCACCGCCGTGCCCGTGAAGACGGCAACGGCGAGGGATACGACACCATCTCGGCCTCCGGCCCGCACGCCTGCTACCTGCACTGGACGCGCAACGACGGCGCCGTGATCCCCGGCGATCTCATCCTCGTGGATGCCGGTGTCGAGGCAGACAGCCTGTACACCGCCGACATCACCCGCACGTTGCCCGTGAACGGCACCTTCTCGGACGTGCAGCGACGCGTCTACGACACGGTGCTCGAAGCTGCGGATGCCGCGTTCGCGGTAGCCCGGCCCGGTGTGAAGTTCCGCGAGGTTCACGAGGCCGCGATGGCCGTGATCGCCGCACGCACGGCCGAGTGGGGCATTCTGCCGGTCACCGCAGACGAGGCGCTGGATGCCGATGCGGGCGGCCAGCACCGCCGTTACATGGTGCACGGCACGTCTCATCACCTGGGAATCGATGTGCACGACTGCGCGCAGGCCCGTCGCGAGATGTACTACGACGGCGTACTGGAGGCAGGGATGGTTTTCACGATCGAGCCCGGCCTGTACTTCCAGATCGACGACCTCACCGTGCCGGAAGAACTGCGCGGCATCGGCGTGCGCATCGAAGACGACATCCTGATGACGGCTGAGGGCCCGGTGAATCTGTCGGCCGACATTCCGCGCACGGCCGACGAGGTCGAGGCATGGATCGAGCGGGGTTCGAAGGCTTGAGCGGTTCCGGCCACCTCACGCGCCGCCTGTTCTGGACCGGCTTCGCCGCGTACACGGCGTTGGCCGCGTGGGCCGAGTTCGTGAACTGGCGTTCGAGTTGGCGGATGCTGGGCATACCCGCGCCCGTCACCGCCGAACGCCCGGCTACCGAAGCTGTCGTCGTGCTCGGCTACGGCAATCACGGTGAGAGCGCGAACTTCGTCAATCGCTATCGTGTGCGCGCCGGCATCCGCTCGATCGACCGGGAGGCCGACACCACGGTCGTGATGTGCGGCGGCACGGTGGAGGGCGACACTCCGGAGGCGGTCATCATGGAGCGCTTCGCCCGCGAGGAGCTCGACTACACCGGGCGTATCGTCCTCGAGCCGAGCAGCCGCTCGACGTGGGAGAACATCGAGAACGCGATCCCGCTCATCGAGCACGCCGACGTCATCAAGATCGTCTCGAACTCGCCGCACGCCGAAGTCGGTCGGGAGTATCTGCGGCAGCAGCGCCCCGACCTCGCCGATCGCCTCGTCCGCGCTGACGAGCACCGACTCGGTGAGATCGTGCCGATGAAGATCGGGGCGGCACTGCGGCTCATGTTGTTCCGTTGGCAGCACCGCTGACGCGGTATACTCAAAGTATGACAACGACGATCAAGGTGAACGATGAGCTCCGCGATCGGCTCAAGGACCAGGCGGCACGGGAAGGGCTCACGCTCGGCGCGCATCTCTCGCGACTTGCGGATGCCGAGGACCGCCGCCTTCGCCTGCAAACGCTGAAGACCGCGATCGCGAACACAGCCCTAGCGGATGCAGGTTCGCACGCCGCAGAGTCGGCGGAGTGGGAACGCACCGAGTTGAGTGACGCAGAGTCGTCAGATTCGGGCGCATGACGAGGCGCGAGTTCGCGCCCGGCATGGTGGCCTGGGCAGCCCTTGAGCCGGTGCGCGGCCGCGAGCAGGGCGGACACCGCCCGGTACTCGTCGTCGCATCCGCCGGATACCTGGATGCTGTGACGACGCTGGTCATCGCGCTGCCGATCACGACGACGGACCGCGGCTGGCCCAATCATGTTCGAGTCGAGGGTCCGAGCGGTCTGGAGCGGCCGTCCTGGATCATGACGGAACAGCCGCGAACGCTCTCACGCGAGCGCCTGACCGGAGGTGCCGGAAGCGTCTCGGCCGGCTGCCTCGCATCCGTGCGGACGTGGCTCGGCGACTTCCTCGACCTCTGACGCTCCGCGCTTCTGCTCGCGCGTCACTGTCTACCGCGGCAGGCCGTCCGCAACCAGAGGGGCGAGCGATGCTCCCACCTCTTCGGCCGGGCGTTTGCGGCCCTTGACCTCGAAGGAGTGGCCGCCGCCGTCGATCCAGGCGATGCGGGCATCCTGACAGGTCGCGACGACGTCCTCGAGCTGCGAGACGGGCTGGATGAACGGATCGTTCGTGCCCTCGATGAACAGCTGCGGCACCGCGATCGCGGGCAGGTGTTCAGCGCGCAGCTTCTCGGGCTCCCCCGGCGGATGCAGCGGATACCCGAGGTAGACCAAGCCGTCGACCTCGACCCCATCGGCAACGGCCATCGATGCCATACGTCCGCCGTACGACTTGCCGGCCGCCCACAGCGGAGCATCCGGCATCCGCTCCCGAGCATGCTCCACCGCAACCCGCCAGGTCGCAATCGCGTGCGCTGCCGGCCCCGGCATGCGCCTGCCCTGCTCGCGATACGGGAAGTTGAACCGCATCGTCGAGAAGCCGAGCTCGTTCAGCGCGTCTGTGAAGCCGACGAGGAACGGATGCTCCATACCGGCGCCGGCGCCGTGCGCGACGAGCACCGTGCCCCGACCGTCCCCTGCATCCCACGTCGTCGAGACCGAGGTCGGCCCCTTCGGGAGCTCGACCGTCAGGCTCATGCGCGGATGAAGGGGATGGCGAACGGCACCTTCATGACCTTGCCGCTGGACGCACGCACCGTGCCGACGATGACCAGCACGATGTGCAGGAGCGAGATCACGAAGTACACCGTCAGCGGAAGGCCGATCGGGAAGAACCCGCGAGCGGCGCTCGTGCCCGACAACGCCGCGAGCATGACGAAGTGCGCGATCACCAGCACGACCGACACGAGGACGTAGGTGAACCCCCAGTTCGCTGCCGACCGCCCGTTCTCGCGTGCAATCCCGCCGTGCTTTGCCGCTGATCCGTAGCTCAGTCCCATCGCCACACCGGAGATGATGCCGCTGATGAAGGGGAACACCAGGAAAACGAGGAACCCGAGCGCCCACGACAGTGTTCCCGTCGGCGTGCGCACCGGCACGGGGTAGCCGTACGGCGCACCGGGCTGGCCAGGGTAGGGTCCGGGCTGGCCAGGGTAGGGTCCGGGCTGGCCCTGGTACGGCTGGCCCGGATACGGCTGGTACTGCTGGGCGGGGGCGGCTTGGCCCGGATACGGCTGCTGGACGGGCTGCTGGCCCGCGTACGGCGGAGCCGGCTGGGCGGGAGCCGGCTGGGCAGGCACCGGCTGACCCTGGTACGTCGGGTAAGGCTGCGCGGGCGCCGGGTACGGCTGCGCCGGTGCCGGCGGCTGCTGCGCGAATCCATGCGATCCGTTCGCCGGATGCTGTCCGTCCGCGGTCTGCGGCGCCTCATTCGACTCGGGCGTAGTCATCGATCCTCCTGGGTGAGCGGCTCAGCGGTGGTCGTCGGTCGGATTCGGCGTCGCGTCGGGGTTCGTGCTGTCGGCAGAGACGTCAGATTCGGCAGGCTACTCAGACGCGCCAGGCTCCTCAGGCGCGGCAGGCTCCTCAGGCGCGGCAGACTCTTCCGGCTCGGCCGGCTCGACCCGCTCTCCGTAGCGCGGCGCGGGATCTGCCGGCCGCGGCGGGATGATGTGCCCGGACGGTGTCTGAGCAGCCGTCTCGGCATCCGCTCCCGGGGCGACACGCTCGCCGTACCGGGGAGGCTCGTCGAGGTCGACGGGCGGGCGCACCACCTGGGTGCGCTCTGGCGTGCCCAGCGCCTCGCGCGCCTTCGCGAGCGACGCCGCCAGCACGGTGACCTCGTAGTGATCGGCGGCGAGCTGGGTGACGCTGGCGAAATCACGACGGCGCCGGACGATCGCGTACGTCACCAGGCTCAGGATCATGCCGAGTGCGACGCCGATGAAGACGAAGCCGACGAACAGTTGGATCGGAGCATCCGGGTTCCCGATCACGAGGATCGCGGAGAGCAGCAGGCCGATGAGCACGCCGTTGACCGCCCCCGACCGGGCGGCCGCGGCATAGCCGAGGCGCCCCGTGACGCGCTCGATCGTGCGCACGCCCTGCCCGACGATCGCGATGTCACGGGCGGGGACGTCGCCGGCGATCAGTTTCGAGACCGTCTTCTGGGCGCCCTCGTATTCGCGGACCGACGCGACGGTCTCGCCGACCTCTGCGCCGCTGGCCGGACGGTTCAACATGCTCATCCCGCCATTGTTCCATGCGCCGCCCCGGTCAGCCCGAGATCCGACCCCTGCGGACTACGCTGGGAGCGTGAGCACACAACGGGTTTTCGTCGCGCGCCTGGCCGGCTGCGCCGTCTTCGACCCCGTGGGCGACCGGCTCGGCAAGGTCCGGGATGTCGTCATCGTGTACCGAAGTACCGTCTCACCCCGCGTGATCGGCCTCGTCATCGAGATCCCCGGCCGGCGCCACGTCTTCATGTCGATCGGACGGGTCACCTCGATCCGCGCCGGCCAGGTGCTGACCACCGGCCTCATCAACGTGCGGCGCTTCCAGCCCCGCCCCGGTGAGGTGCGCGTGCTGGCCGAGTTGCTGGGCCGCCGCGTCGAGCTCACCGACGGCAGCGGCAGTGCCGTGATCGAAGACGTGGCGATCGAGCCCAATCGGCTCGGCGACTGGGACATCAGCCAGCTCTTCCTGCGCAAGCCGAAGACGAGCGCCTCCCCCTTCGCGAAGGGGCCGACGACGTTCGCTGCGTGGAACGAGGTCGCCGAGAAGCGCGCCCCCGGCGAATCCCAGTCCGCAGAGCAGCTCGTCGCGTCGTACTCCGAGCTGCACGCCGCCGATCTCGCGACGACGCTGCTCGACCTGCCGCAGAAGCGCCTGATCGAGGTCGCTGAGGAGCTCCCCGACGACCGCCTCGCCGACGCCCTCGAGGAGATGCCCGAGGAGGATCAGGTGCGCATCCTGGACGGGCTCGGCGACGAGCGCTCGGCCGACATCCTCGACCACATGGAACCCGACGACGCCGCCGACCTGCTCGCGCAGTTGCCGAAGAAGCGCCTTGAGCAGCTGCTCGACCTCATGGAGCCCGAAGAGGCCGAGGACGTCCGCACTCTGCTCAGCTACGGCGCCGACACGGCCGGCGGTCTGATGACGACGGAGCCGATCATCCTGTCGGCCGACGCGACCGTCGCCGAGGGACTCGCGCTCATCCGCCGTCACGAGATGCATCCCGCGTTGGCCGCCGCAGTCTTCGTCACCCTCCCCCCGTTCGAGACACCCACCGGCCGCCTCCTCGGGGTCGTGCATTTCCAGCGGATGCTGCGCTACCCGCCCCACGAGCGCCTCGGCGCCATCGTCGACGACACGATGGAGCCGATCGCCGCCACGGCATCCGCCGCGGAGACGGCCCGTCTGCTCGCGAGCTACGACCTCGTCTCGCTCCCCGTCGTGGATGCTGCGAACCGGCTCGTCGGCGTGGTGAGCATCGATGACGTGCTCGATTACCTGCTGCCGGACGACTGGCGAACGCAGGATGCCGATGACTCTCTGACCCCGGAAGGCGCGCGATGATGGCCAAGAGCGATCGCTCGGGTCTGGATGCCCCGCTCGGCCGCGGCGGGGCACGGCCGCGGCAGCTGCGCCCGGAGTCCCGTGACCGGTTCGGCCGATTCACCGAATGGGTCGCCAGAGCAATGGGAACCCCGGCGTTCCTCCTGATGCTGACGCTGTTCTGCATGATGTGGATGGTCTACACCGTCGTCGCCGAGCAGAACGGCTGGTGGCGCTTCGACTCCGCCGCCCTCGGCTTCACGGCGCTGACGCTCATCCTCTCGCTGCAGGCCTCGTACGCCGCCCCGCTCATCCTGCTCGCGCAGAACCGGCAGGATGACCGCGACCGCGTGCAGATCGAGCAGGATCGCCAGCGCGCGGAACGCAACCTCGCCGACACCGAGTACCTCGCCCGCGAGATCGTCGCGCTGCGGATGTCGTTGGAGGAGCGCAACTCCCAGGCGGTGACGCGGGACGTGCTGCGACTAGAGCTGCGGGCGCTGCTCGCAGACCTCGATGGCGACAACGACGCGGAGGCCCCGGATGCGCGCACCGGGCCCGTCTCGACCAAACCGCGCCGCCCGCGCCCATGAGTGTCGCAGACCGTGTCCGTCAGGCCGTCGGCGCCGTGACCGATCCCGAGCTGCGCCAGCCGATCGGCGAGCTCGACATGCTCCGCGACATCTCCGTCGACGGCGACCACGCCAGAGTCGGCATCGCCCTGACGATCGTCGGGTGCCCCGCCGCCGACCGCATCGAATCCGACGTGCGGCGTGCCGCGGCATCCGTCTCGGGCATCGCCGACGTCACGGTCGATGTCGGCGTCATGACCCCGGCCGAACGCAAGGCGCTCACCGAGAAGCTGCGCGCGGGCCGGCCGGTACGACAGATGCCGTTCGGCCCCGATTCCCTCACGCGCGTGATCCTCGTCTCCAGCGGCAAGGGCGGGGTGGGCAAGTCGACCGTCACTGCGAACCTCGCCGTCGCCCTGGCCGCGCAGGGGCTGGCCGTCGGACTCGTGGATGCCGACGTACACGGCTTCTCGATCCCCGGGCTCCTCGGCATCCCGGCGGGCACGCAGCCCACCCGCATCGACGACCTCATGCTGCCGCCGGTCGCGCACGGCGTGAAGGCGGTCTCGATCGGCATGTTCCTGCGCGACGGCGAGGCCGTCGTCGCGTGGCGGGGCCCGATGCTGCATCGCACCGTGCAGCAGTTCCTCAC
>JBQDFB010000048.1:0-16547 GCA_052085045.1 Microbacteriaceae bacterium | reverse complement strand
TCCGCGAGGATCCGGCGCACCGTGTCGCCGATCTGCGCGACGCGCCCCATGATCTCGTCGCGCGTGCCGAGCTGCTTGGCTTCGAGATCGAGATAGATAACCCCGCCGGCATTCACCACGAAATCGGGGGCGTACAGGATGCCGCGCTGCGCCAGGCGCTCCGCGCCATCGTGCGACGCCAGCGGATTGTTCGCCGGCCCGCACACCGCACGGGTGTCCAGCGCATCGATCACATCGTCGGTCAGCAGTCCGCCGATGCCGGCCGGAACGAACACGTCCGAAGCCACGACGTGCTCGGCACCGGGCTCCACCCACGTTGCCCCGAGCTCACCAGCGAGATGCTGACGAGCAGGGTTGACATCGGTGACGGTCAGCACGGCACCCTCGGCGGAGAGCCGAACGGCCAGACGCCCGCCGACCTGTCCGAGCCCGGAGATCGTGATGCGCCGACCGGCGACGTCTGCCGATCCCGTCGTCCGCTCGAGCACGGCACGCAGCGACTCGTACACGCCGAGGCTGGTCGGCCCCGCAGGTTCGCCCGAGCCGCCCGCAGCATCCGGAAGGCCGACGACGTGCGCGGTGCGCTCACCGACCACGGCCATGTCATTCATCGTCGATCCGACGTCCTCGGCCGTGCGGTAGAGACCGCCGAACGACTCCACGGCGTCGCCGAGGTCGAGGAAGGCATCGCGGCGCCGCTCGTCGTCGAGCTCAGTGCCAGCGTCGAGCCCGATGACAGACTTTCCGCCACCGGCGTCGAGGCCGGCGGTAGCGTTCTTCAGCGTCATCGCCGCCGACAGACGCAGGGCATCACCGAGCGCATCGCTCCAGTGCGGGTAGGTCCACAGCCGCGCGCCGCCGAGAGCAGAGCCGAGCACAGACGAGTGCAGTGCGACAGCGATGAACAATCCGCTGCGCCGGCCGGTGATCACCTCCACCCGCTCGTGGGAGAACTCGGGAAGGGGCAGGGTGTGCGACATTGCATCCTCTTTCGGCAGGCCTTGTGGGCACAGATGACAGACGCCGCGTGGTCACGGCATCCATCCTCCATTGCACCATTCAAGGCGCCGCCGGGCAAGGAGGCGCGGCTTACCGCTGGCGCTTCTCCCGCACGCGCATGTTGATGACGATCGGCGTCCCCTCGAACTCGTACAGCTCGCGCAGGCGACGCTGGATGAACCGCCGGTAGCCGGGGTCGAGGAAGCCGGTCGTGAACAGCACGAACGTCGGCGGGCGCGTGGACGCCTGCGTGCCGAACAGGATGCGCGGTTGCTTGCCTCCGCGCAGGGGGTGAGGATGCTCGGCGACGAGCTCGCTGAGGAACGCGTTGAACTTGCCCGTGGGGATGCGACGATCCCAGTTCTCCAGCGCCGTCTCGAGCGCGGGCACGAGCTTGTCGAAGTGACGACCGGTCTTCGCGGAGATGTTCACCCGCGGCGCCCACGTGACGTGGGCGAGGTCCTGCTCGATCTCACGTTCCAGGTAGCGGCGGCGATCCTGGTTCTCCAGGTCGATATCGCTCAGGCGATCCCACTTGTTGAACGCGAGCACGAGCGCACGCCCTGACTCGAGCACCAGGTCGATGATGCGCACGTCCTGCTCGCTGAGCGACTCGGAGACGTCCAGCACGACGACGGCGACCTCGGCTTTCTCGAGAGCGGCCGACGTGCGCAGCGACGCGTAGAAGTCGGCTCCCTGCTGCAGGTGCACTCGGCGGCGGATGCCGGCGGTGTCCACCAGGCGCCAGAGCTTTCCGCCCAGTTCGACGACCTCGTCCACCGGATCGCGGGTGGTGCCAGCGAGCTCGTTGACGACGACGCGATCCTCCCCCGCGGCCTTGTTCAACAGCGACGACTTGCCGACGTTCGGGCGCCCGAGGATCGCGACGCGGCGCGGACCGCCGACCTCGTACTTCGCGATGGCTGAGATGCTGGGGAGCTTCTCGAGCACAGCGTCGAGCAGATCGGCGACCCCGCGGCCATGCACGGCCGAGGTCGGGTACGGCTGGCCGAGTCCGAGGTTCCACAGGGCTGCTGATTCGGGCTCCTGACGGGTGTCGTCGATCTTGTTCGCGACGAGGAACACCGGCTTGCCGCTCTTGCGCAACAGCTTCACCACGTGCTCATCGGTCGAGGTGGCACCCACCATGGCGTCGACGACGAACAGCACGACATCCGACAGGTCGATCGCGACCTCGGCTTGAGCTGCGACGGAGCGGTCGATGCCCTTGGCATCCGGTTCCCACCCGCCGGTATCGACGAGCGAGAAGCGCCGGTCGTTCCACTCGGCCTTGTACGTGACGCGGTCGCGAGTGACGCCAGGTGTGTCCTCGACGACGGCCTCACGGCGTCCGAGGATACGGTTCACCAGCGCGGACTTGCCGACGTTCGGGCGCCCGACGATCGCCACGACCGGCAGCGCGGGCAGGAATTCGATTCCGCCCTCGCCCTGCGTGAGTCCGGCGAGGAGAGCGGCGTCATCCTCATCGAGGTCGTAGTCGGCGAGTCCGGCGCGCAGAGCCTCCGCGCGCTGTTCGGCGAGCTGCTCGTCGAGCTCGTCCATCTTCTCGGCGAGGTGGTCGGGGCCACCCTCGTACTCTTCTTCAGCGGCCATGTTCCGCTCCTTGCTTTCGGTCGATCACCGCGAGTACGGCGTCGATGGTCTGTGGGAAATCGAGGTGCGTCGTGTCGACGACGTCGACGCCCTCTGCGGCATTCAAGAAGTCGACGACCGCACTGTCGGATGCGTCGCGCCGATGCAACGACTCGGCAACGGCAGCGGCGTTCTCGCCGGCGAGTTCCCCCGCGCGGCGGGCCGCACGAACCTCCGGGGCTGCCGTGAGCAGGATGCGCACCGGGGCGTCCGGCGCGACGACGGTGGTGATGTCGCGTCCTTCGACGACGACGGCCGGCTGGTCAGCCTTCGCGACCAGCGACCGGAAGAAGATGTTGACCTGTTCGCGCACGGCGGGCACGCGGGCGACGCCGCTGACGGCACCGGAGACGCGCGGCTCACGGATCGCCGCGGTGATGTCGGTCTCGCCGACGGCGACGGTGCGGTCGTCGGGGTCGAGCCCGAGTCGAAGATCGAAATCGGATGCCGCGGCGATGACCGCCTGCGCGTCATCCGTGTCGTCGCCGCGGTCCAGGACATGCCAGGCCAGCGCTCGATACGCTGCACCGGTGTCGAGCAGGCCGTAGCCGCGCTGGCGCGCGATCGCCGCGGAGACGCTCGACTTGCCCGATCCCGCTGGTCCGTCGATGGCGATGAAATCACTCATTGGTCGCTCCTGCAATCCGCCAGCCGCGCTCTTGGAGCCCTTCCACCGCGCCTCGCAGCGCGGCAGGAGCCACGCTGATCTCGGCGAGGCCGAACTGCGCCCCCGGCGAGTGCTCCAGGCGCAGGTCCTCCACGTTCACGCCCAGCTCGCCGAGCTCGCCGAACAGGCGGCCGAGCTGGCCGGGAGTGTCATCGACCATGACGATCAGCTGCTCGAATCGGCGGTTCTGGCCGTGCTTGCCCGGAAGTCTTTCGACGCCGTCATTGCCCTGACGGATCGTCTCGGCGACGACGCGGCGGGCTCCGGGCGCCGCCGGTTGCCGCAGCGCCTCCGACACCGTCTTCAGATCGGTCGCGAGAGCATCGAGCACTTCGACGACAGGTTCGGCATTCGCGCCGAGGATCTGCACCCACAGTTCGGGAGCGGATGCTGCGATGCGCGTCGTGTCGCGCACCCCCTGCCCGGCGAGACGCAGAGCATCCTCGTCGGCACCCGCGAGGCGCGCGGCCAGCAGGCTCGCGACGACCTGCGGGACGTGCGAGGTGAGGGCGACAGAGCGGTCATGCTCCTCGGGCGTCATCTCGATCGGCATCGCACCGACATCGAGGGCGAGGTCCTCGACGAGCGCGAGATCTGCGGCACGCGTCTCCTCGTCGCGGCAGACGACCCACGGACGCCCGATGAACAGGTCGGCACGAGCCGAGATCGCTCCCCCGCGCTCCCGGCCGGCAAGGGGATGCGAGCCGATGTACCGGGAGATGTCGACGCCGCGCTCCGTGAGAGCGCGGAACGGATCGAGCTTCACACTCGCGACATCGGTGACGACGGCATCCGGGAACCGGGTGAGCTCGGCCTCGATCACCTCAGCGGTGACATCCGGCGGCACCGAGACGACGATCAATGCGGGAGTGTCATCGGCACGGGCGGCCCGGCCGGCGCCGTAGTCGATCGCCAGGCGCAGCTGCGCCGGCGAGGTGTCGGCAAGGACGACATCGATGCCCTTCGCGCGCAGAGCGTGTCCGATGCTCGCGCCGAGCAGTCCGGCGCCCACGACGCGGACGGTCCCCGAAAGGCGCGGCGCGTTGCCGTTGCCATGGGTTCTGGCGGTGTCGCTCACTCGGTCTCCTGGGCATCTCCCGGCGTGGCGTCCGCAGGGGCGTCGTGGCGCGCGAGAGTCAACAGCGCACCACGTTCGATTTTAGTCAGTTCCCTGGACTTCCCCGCCGGGAGCGTTCCCAGGTGCAGCGGGCCGAACTGACGGCGCACGAGCTCGGTGACCGGGTGCCCCACCTCAGCCATCATGCGGCGCACGATCCGATTGCGGCCGGAGTGCAGGGTGAGTTCGACCAGGCTCGCACCCTGTGAGGCATCCAGCAGTCGCGCCTTATCTGCCTTGATGAACCCGTCCTCCAGATCGAAACCCTTCGTGAGCTTCTGGATGACCTGCGCGGTGACGGTGCCCTCGACCTTGGCGATGTACACCTTGGTGACCCCGAACGACGGATGCGCGAGCACGTGGGCGAGCTCGCCGTCGTTGGTGAGGAGGAGCAGTCCGCTGGTCTCGGCATCCAGCCGGCCGACGTTGTAGAGGCGCTCCTCGTACTCGCTGGTGAAGCGGCGGAGGTCCGGCCGCCCGTTCTCGTCCTTCATGGTGCTGACCACACCGGTGGGCTTGTTCAACAGGATGTAGCGCTTGGAGACATCGAGCTGGATCGCCGTGCCGTCGACGTCGACCTGATCGGTCTCCGGGTCGATGCGTCGCCCGAGCTCTTCCACGACGACGCCGTTGACGCGGATGCGCCCCTCGACGATGTAGTTCTCCACCACGCGACGGGAGGCGACCCCCGCAGCGGCGAGCACCTTCTGCAGCCGGACGCCCTCTGGGGCGGTGTTGTCAGTCATCGGATGGTTCCTTCGTCGAATCCGTCGGCGCCGTCGTCGAGCAGCGGCGAGATCGGCGGCAGCTCGTCGAGCGAGTTGATGCCGAGGTTCTGCAGCAGCGTGTCACTAGTGCCGTAGTTGATGGCGCCGGTCTCGGAGTCGGCGAACAGTTCGGTGATCAGCCCGCGCGCGAGCAGCGTGCGAACGACCGAGTCGACGTTCACCGCGCGGATGGAGGCGACCTGGCTGCGTGTGACCGGCTGCTTGTAGGCGATGACCGCGAGCGTCTCGAGGGCCGCCTGGGAGAGCCGGGCGGGAGCCTGCCCGCCGACGAATTCGGCGACGAGGTCGTCGTGATCCTCGCGCACGTAGAGCCGCCAACCACCACCGACCTCACGCAGCTCGAACCCGCGACGGGGGCCTGAGCCGTTGCCGTCGTAATCGTCGACGAGCCTTTCGATCGCCTGACGAACCGCGGGCACGGGTGCGCTCACCGCGGCAGCGAGGGCGACGAGGCCGAGCGGCTCGTCGATGATGAGCAGGATCGCCTCGAGCTTCTCGGTGAGCGGCAGCTCCGTCACGGTGTCCGCGGACATCTCATCGGTCATAATCGGCCCCCAGGGTCGCAAGTGTCTCGTCCGACCAGGAGTCGGCGGCCCAGCGCAGCGTCAGCTCGCCGAGCGGTTCCAGTTGTTCGAAGGAGAGCGCGGAGTGCCGGTACAGCTCGAGCACCGAGATGAACCGCGCGACGACGATGCCGGGCTCTGCGGTGCCGGCGACGAGCTCGCGGAAGGTCAGCGACTCGGTGCCGCGCAGCAGCGTGACGACGATTGCCGCCTGCTCCCGGATGCTGACCAGCGGCGCGTGCAGGTGATCGAAGCCGACGGTCGGGATCTCCTTGGGCGCGAAGGCGAGAAGCGCGAGAGCAGCGAAATCGTCGGCGCTGAGGGTCCAGACGAGTTCTGGCGTTTGCCGCCGGTGCTTCTCATCGAGGCGCACGGCCCGGGTGTGCCGACGATCCTCGCGCTGCAGGCACCGCGCGAACCACGCCGAGACCTCTTTGAACGCCCGGTACTGCAGCAGCCGCGCGAACAGCAGATCGCGGGCTTCGAGCAGCGCCACGGCCTCGGCGTCGACGAGCTCGCCCTGCGGCAGCAGGCCCGCGACCTTCATGTCGAGCAGCGTGGCCGCGACGACGAGGAATTCGGAGGCCTGGTCGAGCTCCTCGTCCTCCTCGAGCTCTTTGAGGTACGCGATGAACTCGTTCGTCACCGCGCTGAGGGACACCTCGGTGATGTCCATCTCGTGCTGCGAGATGAGGTTCAGCAACAGATCGAACGGCCCGTCGAAGTTCGTCAGCGAGACGCGGAACCCGGAATCGACGTCAACAGGCTCAACAGGCTCAAGCGACGGCGCCACGGGCGACCAGCTCCCGGGCCAGTCGCAGATACGCCTGGGCGGCGGCATGCTCCGGCGCGAACTCGGTGATGGGAACCCCCGACACCGATGCATCGGGGAACTTCACGGTGCGTCCGATCACCGTCTCGAGCACATCGTCGCCGAACGCCTCGACGACGCGCTCGAGCACCTCGCGCGAGTGCAGGGTGCGGGAGTCGTACATCGTGGCGAGCAGACCGTCGAGGGTGATGGCCGGGTTCAGGCGGTCGCGCACCTTCTCGATCGTCTCGATGAGCAGCGCGACACCGCGCAGCGCGAAGAACTCGCATTCGAGCGGGATGAGCACACCGTGGCTTGCGGTGAGCGCGTTCACGGTCAGCAATCCCAGCGAAGGCTGGCAGTCGATGAGGATGACGTCGTATTCGCCAGCGACCTGCCGCAGCACGCGGGCGAGGATCGTCTCGCGGGCGACCTCGTTGACCAGATGCACTTCAGCGGCCGAGAGGTCGATGTTCGCGGGGATGACGTCGAGCCCGTCGACCGCCGACTTCACGATCGCGTCGTGCGCGTCGCGCTTGGTGTCCAGGAGCAGATCGTAGATCGTGGGCGCCTCGTGCGTTTGGATGCCGAGTCCCGCCGACAGCGCGCCCTGCGGGTCGAAATCGACGGCGAGCACCTTGCGACCGTAGTCGGCGAGCGCGGCGGCGAGATTGATCGACGTGGTCGTCTTGCCGACGCCGCCCTTCTGGTTGCAGAGCGCAATGATGCGTGCCGGGCCGTGTGCGTCGAGCGGGGCGGGGATGGGGAAGCCGTGGTACGGACGCCCCGTGGGCCCCATGGGGGTGTCGTCGGCCTTCGACGTCTTGCCCTTGGTCTTCGCCACGTTCTGAGCCACCGAATCTCCTGCTTCACTCATGCTTGGTCGATTCTAGCGATTCACCTGCGTGTTCGTGGTTTCCCCACCCGGCGATCCCCGCTAACGCGCCCGCGGGTGCGATGTCGCATAGATGTCGCGCAGCGTGTCCACCGAGACGTGCGTGTAGATCTGCGTCGTCGAGACCGAGGCGTGCCCGAGCAGCTCCTGCACGACGCGCACGTCGGCACCTCCCTGCAGCAGGTGCGTCGCGAACGAGTGGCGCAGCGTGTGCGGCGAGACCTCGGCGGTGATCTGGGCGCGTTCGGCGGCAGAGCGGATCACGAGCCACGCGCTCTGCCGCGACAGCGGCGCCCCGCGCGCCCCGAGGAAGAGCCGGGCTGTCGCCTTGCCTTTCGCTGCGAGAGCGGGGCGTACGCGCGTGAGATAGGCGTCCACGGCATTCCGCGCGAATGATCCGATCGGCACGATCCGTTCCTTGGACCCCTTGCCGCGCAGGCGCAGCACGTCACCGTGCGCGAGGTCGTCCACGTCGAGACCCACGGCTTCCGACACGCGTGCACCGGTCGCATAGAGCAGCTCGAGCAGCGCGCGATCGCGGATGCCGAGCGGCTCCTCCGCCGAGGGTGCCGCCAGCAGCCGCTCGACCTGATCGATCGTGAGCGCCTTCGGCAGCCGTTGGGGCGTCTTGGGCGGGCGGAGCCTGCCGGTGGGATCCTCGGGCTCGACCCCCTCGCGCACGAGGAAACGGTGCAGCCCCCGCACCGACGACTGCAGCCGCGCCAGGCTCGTCGCCGCCGGTGCCGGCACGACGGCGGAGCGATCGGCGATGAAGCGGCCGATGATCGCACCGGTCACCGCCGTGGTGTCGTCGATCCCGGCATCCGTCAGCCAGTCCAGGTACACGGCGAGGTCGCGTCGATACGCTCCGACGGTGTGCTCCGACAGGCCGCGCTCGATCGTGACGTGCCGCAGATACGTGTCGATCGCACGGTCCAGGCGCATGGTTACGCCCGCAGTCTCCGCTCGGCAGCGAGCACGCCGAGGGACAGGATGCCGTTGCGCAGCCGGCCCTGGAGCACGGCGTCGACGGCATCCGAGAGCGGAACCCACTCCACGCGGATGTCCGCCTCCTCGTCCTCGCGTGCGTACGCCTCGGGAGCCGCCGCGACGCCGCTGGCCAGATAGATGCGGATCAGCTCGTTGTTGCCGCCGGGAGTCGTCCACGTCGAGACGAGCAGTTCCCACTTCTCGGCGACGAGATCGGCCTCCTCGGCGAGCTCGCGCTGGGCGGCGACCATCGGATCCTCGCCCTCGACGTCGAGCAGACCGGCCGGCAGTTCCCAGTCCCGGTGCCGGATCGGATGCCGGTACTGCTGGATCAGCAGCACCCGGCCATCGTCATCTAGGGCCAGCACGGCGACGGCTCCAGTGTGGTCGACGTACTCTCGCACGATCTCGCCGTTGCCGTAAGCGACGCGGTCGGAGCGCACGTTCCAGACCCAGCCCTGATAGACGAGGTCGCTCTGCAGGACTTCCGGCTCGAACGGTTCATCCCGCAGACCGTCGATCACCTCAGTCATCGTCTTCGACGTCGAACAGCTCACTGGAGCGGTGCCGTTCGATCGCCGCGCCGATGAGGCCGCGGAACAGCGGATGCGGGTTCGTCGGTCGCGAGCGCAGCTCGGGGTGCGCCTGGGTGGCGATGTAGTACGGGTGCACGTCGCGCGGCAGCTCGACGAACTCCACGAGGTCGAGTTCGGGGTTGAGCCCGGAGAACACCAGTCCGGCTTCCGAGAGCCGGTCGCGGTAGGCGTTGTTGACCTCGTAGCGGTGGCGATGGCGTTCCGAGATCTGGGTGGCGCCGTAGACCTCGGCCGCCAGGGTTCCCTCGACGAGAGTCGCCTCGTAGAGACCGAGTCGCATGGTGCCGCCGAGGTCGCCGCCGTCGATGATCTCGACCTGCTCGGCCATCGTGGCGATGACGGGCTCGGCGGTCTCCGGGTCGAACTCGCTCGACGATGCGCCGGCGATCCCGGCAATGTTGCGGCCGTACTCGATGACCATGCACTGCAGACCGAGGCACAGCCCGAGCGTGGGGATCCCCTGCTCACGCGCGAACTTCAGTGCGCCGAGCTTGCCCTCGATGCCGCGGATGCCGAACCCGCCGGGCACGCAGATGCCGTCGATGTCGGACAGCGCCTTGGCGGCCCCCTCCGGCGTCTCGCACGAGTCCGACGGGATCCAGCGGATGTTCACGTGCGCCTCGTGGGCGAAGCCGCCGGCCCGCAGCGCCTCGGTCACCGACAGGTAGGCATCCGGCAGGTCGATGTACTTGCCGACCAGACCGATGGTGACCTCGTGCTTGGGGTTGTGGACCGCCTGCAGCACTTTCTGCCAGCGCGACCAGTCGACCTCGTCTGCGGCTTTTCCGTCGAGGCCCAGGCGACGGACGATGTACGAGTCGAGGCCCTGATCGTTCAGCGTCGAGGGGATGTCGTAGATGCTGGGCAGGTCGACCGTGTTGATGACGCCCTCGGCGTCGACGTCGCACATCAGCGCGATCTTGTTGCGGTTCGATTCGCTGACCGGGCGATCGCTGCGCAGCACCAGCGCGTCGGGCTGGATACCGACCTGGCGGAGGGCGGCGACCGAGTGCTGCGTGGGCTTGGTCTTCTGCTCGCCGGAGGCGCCCATGAACGGCACGAGCGAGACGTGCACGAAGAACACGCTGTCGCGGCCGAGCTCATGGCGCAGCTGACGGGCCGACTCGAGGAACGGCTGCGACTCGATGTCGCCGACCGTGCCGCCGACCTCGGTGATGATGACGTCGGGCCGCGGCTCCTCGGTCGCCTGCAGTCGCATGCGGCGCTTGATCTCGTCGGTGATGTGCGGAATGACCTGCACGGTGTCGCCGAGGTATTCGCCGCGGCGCTCCTTCGCGATCACCTGCGAGTAGATCTGACCGGTGGTGACGTTGGCGGCCTGCGACAGGTTGATGTCGAGGAAGCGCTCGTAGTGCCCGATGTCGAGGTCGGTCTCCGCACCGTCATCGGTGACGAACACCTCACCGTGCTGGAACGGGTTCATCGTTCCCGGATCGACGTTCAGATACGGGTCGAGCTTCTGCATGACGACGCGCACGCCGCGCGCGGTGAGCAGATTGCCGAGGCTTGCGGCCGTGAGCCCCTTGCCCAACGATGAGACGACACCGCCGGTCACGAAGATGTGCTTCGTGGTGAAAGGCTGCTGATTCGTGTCGTTCTCGGGCCCCGCAGAAGAAGAGTTCATCACGGGCTTCAATCCTAACAGTCGACGCAGAGCACTTGTGCTCAGCCCGCGAGGCTGAGCAGCTCTCGGGCATGGGTGAGGGCGGCATCCGAATCAGAGAGGCCGGACAGCAGACGTGCCATCTCGGCTTCGCGATCAGCGCCCGAAAGGCGGCGGACGCTTGAGGCGGTGACGGCACCGTCGCTGGATTTGACGACGGAGAGATGGTTCGACGCGAACGCGGCGACCTGTGCGAGGTGCGTGACGGCGATGACCTGTGACGACTCCGCGAGGCGTGCGAGTCGACGCCCGACCTCGATCGCCGCGGCGCCGCCGATGCCGGCATCCACCTCGTCGAAGACGAAGGTCGGAACCGGATCGGTGCCGGCGATGACGACCTCGATCGCGAGCATGACGCGCGACAGTTCGCCGCCCGACGCGCTCTTGGCAACCGAGCGCGGCTCAGCCCCCGGGTGCGGGGCGAGCAGGATCGCGACGTCGTCCCGGCCGTGCGTGCTCGGGGCGCCCTCCCGGACCGCGATCTCGAGCCGCGCGTCCGGCATGGCGAGGGCGTGCAGCTCGTCGGTGACCTCTGCCCCCAGGCGCCCGGCGGCTTCGGTGCGGGCGGCGGTCAGCGCCGCCGCCGCCTCGTCCAGTTCGACCCCCGCGGCGTCGCGCTCGGCCTGCAGCCGTTCGAGCCGGTCGCCGTCGTCATCGAGTTCCGCCAGGAGTGTGGATGCTGTGCGCCAGACCTCCAGCGCCTCATCCAGCGAACCGTGTGCGCGGATCAGCGTGTTCAACGCCGCACGTCGTTCTTCGACGGCGGCAAGTTCGTGCGGACCGCCCTCGTCGAGGTCGGCGAGGTACGCCGACAACTGCAGCGCGAGATCGGCGAGCCGGTAGCCGACATCGGCGACGCCCTCGGCGATGGGCACGAGCGCCGCGTCCGAGGACCGCTCGAGGTTGCGCCGAGCCTCGGCGACGAGCGCAGACGCATCGGTCTCGTCCTCTTCGCTGGAGATGGCGTTCCTGGCGAGGGATGCTGCGACCCGCAGCTCCTCGGAGTTCGCGAGCCGTTCGGCGCGCTCTGCGAGGACGACGTCCTCGCCCTCCTCCGGATCGGTCGCCTCGATCAGCGCGAGTGCCTCACGCAGGCGGCCCGCCTCATCGGCCCGACGGTCACGGTTCTCGGCGAGGTCGGTGATCTCGGCATCCAGCTCGCGCCAGCGCGCGTAGACTGCGGCGTACGTCTCGAGTGCCGTCGCGATCTCCGCGCCGCCGAAGCGGTCGAGTGCGTCGCGCTGCGCGGCTGCGGAGCGCAGGCGCAGCTGCTCGGACTGGCCGTGCACGACGACGAGTTCGTCGGCGAGCGATGAGAGCACGCCGGCGGGCGCTGCTCGTCCACCGACGCTGGCCCGGCTGCGACCCTCGGCACTCAGCGTGCGTGAGACGTACAGCTCGCCCTGTGCCTGTTCTCCCCCGGCCGCGCCGAACGATTCGAGGTCTCCCCCGGCGTCTGTGACGATGTCGGCGATCGTTCCCTCTGCGGGGACGATCCATACGCCGGCGACAGATGCCTGGTTCGCTCCGGCGCGCACAGCACCGGAATCAGCGCGCTGCCCGAGCAGGAGTCCGAGTCCGGTGACGACCATCGTCTTTCCCGCGCCGGTCTCACCGGTGATGGCTGTGAATCCGGGGCCCAACGGCAGCACGGCATCGTCGATGACGCCGAGGCCCTGCATCCGCATCTCCTCGATCACGACGCGGCACCTCGCCACCCCGCGACCGGCAGCTGGAACTTGCGTACGAGCCGGTCGGTGAACGATGCGGGGTGCAGGCGTGCAAGGCGCACCGGTCGCGATGACCGCCGCGCCACGACGCGGGCTCCCGGCGGGAGTTCGTGCGATCGCCGGCCGTCGCACCAGAGGATGCCGGTGCCGCTTGTACGTTCGAGCATCTCGATGGCGATGGAGGCGTCGGGGCTGACCACGAGCGAGCGGGCGAACAGCGCGTGCGCGGACAGCGGGATCACGGTGATTGCCTCGACGGCCGGCCAGATCACGGGGCCGCCGGCCGAGAAATTGTACGCGGTGGAACCGGTCGGCGTAGAGATCACCATGCCGTCGCAGCCATAGCTGGACAGCGGGCGTCCGTCGATCTCGACGACCACCTCGATCATGCGTTCGCGGCTGGCCTTCTCGACGGTGGCCTCGTTCAGTGCCCAGGTCTCGAAGACGACGTCGCCGGCGGCATCCTTCACCCGTACGGCGAGGGCGAGACGCTCTTCGACGATGTAGTCGCGGGCGATGACGCGCTGCACCGCATCGTCCATAGCATCGCGCTCGATCTCGGCGAGAAAGCCGACGTGGCCCATGTTGATGCCGAGCACGGGTGCGCTGTGGGTGCTCCGCACGAGCTCGGCGGCTCGCAGGATCGTGCCGTCTCCGCCGAGCACGATCGCCAGTTCCAGGTCATCGACGGGGATGTCGTCCTCGAGCACCGAGACGTCGGAGAAGTCCTCGTCCACAGCGGAGAGCTCTGCCCGGTCGTCGGCCGACAGGACGGGGCGCGCACCGGCTCCGCGGAGCAGCTCGATCACGCGACGGGCTGCTGCGACGGTGTCGTCCCGGCCGGCGTGGGCGACGACCAGGATGTTGCGTTCGTTCATCGTCCTCCTGCCAGCTCGTCGATGCGTCCTGTCCATTGTGTCGGATTGCTGCCGCGTCCGGGCGCCATGTGCACGAGGAACTCGGCATTTCCGTGCGTGCCCAGAATCGGAGAGGCGATGATCCCGAGCATCCCGAGGCCGGCGTCCCAGCCGTGCCAGACCACCCGGGCGACGGCGTCGGACCGAGTGGCAGGATCAGTGACGAGCCCGCCACGGACGGCGGTGCGCCCGACTTCGAACTGCGGCTTGACGAGCACGACGATGTCGGCGCCGGATGCCGCGACGGCCGCAGCGGCGGGCAGGATCAGCTCCAGCGAGATGAACGACAGATCGCCGACGATGAGCTCAGGTGCGGCCGATTCGCCGGTGGTCTCGGCGAGGTTCTCGCCGGTCATGTACCGGACGTTGAATCCCTCGACGCCGGTGACGCCGGCATCTGCCGCGATGGATGCTGCGAGCTGACCGTGTCCGACGTCGACGGCCAGAACCCTGCGTGCGCCACGTTCGCGGAGGACCTGGGTGAACCCTCCGGTCGAAGCGCCCATATCGAGTGCGAGGCGCCCGTCGACAGGAATGTTGAAAGCGTCGAGCGCCGCGACGAGCTTGTGCGCGCCCCGGCTGACGTACTGATCAGTCTCGGCGACGACGATCTCTGCATCGTCTGCCACGGCGCTCGCGGATTTGATGATCTGTCGGCCGTCGACGGTGACGAGCCCGCCAGTTATCAGCGTGGCAGCGTGCGTGCGCGAGCGGGCGAGGCCGCGTGCGGCGAGTGCGGCGTCGAGGCGCGTCACCGGTCTCCTGCGGGAGCAGTCTGGTCAGCCCGTTCGTGCGATTCCGGCCTGGTGCCGCTCTCGAGCCGGCGGAACAGCTCGTCGTGGACGGCCGTGTAGGCCTCGGCCCGGTCGGCGAGCGGCTGCCCCTCGATCAGGCGCAGACGGCTCCACAGACCATCGGTCGGCTGTGCGTTGTCGTCACTCACGATTCCACTGTACGTCGGGCCGCCCGGTGTCGTCACAAGGCGCACTCAGGGGCGGTGGAACGGATCGTCGTAGAGCTTCTCGGGAACGTTGAGCACGAAGATCGGTGTGCCGGATTCCCAGATCGCGGTGGCGCCGGCGCGGACGAGGTCGATCTGGCGCTTGCCCGCTGAGAGGATCTCGACGTCGCCCCCGACCACGCGGACGGAGGCACCGTTGACGGTCACCGCACCTGCCTTGCGCTCGGTCGGCGGGTAGGGCTCGTGCAGTTCGCGCAGGTCGCTGAGCACGTAGGTCGGGCGGGATCCCTCCGGGGCGGCGAGGACGTGTTTGGGGCGGTCGATGCCGGTGAGCACGAGCACCGAGTCGATGCCGACGCGGGAAGCGCCCATGATGTCGGTGTCGAGCCGGTCGCCGATGAAGAGCGTTTTCGTCGCCGCGAACCGGGCGATCGCCTCTTCGAAGATCGGCACTTCGGGCTTGCCGGCGACCGTCGCCAAACGCCCGACCGCCGTGTGCACGGCAGAAACCAGCGTGCCGTTGCCCGGTGCAACGCCGCGCTCGCGCGGAATCGTCCAGTCGCTGTTGGTGGCGATCCAGGGGATGCCGCCTTCTTCTTCGGGCACCTTGAGCGCGAACGCGGCTTCGGCGAGATCGGTCCAGGCAACGTCGGGCGCGAAGCCCTGCACGACGGCATCCGGCGCATCATCCGCGCTGCGGGTGACACGGTAGCCGGCCTTCTCGGCCTCGACGACCAGCCCTTCTCCCCCGACGATCAACAATGTCGCCGGGGCGGGGACGATGGACGCGAGCAGCCGCATGGCCGCCTGAGGGCTGGTGACGACGTCTCTCGCCGTGACGGAGAGACCCAGTTCGGTGAGGTGCTCGGCGACGGAGGCGTCGGTGCGGGAGGCGTTGTTGGTGATGTACCCGACCCGGCTGTTCTCCGCCGCGCGGTTCAGACTCGGAACCGCGTGCGGCAAGGCGCCCGCGCCCGCGTAGACGACCCCATCGAGGTCGGCGAGGACAACATCGACGCCGTCCAGCGGTGTCGGACGGGTCTTGGCGAAGATTCCCACTCAGTCCGCCTTCGGAGCGTCCGCAGCGGGGTCAGTCTCGATGGATTCGCCTTCGATGAGGCCATCCTCCACGAAGATCTCGTCCTCGTCCTCTTCGTTCATTCCCAGGGCATCGGCGGCGACGTCCGCACGAGCGACCCAGAACGCGGCCTCCTCGTCGCGACCGAGATCCTCGAGCACGGCGGCGTGAGCGCTGAACAGCGCCGGGCTCCACTCGAAGGCGCGGTCGGGGTCGAGTTCGGAAATCTGCAGCTCGCCCAGAGCCAGTTCGGGCTCCCCCTGGTCGAGCCGCGCGCCAGACATGGCGATCGCCAGCTCGACGCGGACAGCAGTAGGCAGCGATGCCCGATCGACGGCGCGACCGGCCTCAAGGGCGCGGTCCGGGCGACCGACGCCGCGCTCACTGTCGACCATGAGCGCGATCTGGTCGTCTTTGCCGGAGATCCGGCGGTACGTGCGCAGCTCACGCAGCGCGAGAGCGAAATCGCCGCTGGCGTAGGCGGTGATGCCGAGAGTCTCGCGCACGATCGCAATGCGACCCGCACGACGGGATGCTGCGAGAGCGTGCTTGTGTGCGAGCTCGGGGTCCTCGTCGATCAGCTTCGCAGCCATCGCGAGATGACGAGCAACCTGCTCGGCGTTCTCCTTGCTCAGTGTCTTGAGCTCGTTGCGGGCAGACTTGTGCAGGTCATCCGCGGTGACTTCTTCGGGCACGACCGGATCGTCGTGGCGGGGCCGGTCGTCGGACTGACGGTCAGGACGCTCGCGTCCCGTGCCACCGCGCTGCGGGAAACCGCGGCCGCCGCTGGAGTTGCGGGTATCGGTGCGGCGGGCGCCGTCGCGGCGCGGAGCGTCGTCCCGGCGCGAAGCAGCGCCGTCACGACGCGGGGCCGTACCATCGCGGCGCGGCGCGCCATCACGACGCGGGCGCTCGTCGCGCCGGCGGTTGCGGGAATCGTCATCGCGCCGCGGGCGGCGTTCGTCGTCGTTCGACATGATCCCGATTCTCTCAGTTTGTGCTGTTAACGCAGTATGGCCACCCAACTCTGGGTGGCCATTCTGTTTAAGGGGAGTCCGGCGGTGTCCTACTCTCCCACAGGGTCCCCCCTGCAGTACC
>JBQDFB010000047.1:0-17184 GCA_052085045.1 Microbacteriaceae bacterium | reverse complement strand
CGGGCGTTCTCGACAGCGAATACGCCGGTCACGATTACGCCGGGTCACCAGTAAATCACGCCGGCCACACCCCCAGGCTGCCTGCGAGGATGGTCTCGTGATTGCTGATCCGATGTTGGTGCCCGAGCTGCTGGTGAGGCATATAGCGCGCAGCATTGAGTTCTGGTGCGATCTGTGCGGTTTCGCGATCGAGTACCAGCGGGAGGATGAAGGCTTTGCGTACATCTCTCGCGGAAACGCACACGTGATGCTCGAGCAGGCCGGTGTCGGCAGGAACTGGATCACAGGGCCGCTCGATCCCCCGCTCGGCCGCGGGATCAACTTCCAAGTGTCCGTCGCGACGCTCGCTCCGATCCTGGACGCGCTGCGCGGAGTCGACTACGCGCTCTTCATGGAGCCAGAGGTCAAGTGGTATCGCCTCGGTGATGCTGAGGAGGCGGGAGTCGAACAATTCCTCGTAGCGGATCCTGACGGATACCTGATCCGGTTCCAAGCGTCGCTTGGTCGCCGGCCTGCGGGCTGAGGACCGCGCCCCCGCCCGATCTGTTTCGAATAGTGAAGAAGCGGATGAGGCGGTTACCCATCGGGAACGAATGATTCGACGTGCCAGGTCCCCTCTCTGGATCTCAAGCGCGGCTCGGCATTGTCGGTGGCTGCTGTGAGGATAAGGCTCATGACCGCATCACATGACTCCCTTCGTGCGTCCGTCTTTCTCGGGTTGAGCGTCGACGGCCGCATCGCACGGCTCGATGGCGACCTCGAGTGGCTGACCAGCCGTGGTGCCGCAGCCGGCGATGCGGGCTTCACGCCCTTCATAAAGTCCGTCGATGCGGTGCTGATGGGGCGGCGAACGTACGAGGTGATCGCTTCCGAGGAGCACTGGCCCTATATGGGTCGGCCGATCCATGTCGTCAGCACCAGCCTCGCCGCAGACGAGGATCGCCGAATCACGGTGCACCGCTCCCCCGAAGCGGCTGTCGACGCGTTGAGCCGAAACAGCCACCGTCGCGTCTACGTCGACGGTGGCCAGACCGTTCGTTGGTTCCTCGCGGCTGGACTCGTCGACGAACTCACGCTCTCGCACGTGCCCGTGCTCATCGGCGACGGGCCCACACTGTTCGGTCCACTCGGCGGAGATGTACATCTCGAGCATGTCCGCACTGTCGTTCTCGATGGCGGGATGGTGCAGACCACGTACCGGGTTCTGGGCGGACCGCAGCCGCCTGCAGCTCAGTAAGGGCCGAGTAGCGTAGAGCTGTGCACGACGTCCTCCGCTCCCCCGCGCTCACGCCCGGATGGCGCGGATGGCTGATCTGGACGGTCGGCGTCGCCGCCTATGTGCTGGCGATCGCGAATCGCACCTCGCTCGGCGCTGTCGGCGTGGATGCCGCCGAGCGTTTCCAAGCGGATGCCGCGACCCTCTCCCTCTTCGCGGTCGTGCAGCTCGCCGTGTACGGCGGCATGCAGATACCGATCGGCGTGTTCCTCGATCGCTACGGTGCGCGCCCCATCATCACTCTCGGGATGATACTGATGGCGGTGGGACAGCTGACCATGGCCGTCTCCCCCAGCATCGGGATAGCAATTCTCGCGCGCGTGCTGCTCGGAGCCGGCGACGCGATGGTCTTCCCCGCCGTGCTGCGTCTGGTCGCAACATGGTTCCCCGCGCAGCGCGGACCGCTGATGGTGCAGTTGACCGGCGTGATCGGCCAATCCGGGCAGCTCGTCGCCCTTATTCCGGTGGCGGCTCTCCTGCACGCGACCACATGGACGATTACGTTTGGCAGCATCGCCGGTCTCGGCATCCTGTTCGCGATTCTCGTGTTCGCCGTGATCCGCAACCACCCGCCTGAGGTGGCAGCCGACGTCTCGGTGAACACCGACACCGGTGTCGTGAGGGTCGTTACATCGGCGATCGACACCGGCGTCGGAATCCGTGCCGCGTGGGCGCATCCGGGCACGCGCCTCGCGTTCTGGTCGCACTTCACGACGCCGTTCGCCGGCACAGCGTTCGTGCTGCTGTGGGGAATGCCCTTCCTCACCATTGGTGAGGGCCTCTCCCCTGCCGAAGCAGCCACGCTGATCTCGGTATATGTCGCATTCGGAATGCTCTTCGGGCCACTGCTCGGCGAGCTCTCCCGTCGTATTCCCCATCGGAGATCAGTCGCTCTCGTGCTGCCGACCATCGCCGTGCAGATGCTCGCGTGGCTCGCGGTCATCGTCTACCCGGGCCCGGCACCGCTGTGGCTGCTGTACGTGCTCGCCATCGCCCTGGCATCCGGAGGCCCGGCATCCATGGTCGCATTCGACCATGCGCGAACGCACAACCCCGCGCACCGGCTCAGCACTGCCACTGGGCTCACGAACGCGGGTGGCTTCATCGCAGCTCTCACGGCGGTGTTCCTGATCGGTGTGGCGCTCGACGTGCAGGGTGCCGGCACGCCGGACACCTACTCGCTGGATGCGTTCCAGCTCGCATTCCTCACGCAGGTGCCGCTGTGGCTGCTCGGCATGATCTTCATCCTGATCGAACGCAAGCGCACACGAATCCGCATGGGGCTGGATCCGGAGCGGGCGCGACGCTCGCGCCACGGGTAGAGCGAGCGGTTCAGAAGTTCGGGTCGTCGGGCGAGTTCGTGGGGCGCTGCGGCGTCCGCCGACGACGCGCGAGGAGGATCAGCCCGATGATGAACACGACGACTCCGGCGCCCATCAGGATGTACCCGATCATGTCCAGGTTCGCCCAGGAGACCTCGATGTTGATGGCGAACGCGAGAATAGCGCCGATCACGAACAATGCGATTCCGCTGCCGATGCTCATGGAAGTCGATGATCGCAGGAATCGAACGCTCGGGCAACTACCCCGCGTGCTTCACGCCGGTCATACCGCAGCCTGACCGGTCCGGTCGGGAATACGCACAGCGAACACGCGCATGAAGTATTGGCAGAGCGGCCCGATCAGCAGCGCGAAGGCGAGCGTGCCGAGTCCGACGTTGCCGCCCAGCGACCATCCGACGGCAACGACGACGACTTCTAGCCCCGTGCGCACGATCCAGATCGGCCACCCGGTGCGCGTGTGCAGGCCGGTCATGAGTCCGTCACGCGGCCCGGGGCCGAAGTGCGCACCGATGTACAGCCCGGTGGCGGCCGCCAGCACCAGCAGTCCGACGATGAAGAAGCCCACCCTGAGCCACAGCGGCATACCGGTGGGGATGAGAAGCAGGCCGAGATCGGCGGACGGGCCGACCAGCAGGGCATTGAGCAGCGTTCCCACGCCGTAGCGCTGCCGCAGCGGCAGCCACAGCAGCAGCACGACGGCGCTCGTGAACAGCGTGATGACGCCGAATGAGAGCGGCACGTGGAGCGAGATGCCCTGCGAGAGGACGTCCCAGGGAGCCGCTCCGATCTCACCGCGCACCATGAACGCGATGCCGACGCCGTAGAGGAACACCCCGACCAGCAGCTGCGCGATCCGGCGTGGAAGCCGCCGGCCGCGCGTGCGGCTCACTGCGGTGCTCGTTCCACCCAGATCGGATGCTTGGCCGCCCGCCCGTCTCCCGAAGAGGTGCGCGTGATGCGGCGCCGCACCCACGGGCCGACGTGCTGACGGTAGTACGCGAGCCCGGAAGGCCCGACGGCACCTGTCGCAGGCGACCACCATTCGACCGGCGGTTCGTAGCCGAGTGCGTGCAGCGCACGTGCGGCGACGCGGTGGTGTCCGTTCGCATTCATATGGAGGCGGTCATCCGACCAGTAGGCACCGGTGGAGAGCTCGCGGTCGGGCCAATTGAGTGCGCGGATGACATCGGATCGCTTCGCGACCCGGCGCATCACGGCAGCCGAGAGCTCATCGCCGCGGCGCTGGATGAGCGACCCCAGCGGCAGCTGCCCGGCCGGGTTCGCTCCCGAGAGCAGGATCAGCGTGACGCCCTGCTCGTCGCAGCGCCGGAGCACGCGCGAGAAGGTGTCGGCGATGTGCTCGACATCCGTGCGCGGGCGCAGCATGTCATTGCCGCCGCCGTTGAACGACAGGTGCGTCGGGCCGAGCGCCAGCGCGGGCTCGAGCTGCTCCTCGACGATCGGCCAGGCGAGTTTGCCGCGGATCGCGAAGTTCGCGTACTGGATCGGGTGACCGGCAGCATCCGCCCAGCCCTGCGCGGCGATATCAGCCCATCCGCGCACGCGGCCGTCCGGCAACTCGTCGCCGACGCCCTCGGTGAACGAATCACCGATCGCCACGAACCTCACAGCACTCACCGCTCCAGCCTATTCCCGTCCCGCGACGGAGGTCTCATCGGTCGTCGAGCGTCTGCCCGCGGCGGTCGACGAGTCCCCAGGCCGCAGTCGCGGCGATGACGAAGAACGCCGCGAAGACGACGAACAGCACCGGGGTGCCACCCATGCCGAGCAGTACCGGCACGAGAAGCGGGGCGATGATCGATGCGATCCGCCCGACGCCGGCCGCCCATCCGGAACCGGTTCCGCGCAGCGAGGTCGGATAGATCTCGGGAGTCACCGCGTACAGCGCGCCCCACGCCCCGAGGTTGAAGAACGACAGCGCCATTCCGGAGCCGATGATCGCGGCATCACCCGTCGCCGTTCCGAAGAGCACCGCAGCGCCAGCAGATCCGACGAGGAACACCGATAGCGTCGCCCTCCTCCCCCACACTTCGATCAGCCAGGCCGCCACCGCGTACCCCGGCAGCTGCGCCAGGGTGATCAGAAGCGTGAACCCGAACGATTGCACGAGGTCGTAACCGGCATCCAGGAGGATGCTGGGGATCCAGATGAACGCCCCGTAATAGGCGAAGTTCACGCCGAACCACACCAGCCAGATGCACAGCGTGCGGACCCGGAATTCCGCCGACCACAGCGTGCGCAGCCGGGCACCGGCAGACGTAGCGATGGCGCGCGCCCCGTGGTCAGCCGTTGGAGCCGGTTTCGCCACGATGCCGGCGTCGGCTTCGAACGTCGCGACGATGCGTTCGGCCTCCGCCAGGCGCCCGCGCGACGCGAGCCAGCGGGGTGACTCCGGCAGCCCCCAGCGCACGACGAGGGCGTAGGCCGCGGGGATGGCGCCGAGGGCGAAGGCCCAGCGCCAGCCGTCGTCGGATGCCGGGATCACGAAGTACCCGATCAGCGCCGCTGCCGTCCACCCCACAGCCCAGAACGCCTCGAGGATGACGATCAGCCGGCCGCGCATGCGCGCGGGAGCGAACTCGCTGACGTACGTCGAGGCGACCGGGAGCTCGGCCCCGAGTCCGAGGCCGACGAAGAACCGCAGCACCAGCAGGATCGCCACCCCGCCCGCCAGCGCGCTCGCCCCCGTGGCGAGACCGTAGATGAGCAGGGTGAGCGCGAACACCTGCCGTCGTCCGAACCGATCGGCCAACAGTCCGCCCAGACTCGCCCCGAGGGCCATGCCGATGAAACCGATGGAGGCGATCCAGCCGCTCTCCGCCTTCGAGATGTCCCACTGCTGAGCGAGCGCGGCCAGGATGAACGAGATCAGCCCGACATCCATCGCATCCAGAGCCCATCCCGCTCCCGACCCGGTGAGCAGCCGCAGATGGCGTCGAGTGAACGGGAGATCGTCGAGCCTGCTCGCGAGCGTCGCCCGGCTCGGCACCGAATCGGTCACGCGAGCAGCTCGCGAACGCGCGGAATGACCTCGGTGCCGTACAGCTCGATGCTGCGCATCATCTGTTCATGGCCGAGGGTTCCGGTGGCGTACTTCAGATCGAACCTACTGACGCCGAGCGTACGGATGGTGTCGGCGATCTTCGCGGCGACGCGCTCGGGAGCCCCGGAGTAGACGGCACCCGCGGGCCCCACATCGTTCTGGAACCGGGCACGGCTGTATGGCGGCCAGCCGCGCTCAGCACCGATCGTGTTGTTCATCGACTCGAAGCCCGGATACGCGGCATCCCACGCCTCCTCGTCGGTAGCCCCGATATGCCCCGGCGAATGCACGGCGATCGGATGCTCCGGGGTGCCGAACGTCGTCGTCGAGCGGTGATACAGCTCGATGAGAGGCCGGAAACGCGCGGCGGGTCCGCCGATGATCGCGAACATGAGCCCGAGGCCGTGGCGCGCGACCCGCACGACCGATTCGGGGCTGCCGCCGACGCCGACCCAGGTGCGCAGGCCCCGCTCGGTCTTCGGGAACACATCCGCGTTCTCCAGATCCGCGCGCATCGTGCCCGACCACGTGACCGGCTGCTCCTGAAGGAGCTCCACGAACAGCTCGAGCTTCTCCTCGAACAGCGCCTCATAATCGCGCAGATCGTACCCGAACAGCGGGAACGACTCGATGAACGAACCCCGACCCAGCACGACCTCCGCACGGCCGGACGACACCGCATCCAGCGTCGCGAAGCGTTCGAACACCCGCACCGGATCGTCCGACGAGAGCACGGTCACGGCGGTGCCGAGCCGGATGCGCTCGGTGCGCGAAGCGATGGCTGCGAGCACGATCTCCGGTGCCGACACGGCGAACTCCGTGCGATGATGCTCCCCCACGCCGAAGAAGTCGACGCCGACACTGTCTGCGAGCTCCGCCTGAGAGACGATGTTGCGGATCGTCTGCGCGGCCGTCAGCATGGTGCCGTTCGCATCGCGGGTGATGTCGCCGAACGTGTCGAGGCCGAACTCGATGTCCATCGGCTACTTCTTCAGCAGCGCTGTCCTCAGCGTGTCGAGACCGACGCCGCCGAGATCCAGTGCTCGTCTGTGGAAGCTCTTGATGTCGAACGCATCCCCCTGCTCGGCCCGGTACGCGTCGCGCACCTGCTCCCAGATGCGCTGACCGACCTTGTAAGACGGTGCCTGCCCCGGCCAGCCGAGGTAGCGATTGACCTCGAACTGCACGAACTCGTCCGACATGTTGACATTGCGGCGCATGAAGTCGAGTGCGTAGTCGGCGTCCCAGGTGCCGTCCCCCTCGAGACGGTCCTTGCCGAGGTGCACCCCGATGTCGAGCACGACGCGGGCCGCGCGCATCCGCTGCCCATCGAGCATGCCGAGGCGGTCGGCGGGGTCGTCGAGGTAGCCGAGCTGCTGCATGAGCCGCTCGGCATACAGCGCCCAGCCCTCGGCGTGACCGGACGTGCCTGCCAGCAGGCGCCGCCATGAGTTCAGCTCGCCGCGATTGAACACCGCTTGGGCGATCTGCAGATGGTGACCGGGAACCCCCTCGTGGTACACCGTGGTCAGCTCGCGCCACGTGTCGAACTCAGTGACGCCCTCCGGGACCGACCACCACATGCGGCCCGGCCGGGAGAAGTCGTCGGTGGGGCCGGTGTAGTAGATGCCGCCCTCCTGCGTCGGTGCGATCATGCACTCGATGGTGCGGATCTTCTCCGGGATGTCGAAGTGCGACGCGGCGAGCTCAGCGACAGCCCGGTCGCTGGTCTCCTGCATCCACTTCTGCAGAGCTTCCGTGCCGTGGAGCTTGCGGCCGGGCTGGGCCTCCAGGTGCGCGACGGCTTCTTCGACGGTGGAGCCGGGCAGAATCTCGTCGGCGATGGACGTCTGTTCGGCGACCATGCGGGCGAGCTCTTCCCGACCCCATTCGTAGGTCTCGTCGAGGTCGATCCGTGCACCGAGGAATCGACGGGAGTGCAGCGCGTACAGGTCGCGCCCGACGGCGTCGGCTTCGGATGCCGCCGGCGCGAGCGTTCCGGTCAGGAAACTGCGCAGCTCGTCGTAGGCGACGCGTGCCGCTGACGCATTATCGGCGAGTTCACGGGCGAGCGACGCCGGAAGCTCGCCGTCCTCGGGCTGCGCGTTCGCCACGAACGAGGCGAAGAATCCGTCGTCGGCGGTGTACCGCACGATCTGACCGGCCACCTCGACGACCTGACGGCGAGCGGGTACCGTGCCGGTCTCGATCCCCTGCCGCAGAGTCGCGGCGTACCCGCGGAGGGCATCGGGGACCGCACCGAGACGGCGGGAGATCATCGCCCAGTCATCGGCGGTCGAGGTGGGCATGAGGTCATAGACCTGGCGGACATCCTGCACGGCGGAGGCGAGGACATTCAGATCGCGCTGATGCCATCGTGCTTCGTCGAACTCGAGTTCGAGGTCGAGTTCGCTCAGCAGGTCGGTCTTCGTCACTTCGTCGATGGCATCGACGGGTGCGAGGGCGGTGAGTTTCGAACGAGCGCTGCGCACCGCCTCGACGTACCGATCATGGCCTTCGGGGCTCAGATCGCCGTAACGGTCGTTGCCCTCCTCGCGGCCGATGTACGTGCCGAGCGTCGGGTCCAAATCACTGAGTGTGTCGACCCAAGCGTCAGCGACTTCGTCGATGGGCGTGGGAGTGCGCGGGGTATCCGTCATGAGCTTCAGCGTAGCGTTGGGCGGGGCGCGCCGCTGAGGGCGACCCGCTCCCCCTGTTCGGCGGACCCTGTTCAGTGCGCGGCTTCGTTCCAGTCGCGGCCGCGACCCACCTGCACGTCCAGCGGCACGGTGAGGTCGGCGGCGGCAGCCATCTGCGTGCGGACGATCCGCTCCGCGGCATCCCACTCCCCCGATGCGACCTCGACGACGAGTTCGTCGTGAATCTGCAGCAGTACGCGCGAGCGCATGTCGGCGGCAGCGAGGTCAGCATGAATGCGGAACAGCGCGATCTTCATCACATCGGCGGCGCTGCCCTGGATGGGCGCATTCAGCGCGGCACGCTCGGCGTTCTCGCGCAGCACCCGGTTGGGGCTGGAGAGGTCGGGGAACGGACGCCGACGACCGAAGATGGTCTCGGTGTAGCCGACTTCTTTCGCCTTGAGAACCGAGGCGCGCAGATAGTCGCGCACGGCCCCGAACCGGGCGAAGTACTCGAGCATCAGCTGCTTCGCCTCGGACTGCTCAATGCGCAGCTGCTTGGAGAGGCCGAACGCGCTGAGACCGTAGACCAGCCCGTATGACATCGCCTTGACCTTGGTGCGCATCGCGGAGGTCACATCTTCCGGTTCGACTCCGAACACGCGGGCACCGACGAACCGGTGCAGGTCCTCTCCGGTGTTGAACGCCTCGATGAGACCCTCGTCACCAGACAGATGCGCCATGATGCGCATCTCGATCTGCGAGTAGTCCGCCGTCAGCAGAGTCTCGAAGCCGGTGCCGACTTCGAAGGCGCTGCGGATGCGCCGAGATTCCTCGGTGCGCACCGGAATGTTCTGCAGGTTCGGGTCGGTGCTGGAGAGCCGCCCGGTCTGACTGCCGGTCTGCACGTAGGTCGTGTGGACGCGGTGGTCGTCTTTGATCGCGGTGTCGAGGGACTCGATGATCTGTCGGAGCTTCGTCGCCTCGCGATACTGCAGCAGCAGGTCGAGGAAGGGGTGCGGATTGCTGTCCTGCAGGTCGGCGAGCACCGCGGCATCCGTCGAGTAGCCGGTCTTGGTCTTGCGGGTCTTCGGCAGCTGCAGGTCTTCGAACAGCACCTCCTGCAGCTGCTTCGGCGATCCGAGATTGAACTTGCGGCCGACGAGGGCGAAGGCTTCAGCGGCCAGCCCGTCCGTGCGCGTCGCGAGCTCGCTCGAGAAGGTCGACAGCACCTCGTGCGAGACGGCGACCCCGGCGAGCTCCATGTCTGCCAACACGAGGAGCGTCGGGAGCTCGATGTCTGTGAGGACGGCGGTTACGGATTCAGGCAGGTCTTCCCGCAGGGCTGCAGCGACGCGCAGCACGAACCAGGCCTCTTGGGCGGGAGTCGCACCGTCAGTCTCGGGCACGAGCTGCGACGGGTCGGCGACCGGAAGCCGTTCGCCGAGATAGCGATCGACGAGATGGGTGAGAGTCTTGTCGGGCAGACTCGGCCGCAGCAGCCAGCCGGCGAGCAGGGTGTCGTACGTGAGGCCGCCGATGCGGATGCCGGACCGCGCCAACGCCTTGACCTGCGGCTTGGCATCGTTGAACACCTTCGGGGCGTCGGATTCGAACCACGGCCGCAGTGCCTCGGCCGTGTCCTCTGACCAGTCGGCCTCGCGCAGCTCAGTGAGGCTGGCGATGCCGATGCGGGATGCCGTGCCGCCGTTGCTGGCGAGCGAGATGCCGAGTTCCTCACTCTGCGCATCGAGCCAGGCGGCGAGATCGGCCGCCGTCATCTGCACCGGGACCGGCAGATCGACGGCGGGCTGGGAACTGGCGGACTCCTCGCTCGCCCCCATCGCATCGAACACGCGTGGCAGTAGGGTGCGGAACTCGAGGCGGGCGAAGATGTCACGGATCGCCTGCACGTCTGCCGGGACGACGGCAAGGTCTGTCGGAACGACGGGGAGCTCGACGTCGGTGAGCAGGCGGTTGAGTTTGCGGTTGCGGCGCACGGCATCCATGTGATCGCGCAGGTTGCCGCCGACGACTCCCTTGATCTCATCGGCGCGGGACAGGAGTTCGTCGAGTGAACCGAACTGGGTCAGCCATTTGACGGCGGTCTTCTCGCCCACCTTCGGCACACCAGGCAGGTTGTCACTCGTCTCACCGACGAGAGCTGCGATGTCGGGGTACTGCTCGGGCCGCACGCCATAGCGCTCCTGCACGGTCACCGGGTCGTAGCGCTTGAGCTGTGAGACGCCCTGCACCGATGGGTACAGCAGGGTGACCTCGTCGTTCACGAGCTGGATCGTGTCGCGGTCGCCCGAGACGACGAGCACGTCGTAGCCCTGCGCGGAACCCTGCTCGGCGAGGGTCGCGAGGATGTCGTCGGCTTCGATCCCCTCTTTTGTCAGAACGGGAATGGACATCGCGGCCAGGCAGTCCTGCAGCAGCGGGATCTGCCCGCGGAACTCTTGCGGGGTCTCGGAGCGGGTCGCCTTGTACTCGGGGTACTCATCGGTGCGGAACGAGTGCCGCGACGTGTCGAACGCGATGGCGAGGTGAGTCGGCTGCTCGGCTTTGATCAGGTTCACCAGCATCGACAGGAAGCCGTAGATCGCGTTGGTGTGCTGGTTGTCCTTGGTCGTGAAGTTCTCGACCGGAAGGGCGAAGAAAGCACGGTAGGCGAGCGAGTGGCCGTCGACGACCATGAGGGTAGGCTTTGCGGAGTCCGTCACTCTGACAGCCTAACGAGGACGGCAGACACCCGCCGAGGAGGACCCTGTGACCGAGACCCAGATGACCGGACTGGAGTGGGCCACGCAGCGCGGCATGGGCGCCCTGGCCGAGAAGATGGGGATCGACTTCACGGAGTTCTCGGTCGAGCGCAGCGTTGCGACGATGCCCGTGGAAGGCAACACCCAGCCGGTCGGTCTGCTGCACGGCGGAGCATACGTCGTGCTCGGCGAATCACTCGGGTCGATGTCTGCGAATCTCGCGGCAGGACCAGGCAAGCTCGCCGTCGGCGTGGACATCAACGCCACGCATACTCGCTCGGCGACATCGGGAACCGTCACCGGGGTGTGCACGCCGATCCATCTCGGCCGCACCGTCATGGTGCACGAGATCGTCGTCACCGATGATCAGGATCGTCGGTGCTCCACGATCCGGATCACGAACATGATCAAGAACCTTGACTGATCAGCCGCGCCCGTCCTTCAGGATCGTCAGTACTTCGGCCATCTGACCGCTGAGCACCTCGAGTCGCCCGTCGACGCCTTCGAGTCGCCCGTCGACTCCGTCGAGTCGTCCATCGACCCCGTCAAGTCGCCCGTCGACTCCGTCAAGTCGTCCATCGATACCGTCGAGCCGTCCATCGACCCCTTCGAGTCGCCCATCGATTCGGTCGAATCGCGTGTCGTGCGCGGTGACCTTCTTGTCGAGCTCGGTGAGCAGACCGTAGATCGCGAGGATGTCCTCGGTGTTCTGCTCGATACGTCGATCCATCTGAGCGGGGGTCATGGCCATGCGACGACGATACCTCGTGGCGGGCGGCCCCGGAACGGCGTTCACACGAACGGTGGAAAGACCACCGACACACAAGTGATGTGGAGGAGGACTAGGACTTCTTCGGCGCGAGCTGTTCGATGATCGCCTTGGCGACGTCTTGCATCGTCAGACGTCGATCCATCGACGCCTTCTGAATCCAGCGGAACGACTCGGGCTCACTGAGCCCCATCTTCTCGTTGAGCAGGCCCTTGGCACGGTCGACGAGCTTGCGGGTTTCGAATCGCTCCACCATGTCGGCGACTTCGGCCTCGAGCGTGATGATCTGCTCGTGGCGCGCCAGGGCGATCTCGATCGCCGGCAACAGGTCGTTCGGGGTGAACGGCTTGACGACGTAGGCCAGTGCACCCGCCTCGCTCGCGCGTTCGACGAGCTCCTTCTGGCTGAATGCCGTGAGAAGCACGACGGGGGCGATGTTCGCCTTGTGCAGCCGCTCTGCGGCGCTGATGCCGTCGAGCTGCGGCATCTTCACATCCATGATGACCAGGTCGGGACGCAGTTCAGTGGCCAGGGCCACCGCCGTCTCACCGTCACCCGCCTCGCCGACGACGTCGTATCCGTTGTCACGGAGGATCTCGACGATGTCGAGTCGGATCAGCGATTCGTCTTCGGCGACGACGACGCGTCGCGGAGCGGATGCCGTGGGCTGCTCAGTCGGCTCAGCCGGTTCTGCCTGTTCTTGCTCGGTCACGATTCCATTCTAGGGGACGGCCGCCCTGTGTCAGCCGCACCCGCCGCGATCGTCGGGAAGAAAGGCTTCCCTGCGCTAAAGTCGAAGACGCGACATCCGCGCCGGCGTGGCGGAATGGTAGACGCGGAGCACTCAAAATGCTTTGTCCGAAAGGACGTGTGGGTTCGAGTCCCACCGCCGGCACAACGAAGAAGGACCGCCCCGATGAGGCGGTCCTTCTTCGTTCACGCGTCTCAGACGCCGTCTTTGTAGATCGGAGCTGCGCCGTTGACGGCATCCCCGACCTTGTGGACGCGGATGTCGTTCGTGGACCCGATGATTCCGGGAGGCGATCCCGAGATCACGACGACTTTGTCCCCCTCCACGGCGAGATCGTTCTTGAGCAGATAGTCGTCGACCTGGTGGTACATCAGGTCGGTGTGCTGCACCATCTCGACGAGCGTGGAGCGCAGGCCCCAGGTGAGGGCCATTCGACGGCGGATGCTGGGCTCCGGCGTGAACGCCAGCATCGGGATGCGGGAGCGCAGCCGCGAAAGGCGGCGGGCGCTGTCACCGGACTGGGTGAACACGCACAGGAACTTCGCCTCGACGAACTCGGCGACCTCGAGAGCTGCCAGGGTGATCGCGCCGCCCTGCGTGCGCGGACTGCTGGTCAGCGGGGCGATCCGCTCCAAGCCGTGCTCCTCGGTGGACTCGACGATGCGTGCCATCGTCTCGACGACGACGACCGGATAGGCGCCGACGCTCGTCTCGCCGGAGAGCATCACGGCATCCGCACCGTCGAGGACGGCGTTGGCGACGTCGGAGGTCTCGGCACGTGTCGGCACGGGGCTCGAGATCATCGACTCGAGCATCTGCGTGGCGACGATGACGGGCTTCGCGTTGCGGCGGGCCAGTTCGACCGCACGCTTCTGCACGATCGGCACGGCCTCCAAGGGCAGCTCCACGCCCAGGTCTCCACGGGCGACCATGATGCCGTCGAAAGCGTCGACGATCTCCTCCAGCGCGTCAACAGCCTGCGGCTTCTCGATCTTCGCGATGACGGGAACCTTCACGCCCTCTTCGGCCATGATCTCGTGCACCCGCTCGACGTCTGCGGCGTTGCGTACGAACGACAGTGCGATCAGGTCGGCGCCGACGCCCAGCCCCCAGCGGAGATCGGCCTCGTCCTTCTCGCTCAGCGCTGGAACATTGACCGCGACGCCGGGCAGGTTGATGCCCTTGTTGTTCGAGACGGCGCCCGCGACCACGACGCGGGTGGTGACCACCGTGCCATCGGTCTCGACGACCTCGACGCGCACCTTGCCATCGTCGATGAGCAGGAAGTCGCCGGGCTTGACGTCGTTCGGCAAGCCTTTGAAGGTCGTGCCGCAGATCTCGCGGTTGCCGATGATGTCCTCGGTGGTGATCTTGAAGATGTCGCCGACGGCGAGCTCGTACGGCCCGGCCTCGAACTTTCCGAGCCGGATTTTCGGGCCCTGCAGATCGACGAGCACAGCGACCGCGCGCCCGGTGTCCTCAGACGCCCGGCGAACATTGGCGTAGTTGGCGTCGTGGACGGTGTAGTCACCGTGGCTGAGGTTCAGCCGTGCGACGTCGACCCCCGCTTCGATGAGGGCTCGGACAGTTTCATAGCTCGAAGTGGCCGGGCCCAGCGTGGCGACGATTTTCGCGCGTCTCAACAGATCTCTCCAGGGTAAGAGGACGGGGGAATTATGGCGACAGTGCCGTCGCCAGCCTACGCGGGCTGCAGGCCGATTGCGACATCTGAGGGGCGCACCGGTGCAGGGAGCACCGACTCCCCCATCAGATGACGGTCCACACTCGCGGCCGCGGCGCGGCCCTCCGCTATCGCCCAGACGATGAGCGACTGTCCGCGGCCGGCATCTCCGGCGACGAACACGCCCGGGATGGTCGAGGCGTAAGCGTCATCTCGCACGAACGAACCGCGGTCGCCGACCTCGGGATGCACGTCGTCTGTGAAGCTCTCGGTCTCGGGGCCGGTGAATCCCATTGCGATCAGCACCAGGTCGGCCGGGATCTCGCGCTCCGTGCCGCTCTTGGGCACGCGGCGACCGTCGACGTACTCGGTCTCGGCGACGCGCAGCGAGCGCACCTCGCCGGCGTCGTTCGGGAGGAACTCCACCGTGGATGCCAGATAGTGGCGTTCGCCGCCCTCTTCGTGCGCGGACTGCACTTCGAAGACCGTCGGCATCATCGGCCAGGGCTGATGCTCCGGGCGCTCATCTCCTGGCTGCTGTCCGATCGCGAGGTTGGTCACGCTCAGCGCTCCCTGACGGTGGGCCGTGCCGATGCAGTCGGCACCGGTGTCCCCGCCCCCGATGACGATGACGTGCTTGCCCTCGGCGGTGATCTGGTTCGGCACGGCGTCGCCGGCGATGGCCTTGTTCGATTCGACGAGGAACTCCATCGCGAAGTGCACGCCGTCGAGCTCGCGGCCCGGGATGGACAGTTCCCTCGGCACGGTCGATCCGGTGGCCAGCAGCACAGCGTCGTAGCGCGCCCGCAGGTCTGCCCAGGTGATGTCCGTGCCGATCTCCACACCGGCGCGGAACCGCGTGCCCTCTTCTTGCATCTGACGAAGACGGGCTTCGAGCTGGTTCTTCTCCATCTTGAAGTCCGGGATGCCGTAGCGCAGCAGCCCGCCGATGCGATCGTCGCGCTCGAACACGGCCACAGTGTGCCCGGCACGGGTGAGCTGCTGAGCCGCGGCCAGACCGGCGGGGCCGGATCCGACGACCGCGACGGTCTTGCCCGTGAGGCGCTCGGGCGGCTGCGGCTCGACCCATCCCTTCGCGAAGGCCTCGTCGATGATCGACACTTCGACCTGCTTGATGGTCACTGCCGGCTGGTTGATGCCCAGCACGCACGCGCTCTCGCACGGGGCCGGGCAGAGCCGGCCGGTGAACTCCGGGAAGTTGTTCGTCGCGTGGAGACGCTCGATCGCCGAGCGATCCTCACCGCGCCAGGTGAGGTCGTTCCACTCCGGGATGAGGTTCCCGAGCGGGCACCCCTGGTGGCAGAACGGCACGCCGCAGTCCATACAGCGTCCCGCCTGACGGCGCAGCACGTTCTTGTCGCCCGGCTCATAGACCTCTTTCCAGTCCATGATGCGCACCGGGACGGGACGGCGTGCGGGGAGCTCGCGCTCCGTCACCTTCAGAAAGCCCTTGGGGTCAGCCACCGGTCACCTCCAGGATGCGGTTCCAGACGGCGTCGCCGTCGGGGTCGATGCCGGAGGCCTCCGCCTCCTGGCGCATGGTCTGCACCGCTGCGAAATCGCGGGGCAGCACCTTGACGAACTCGGATGCGACCGTGTCGAAGTCCGCCAGTATCCGTGCCGCGAGCGGCGAATCGGTGCACTCGGCGTGCTCGACGAGCAGGCTGCGCAGCACCTCGAGGTCAGCTCTGTCGAGCGGTTCGAGGCGCAGCTCTCCGGTGTCGCGGGTCTGCTGGTTCACCTTGTCGGCCGGCAGCGCGTGCACGTAGGCGACGCCGCCGGACATGCCGGCGCCGAGATTGCGCCCCGTCGTGCCCAGGATGACCGCGACTCCCCCGGTCATGTACTCGAGCGCGTGGTCTCCGACGCCCTCGACCACGGCGGTTGCGCCGGAGTTGCGCACCAGGAATCGTTCGCCGACGACACCCGAGATGAACATCGATCCGGACGTGGCTCCATACCCGATCACATTGCCGGCGATGACGTTCTCGTGCGGGGCGATGTGCGCATCGCGCGGCGGCCGGACGACGACGTCGCCACCGGAGAGCCCCTTGCCGACGTAGTCGTTCGCGTCGCCCTCGAGCCGCAGCATGATGCCGGCGGGCAGGAACGCCCCGAGAGACTGCCCTGCGGTGCCGTGCAATGTGACATCGATCGTCCCGCGGGCGAGTCCCTCCGCACCGAAACGGGCGGTGACCTCATGGCCGAGCATGGTGCCCACTGCGCGCTCCGTGTTGTGGATCGGCAACTCGATGATCACCGGCGCACGCTCCTGCAGAGCATCCTGCGCCATGTCGATCAGCTGCACGTCGAAGTGCCGCTCGAGTTCGTGGTCCTGGGCACGGGCGCGGCGGCGAGGCTCGGATGCCGGGAACAGCGGTCCTTCCAGGATCGGCGTCAGATCGAGACCATCGGCTTTCCAATGCTCGATGGCCGCGTTCGCCTCGATGAGGTCGGCGCGGCCGACGATCTCATCGAGCGAGCGGAAGCCGAGTTCTGCGAGCAGCTCGCGCACCTCTTCGGCGATGAACTCCATGAAGTTCACGACGAACTCCGGCTTGCCGGTGAACCGGTCGCGCAGCGCAGGATTCTGCGTCGCGACGCCGACGGGGCAGGTATCCAGGTGGCAGACGCGCATCATGATGCAGCCGCTGACGACCAGGGGCGCCGTGGCGAAACCGAACTCCTCAGCTCCCAGCAGTGCGCCGATGATCACGTCGCGGCCCGTCTTGAGCTGCCCGTCGACCTGCACGACCACGCGATCGCGCATGCCGTTGAGCATCAGCGTCTGCTGCGTCTCGGCCAGGCCGAGCTCCCACGGAGTGCCGGCGTGCTTGAGCGAGTTCATCGGGCTCGCACCGGTGCCGCCGTCGTG
>JBQDFB010000046.1:0-17544 GCA_052085045.1 Microbacteriaceae bacterium | reverse complement strand
TGCTGATCGGCGGGCTGCGCTCGGCGACCCTGCAGGTCATCGCCACCGTCACCATCGCCGCCTACGTCAACCTCGGCGGGCTGGGGTGGCCGATCATCCAGGGCATTCCGCTGCGCCGCTTCGACCAGGTGCTCGGCGGTGCCGTCCTCGTCGCCGTCCTCGCGCTCATCGCCGACCTGCTGCTCGCCCTCGCACAGCGCGCCGCAGTTCCGGTGGGCATCCGGGTCGCGAAGCCGGGCACACCCACGCCACGGGCGGCTCGCCGCGCGGCATCCGCAGCATCCACAGCATCCGCCTGACTCCCCACCAGAGAGGAACATCATGTTCACCGCACGCACGTCACGTCTCGCACTCGCGACCGGAGTCGCCCTGTCGGCCGCCCTCGTCCTCGCCGGGTGCGCGACCAGCAACCCGCTCGACACCCCGTCCGACGACTCGTCCGATGACGGCGGATCCGACACCATCGTCGTCGGATCGCAGGCGTACTTCTCGAACGAGATCGTTGCCGAGATCTACGCGCAGGCGCTCGAGGGCGCGGGGTTCACCGTCGAGAAGCAGTTCAACGTCGGTCAGCGCGACGCGTACATGCCCGAGTTGGAGTCGGGGGCCATCGACCTGTTCCCGGAGTATACCGGCAACCTGCTGGAGTTCTACGATGACTCCACCGACGCGACGAGCCCAGAGGATGTCTACGCCGCACTGCAGGAGGCGCTGCCCGAGGGGCTCACCGCCCTCGAATATGCCGAGGCGAGCGATCAGGACACCTATACGGTCACGCAGGAGTTCGCCGACGCGAACAACCTCACCTCGATCGCCGACCTCGCGAACGTCGACGGCACGGTGACGCTCGGCGGTGCTCCCGAACTCGAGCAGCGTCCGTACGGGCCGTCCGGTGCTGAGGAGCTCTACGGGCTCGACCTGGCGTTCTCCGCGACGGGCGACACGACCTTCGACGCGCTGCTCGCCGACGAGATCCAGGTGGCCGACATCTACTCGGCCGACCCGAAATTCCAGACCGAAGACATCGTGGCGCTCGAAGACCCCGAGAACCTGATTCTCGCCTCGAACGTCGTCCCGATCGCCTCCAGCGACATCGCCGACGAGATCGCCGATGTCATCAACCCGATCAGCGCCGAGCTGAGCGTCGATGACCTCGTGGCGCTCGGGGTGCAGAGCACGGTCGACCAGATGTCTCCGGAAGACATCGCGACCGAGTGGCTGACCGAGAAGGGCCTGATCTAGACATCGGAGCGGTTCAGGTCGCGATTCTCGCCGGTATGCGCGAACGATACCGGCAGAGATTGCGACCTGAACACGGGGCCTGATCTCGAAAGGAGCGGTTCAGCAGTGGTCTCAGCAGGAAAGCGCCGGCGGGCGGCGAAGAAGGTCAAGCCTGGCGACGGGCACGCCCTCCGACGCTTCCGGTGGTGGCAGCTGTTCTCGCGCACGCTGTTCCACGCGCGGTTCATCGAAGAGGACGGGCGGCCGCACGACTGGACGGTCGACGTGGCGCTGTGGGGAGACTCCAACGGCGAGGTGCGCGCGCAGCTCTACCGCGACGGGCTCAATGTGGGCACATCGAAGCTGCCGGCCGCATTCGCGGCGCCGGGCGGAATCATCGAGGTCGTGGCGAGCGGCTACGGTCTGAAGCGCTGCCACTTCATCGCGGAGGATGGCACGGAGTCGCAGCTGTCTCCGGACCGCGCCTCCGCCGAGGGCCGCCGGGCGCGTCTCGATCGCGATCACCCCGCGACGAGCCGCGTGATCGGTGCGACGTCTTTCATCGTGCTCAGCATCGCCCTCGTGCTCGGCGTGCCGCAGATCATCGACCAGATCACGCACATCCCGTGGGCCGCCGAGAACATCGGCGTCTTCACGTCGCCGATCCAGCTGCCCGCCTGGCTGAACGTCTCGCTATTCGTCGCCACCCTGGTGGCCAGCAGCGAGCGCGCCCTCCGGCTGCGCAACCACTGGCTGCTCGACGGCGGGCTGCTCGACGGCGACGATTGACCGGCGACCCGCGACCCGCGTTCAGGTCGCGATTCTCGCCGGTATGCGCGGACGATACCGGCAGAAATTGCGACCTGAACGGTGTTGGGGTCGGGATATCGCCCAACCGGGCCTGGGCGGGATGACCGAACGACCCGCTAGACCCTCGAATCCTGCCGCGGGATCCACACCTTCTTGATGATGATGAGGATGGATGCTGTGACCGGCACGGCCACCAGCGCTCCGAGGAGCCCCAGCAGCGTGCCGCCGACCAGCGCGCCGATGACGACGAGCGACCCGGGGATCGAGATCGCACGGTTCATCACGCGCGGGGTGAGGAAGTACGACTCGACCTGCATGTAGACCAGGTAGATCGCGGCGAACACCAGCGCAAGGATCGGGTCGACGAACAGGGCGATGCCTGTGCCGATCACCCAGAAGATGAGGGATCCGACCAGCGGGATCAGCGTGATGAGGAACGCGACGACGGCCAGCAGCAGCGGGAACGGCAGCGACATCACCGTGTACAGCAGCAGCACGACCATGGCGTTGATGAACGCGAGCGTCACCATGCCCATGACGTAACCGCCGACCGAGTCGGTGATCTGATCGGTGATGATCTCGGTGTTCTTACGATCGCGCGCGGGCACCAGACGCAGCATGGCCTGCTTCATCGAGGGGAGCGTTGCGACGAAGTAGATGACGAGGACCAGCACGATGACGACGCCGGAGATGGCGTTCGCGATCGACGCACCGACCTGGAGAGCACCACCGCCGATGATGGCGATGTTGCCCGGGTTGGTGAGGAACTTCTGCACATCGGCCACGAGATCCTCGAACTGATCGCCGAACTGTGCTTCCAGGGTGTGGTAGATGTCGCTGCTCATGAAGTCGGTGATGAGCCCGGGCACGCTCTTCACGAACATGGTGATCTGCTCGACGACGACCGGGATGATGAGCCAGAGCACGAGAGCGAGCACGGCGATGAGGCCGATCAGCACGATCAGCACGCTCCACCCACGACCGAGCCCGCGGCGCTCCAGGAAGCGCACGGCCGGGTCGAGCCCGAGCGCTGCGAACAGGGCCAGGGCGATGTAGATGATCACGGTTGACAGGTTCGACAGCGCCAAACCGAGCAGGATCGCCGCCAGAGCACCGAGGGTGAGGAGGAACCCGAACAAGAACGGCCGTTCGATGCGGGCCCAGAACGATCGCGATGACGGCTCCGGCTCGACGACGGGCTTCGGGGTGATGGGCGGATCCTCCGTCGATGCGGTGCCCTTAGACTTCGAAGCCTTCTTCCGCTTCTTCGGCGCAGTCGGCGCCTCCGACGCGGTGGCCGTGCCAGTCTCCGCGGTCGCCGATCCCTCGTCGGGGCTCGGCGATTCGTCGGATGCCGAAGAGTTCTCGTTGCTCATGCGCCAACTCTAGACGGCGCACAGGCGATATCGTCTTAACCGCTGACGATGAGGGAGAACCATGACCGACGCCGAAGACGCCCGCGCCGAACTGCTGCGCCTGCGCGGCACGATCGACAATATCGACGCCTCGCTCATCTACATGCTCGCCGAGCGATTCCGGGCGACGCAGCAGGTCGGCATCCTCAAGGCGGAGCACGAGATGCCGCCGTCGGACCCGGCGCGGGAGGAGCAGCAGGTTGCGCGGCTGCGCGCGCTCGCCGCCGAGGCGCACCTCGATCCGGAGTTCGCCGAGAAGTGGTTCAACTTCGTGGTGGCCGAGGTCATCCGCCACCACACCGAGGCCGCCGAGGGGCGCTGACCCGATGACGCGCCTGGCGGACCATGGCGGCGACGCGCGTTTCCGTCTCGCCATCATCGGTCATGGCCGGTGGCCGTCCACGTATTACGTTCCCGGCGCACAGCGGCTGAGCGATGTCGAGATCGTGGCCGTGTGCGGACGCGACGGCGAGCGCGCCTCCGCGTTCGCCGCAGCGCACGGCATCCCGCGTTCTTACGACTCGATCGAGCGGATGCTGGCTGCCGAGAACCTCGACGGCGTGATCATCGCCACCCCTCCGAGCGACCACGAGGCCGCGGTGCGCGCGGTCTCGGATTCTCGCACCCCCGTCCTCTGTGAGAAGCCGCTCGCTCTTGACGGCGAGGGGGCCCGGCGCATCCGCGACCTGCTGGCGGATAGGCCCGCCCTCACGGGTTTCACCCTGCGGTGGCATCCACTGTTCCGGGAATTGCACGACGCCATCCGCGAGGGAACCGTCGGCACGGTGAAGCACGTGCGCATCCGTTATCTGCAGTCCTCGGCCGCGACTCCGGCGCGCGGTTGGAACTGGCATTTCGACGCCGCAGACGAACCACTCGGCGTCGTCTCCGATCTCGGCCCCCACGCCATCGACCTCGTGCGGTGGATGCTCGGAGAGGTGACGCAGGTTGAAGCCCGGTCGCGGACGACGATCACCGAGCGTGCGGACGACACCGGCGTGCTCCGCCCGGTGACCAATCACGATGACGCCGACCTGCATCTGACGGCGGAGTCGGGTTCGACGGCCGCGCTGACGATCAGCCGCGTCTCGCCGGACGTCGGCGTGCCCGGCTCCATCACCGTCGAAGTGCTCGGCGCTCGGGGGTGGATCCGGGCGGACTCCAACGAGGAGGACGTCGTGGTCGGCACAGCATCCGGAACCCATCGCCGCCCCGTGCCGGTGACGTCGTTCGCCGACGGCGCCGATGCGCAGCTCAGCGATTTCGTCAGCGCCTCCCGGGGCGATCACCGGGAGGCACTGCCGAGCATCGACGACGGTTACCGGGCGCAGCTCGTGATGGATGCTGTTGCGCAGGCGCTTCGCACGGGAGCCGCGGTCGCGCCGCGCTGATTCACCGCGACGTCCCCTGCGAGACCGAGCCCTGCAGCTGCCGCTGGAAGAGCACGTACACCACCAGCACCGGGATGATCGTGATCATCACGGCGGCGAACATCGCGCCGAAGTCCACCTGGTACCCGGCAGCCGAGGCGAAGTTCGCCATGCCCTGCGAGAGCACGTAGTTGTCGGTATTCGTGTTCAGTGAGATCGGCAGCAGGAACTGGTTCCACAGGCCGAGGAAGTTCATGATCGCGACGGCGGCCATGCCCGGCTTGGCCATCGGCAGCATCACCTGGAAGAACGTGCGCCATTCGCTGGCACCGTCCACGTACGCGGCTTCCTGGATCTCGTACGGGAGAGATCTGAAGAACGAGTACAGGAAGAACACCGTGAACGGCAGCGCGAACGCCACGTAGGTGAGGATCAGCCCCGGCAGGGTGTTCAGCAGTCCCATCCCCTGCAGGATGAAGAACAGCGGCACGATGGCGAGGAACACCGGGAAGGTCAGCCCCGCGAGCATCAGGTAGTAGATGACCCGGCTTCCCGGCAGCGAGAACCTCGCCAGCACGTACGCGCACATCGCGCCGAGGATCATCACCAGCGCCAGTGCGACGCCCACGACGATGATCGTGTTGAGGAACATCCGACCGAAGTTGTTGTTCACCCAGGCGTTGACGTAGTTGTCGAAGTTCCACTCGGCGGGCAGGCCGAACGGCGAGCTGAAGATCTCGGGCGTCGTCTTGAACGAGCCGATGAGGGTCCACACCATCGGCAGGATGACCACGAGCGACCAGATGGCCAGAATGACGTGCGAGGCCCCGCCGACCGCCTTGTCGCCGGTTGACGACTTCACCTTCCGGGTCGTGTATCGCGGAGCGTTGCGCTTGTCGATCGTGATCGCAGTGCGTGTCTCGGTGCTCATGAGCGCACCTCCTCGGCCTTGCCGCCGATCAGTCGGAAGATGCCGATCACGAGGGCGGCGAACACGAGGGTGAGCACGGCGAGTACGACGCCCATGGCGCTGGCGAGGCCGAACTGGCCCTTCTCGAACGCTGTGCGGAACAGGTACTGGCTCATCACCAGGGTGCTGTTGCCCGGGCCGCCGGTGGCATTCAGACCCACCATGTACACGAAGGCGTCGAGGGCCAGGATCCCCAGGTAGATGTAGGCGGTCTGCACGTTGTCGCGGATCTGCGGCAGCACGATCGAGGTGACGGTGCGGTAGCGCCCGGCCCCGTCGATGCGCGCGGCCTCGAGCGTCTCAGCGGGGATGCCCTTGATCGCGGCGACGAAGAGCACCATGTAGAAGCCGACCATGCCCCACACGATCACGAAGATCGTCGCGCCCATGGCCGTCCGCGCGTCACCGAGCCAGGCGAACTGGTTCGTGTCGATTCCGAAGATGCCCAGGATGCCGTTGAGCAGCCCGTTCGGGGTGTAGATCATGTTCCACAGGATCGCGATGACGATCGCCGGGATGACGTAGGGGAAGAACGACACGACGCGGTAGAAGCTCGACGCGGCGAGCCCGCGGACCTGCCCGTGGCTCGGTCCGCCGACGGTGATCATGCTCGCGAAGGCCAGGGCGATGAAGAGGGTGATCAGCGGGACGACGATGGCGAGCACGGCGTTGTTGCCCATCGCCTGCAGGAACGTCGGGTCCTGGAACAGGCGCACGAAGTTCTGCACCCCGATGAAGTCCATGTCTGCCGAGAAGCCGGTCCAGTTCGTCATCGAGTAGTACACGGCCTGCACGAACGGCGAGATCACGAAGATCAGGAAGATCGCCAGCGGCAGCCCGAGGAACACCGCCACGAACGAGATGAAGTCGAATGTCAGCTTGCGCCGCCCGAGGCGGGACGGCCCACGCCGTCCCGCCCGCGCAACGGTGACCGCGGCGGTGTCGACCGCCGCGTCCAGACCAGGTGCTGCCGTCACGTGATCTCGATCTTCTCGATGGAGTCGTCGTCGCGGATCTTGTCGGTCAGTGCCTGCAGCTGCGAGGTGATCTCGTCGACCGACATCTTGCCGTCGAGGAACGAGTTCCAGATCGGCAGCTGGTCGGAGTTCATGCCGTACAGGTTGAACGACTTGATGGTGAACATGCCCGACCCGGCCGCGTCGATCATCTCGACCTGCGACACCAGGGCGGTCGACCCGAAGCCGTCCTCGGGAACGACGTCCTTGACGACGGTGGGGGCGAGCTTCTCCTTCGAGAACGCCGCCGCTGCCTCCTTCGAGAGCATCGTGCGCAGCAGCTCCTTGCCCCCGGCGGGGTTCTTGGACTTCGATGGCACGATGAACGGCTCGCCCGCCTCGGCGCGCATGTACCCGGCCGGGGTGGTGGCCTGATCGTCGAAGGGCATCTCGCGCACGCCCTTCATCTGGAAGTTCTCGGCCGTGGTGTCCTTCATCTCGTTCTCGATCCACGATCCGGAGGGGTACAGCAGCGCCTCCTGGTCGAGGCTCCACTGGGCCTGCGCCTGCGTGAACTGGGTACCGCCGCCGCCGGGCTTGACGTAGCCGGCCTCGATCAGTTCGTGCAGCGAGGTGAGAATGCTCTGCAGGGTGGGGTGCGACCAGCATCCCTCTTCCAGATTCTCCAGCGGCAGGCGAACGTCGTCACCCGACTGGATGATGGCGGAGTCGACGACGAAGGTCTGGTAATAGGTCGCGGCCTCCTTGCCCCACAGGAACAGGTACTTGCCCTGCTCCTTCGCGGATTCACCGAGTGCCTTCAGGTCCTGCCAGGTCGTCGGCGGCTCCCAGCCGTTCTCTTCGAACAGGCTGCCCGAGTACCAGAGGCCGTACGTGGTGAACACATAGTTGATCGCGGCGAACTTGTCGCCGAACGTGCCCGGCGCCTTCACCCCGTCGAAGAGGGTGTCGGAGATCTTCTCGCCCTCGAGGTTCTCCGCCTCGAGCACGTCACTGAGGTCCTCGAGCTGTTCCAGGATCGTGTTCCAGCCGATGGAGTTCGCGCCGGAGTTGTCGATCAGGTCGGGCGGGTTGCCGCCGACGAAGCGCGGCTGCAGCTCCTGGGCGATCTTGGTGGCTGCCGCGACCGTGATGGTTACGCCGTCGAGACCGTCGTTGCCCTCCATGATCGTCGCGGCGTTCTCGACGTAGTCGATGCCGTAGCCGCCGTCGAAGACGACCGCGTCGACCTTGGTGTCAGCGGCGACGCCGAACGGGTTCTTCGCGGTGGACTCGCCGGCGGGTCCGGTGTCACCGCCTCCTCCGCTCGGGGCGGCGCAGGATGCCAGCGACATGCCGAACGGAAGCAGCAGCGCCGTCGCTGTCGCTCCTCGCAGCAGGTTGCGGCGACTGATGGAGGTTTCTGTGATTTCCATCGTTCATACCTTTCCTCGTGGTGGTCGGTGCCCGGATCAGGCGCCCCGTCGGATGCGGCCGTTGTAGCGGTCCTCAAGGACGGAGTTGTGCTCATCGCCGCCGGGAATGTTCGCGGAGATGTACATCGGGGGAGTGTCGCCGCGGTCGGCGATCGTGCGGGCGACGCCGAGCGTGAGCAGTTGGGCGATGAAGGCGCCGGTGATCGACGAGATCGCGCCGGCGCCGATGCCGTCTGCGACCTCGAGAGTCGTGTCTCCGTAGGGGGCGAGGTTGTCGATCACGACGTCGGCGACGTCGGCGAGGCGCTTGCCGGATGGATGCTTCGGCTCGACGCGCATGGTGTGCTCCATGCTGGTCACCGCGATCACCCGGTGTCCGCGCTCCTGCGCCCACAGGGCCGCACCGACGATCGATCCGTTCACGCCGGAGTTCGAGGCGATCATGAAGACGTCGCCCGCACCCACCGGCACCGTGGCCATCAGCTCGTCGACCAGCCAGGGCTCGCGCTCGAGCGAGCTGGTGAGCACGTCGATGTCGCGGTCGCCGTGCATCACGAGGTCGCGCAGGGCGAACTTGTTGGTCGGGATCAGTCCGCCCGCACGACCGGAGACCTCCATCGCGAAGGCCTCGGAGTGCCCCGTGCCGAACGCGTGGATCACGCCGCCGGCGTCGAGCGCGGCGACCAGCAGCTCGATCGCGGGGTCGAGCGCGCCGGCCTCGGCGTGCGTGGTGAGGCGGGTGAGGCGCTCGTGCGCTTCACGGAGCAGATCGGACGGTGTTGCGGTCAACTGGCGGCCTCCTGGCGGTGCGAGTGGTCGTGCATGTGGTCATCCGTGTGGTCTTCCGAGTGGTGATCGAGCGCGGCATCCGCCCCGTCTGATCTCGGCTCTCGTGGTCTGCGGTGCGACGACACCGCCGTCGCGGTCGCGACGAGTCGCCGGGCGGCCGGCTCGAACATCTGCTGCGCGATGAGCAGGTAGAGCAGATCGATCACGAACAGCTGCGCGTGCTTCACCGACATGTCGTCCGGGCGCAGGTATCCGACCGGTGCCGCCATGGTGAGTGACACGTCGGCGACGTCGGCGATCCAGCTCTCGTCATCGTGCGTGATCGCGACGGCGAGTGCGCCGGCTTCGGCCGCCTGGCTGAGCATCTGCACGGTCTCGTTCGTCTGTCCGGTGCTGGAGACCCCGATCGCGACGGAGTTCTCGTCCTGCAGCACGGCACTGGCGAGGCCGTCGTGCACATCCGACCAGGCGTGCGCGCTGATTCCGATGCGGTGCATCCGGCGCTGGAACTCGAGGGCGATCCCGGCGCTGCCGCCGAGGCCGTAGACGTCGACATGGTCGCTGGCGGCGATCGCCCGGGCGACCCGGCCCACGGCATCCATGTCGATGCCTTCGCGGGTGGCCTCGAGACTGCGCACATGCACGTTCAGCAGCGTGCGCAGAATCGTCTCCGGCGAGTCGGTCGGCTTGAACTCGGCGCCGATGTCCATGCGCCAGGCGCTGTCGGCGGCGAGGTGCCCCAGCTCGGTCGCGATCGCGACGCGGAACTGCGGGTACCCGGTGAAGCCGAGTGCGCGGCAGAACCGGGTGACGCTCGCCGGCGAGCTGCCTGCTCGTTCGGCGAGATCGGTGATGGTCGATTCCACCGGGAGGGACGGCTGCGAGATCACGAGGTCGGCGATGCGCGTCAGAGCCTCGGGCATCGCATCGCGATACTCGGCTATCCGGCTGACGATCACGCCATTGCCGGTCTTCATGCTGCGTGGCACCATTGCCCCCAGAAACTCGACCGTGAAGATTCCGTTGGGTTGAAAACTATTCTTACCGTGGAGAAACGTCAAGTTAGGGCAAATAACAAATGGGTCACGGCGCGCTGATGATGGGTGTGGATGCTGGCGGAACGTCCACCAGGGCGGTGCTGATGACCGCTTCGGGCGCGTGCGTCGGCTACGGCGTCGGCGGGCGCGGGAACCCGCTCTCCGCCGGCGTCGACGCGGCCGCCGAGGGTGTGCTGGATGCCGTCGCGCAGGCGCTCGTGCCCTCTGGCCGATCGCTCGCAGACGTGTCTGTGATCAGTGCGGCGATGGCCGGGCAGAACAGTGTCGATGCTGAGGGCGGTTGGCTCTTGGACCTGTTGGTCGCCGAGGGGTTCGCCGGCACGCTCACGTTCGAATCGGACCTGCTGGCCACGTACTCCAGCGGAGCGGTTGAACCTTTCGGCTACGCGGTCGTCGCCGGCACCGGGGCCTCCGCCGTGCGGGTCGCGGACGGCCGCATCGAGGCATCCGCCGACGGACTGGGGTGGCTGCTCGGCGACCGCGGCAGCGGCTTCTGGATCGGGCATCGGGTGGCCAGGGCGGTCGTGCGCGACCTCGATAGCGCAGGCCCCCAGACAGCGCTGACCGGCGCCGTCCTCGATCGGCTCGGGATCAGCGCGGATGCCGGGCCGGCTGCCTCCGGTGATGCAGGCCGGTCGCGAGCCCTCGAACGGGTCGTCGAGGTGCTGTACGCCATGCGCCCGATCGAGCTCGCCGAGCTCGCACCGCTCGCGTTCGTACCGGGCGACCGGGTCGCAGACGAGATCCTGCGCCGGGCAGGCGAGCATCTCGCCGATTCGCTCAGTGGCGTGCTGCGCGGGCACGGACCTCTCGTCGTCGGAGGAAGCGTGCTCGCCCGCCCCGGGCCCGTCCGGGATGCGTTTCTGCGCCGTCTCGGTGACGCCGCCGCGGGCCTCGACCTGCGTCCGGTCGCCGACGGCGCGGTCGGGGCCGGGCTGCTCGCGCTGCGCGCCGGCGGGGTGGGCGTGTCGCCGGAGACGATGGAAACGCTGGACGCGTCGCTGGCCCGATTCCGCTGAGCAGGATCAGCTCATCCCGAAACGTCGGCTCACGTCGAAGCGTCAGCTCATCTGGAAGTCGAGGTGCGCGGGAACAGCGGGCACCGGATTCGTGCCCCGCTGTGAGTGATAGTCGGCCCAGAGTGCCGAAAGAGATTCCTCGCCCTCGCGGAGGTCGGCGACCACGAGATCCGTGTCCAACAATCCTCCGGCACGCTCGAGATCACCGGCCGCGAGCGCGGCGCGGATCTCGAGCATCCGGATTCGCCCGCTGGTGCGATGCTCGTCGCTCAGCTGGTCGATGCGGGCGAGCGCCTCGTCTGCGAGATCGGCATCCAACAGCACGATCAGCGTCTCGATGACGAGCGGCCGCAGCCCGGGTTTCAGAGCGACGGCAGACCGGTAGTGGTCGACGGCGGCATCACCGCGACCGGCTGCTCGATCCATCGTTCCGAGGTTGCGGTGCGCCCACGCGGTCGGGAGCGCACGCACCGAGTGGAGCATCGCCGCGTAGGAGCCCTCCGCGTCGCCGGCATGCCAGCGCGCGATGCCGCGATGCAGCCACGTCTCCCATCCGTCTGGTGCCTGCTCCAGCCGCTCAGCCCACGACGCCCCCACGACATACGATCTCGGGGCGTCCGCCGGATCGGCGGCGGGGAGCCGACCGGAATCCACCAGCGCGACCCACGAAGACTGGTCGGCGTCGAGCTGGTCCGGGGTGAAGGGGATGCCGGGGGTCGTGAGCGGCGACTCTCCGCTCCGCCTCCGGCGGTGCTCTTCGAGCGCTCCCCACCCCGAGCCGCGGTGCAGCACCCGGTGCGGAGCGCGATCCGCGCGTGCGGCCGACGCGTGGAGTTCGGCCTCCAGAAGCGCGGTCGGTGCCACGCGCTCGGCGACGCTGTCTGTGGCATCCACAGCATCCGTCCACGCGCCGTGCGCCAGCGACGGGTCGACGTCAGCGAGGCCGAACGCCTCGACCCAGGTGGCCACCTCACCGGGCCCGAGTTGTTCGTGCTCGAACTGGGTCGTGGCGGCGCCGCCCTGGATCTCGAGATAGCGCTCGTCCGTGCCGCACAGGAATCGCTGCCAGTTTCGGCCGCCGATGCCTTCGCCCCACACGAAGAGCTTGCGGCCGACCAGGCGCCGCGTGGACACGTGCACGAGGCCGCGTCCGTGATCGTCGAGGGCCGCGATCCAGGGGCGGGATGCGGTTCTGCAGTCGAAGAACCAGTCGCCGGCACGGGGCGATGTTGCGCTGTAGCTGAGGTCGCGGCCGTCGTGGTCGGGCACGGGCACGACGTGGAGGCCGCTCGGGTAGCCGTAGTGGAAGGCCTGCGTCGCGGGTGCGATGACGCGGACGTCGGCGCTTTCGGGAACAGCGATGTTGGTCCACCAGTAGAGCGGCACCGGAGCGGCCGTCGGGTTCGTCACCCGAACAGCGGCGAGAAGCACGTCGCTGCCGTCCGGCAGGGAGAAATCGATGCTGTAGACGAGCTCTCTCGTGCGCTCGTACTCATACAGGCGCAGCACGGGGGACCCGTCGTCTGCGCGCACCTCGACGGCGTGCAGGGGCTCGCAGGTGAGGGTCGTGTGCCCCTTCGTGCCGAGGTTCCACTCGACACCGCCGGCGAACCACGCTCCCCGCAGCGCGAGGTTGGCGGGCTGGATGATCGAGTTGCGGAACAGCAGTTCGCGCCCGGTCGGCTTGTGGATCAGCGACCACAGGCGACCGCCGAGGCCCAGCAGGAACGTCGCCCGCAGCACGTCGTTCTCGAGGACGGCGACGGGCAGATCCTGCTCGGACCGCTCCCGGGTGTAGCCGTCCTGCATGAGGTACGGGAGCGTCGTCGACAGATGCCCGTACCGGACGCGCGCGAGCATGGCGGGGTCGTCGATCTCCGGCAGATCCTCGATGTACGTGTCGCCGGCCTTGACCAGAGGCGGTAACGGGTTGTCCGGCCCGACCGCCGCCATGGGCACCCGGATGCTCTGGAGCTGAAGCGAAGACATCGACATCCATTCCGTTGTCGTGTGAAGTAGAGTGATCGTATAACGACTGAAACAACCATAAACAGTCATTTACGCTTTCGAACGGAACCGGGATCCCATGACAGACGTGAGCACTGCGCACGATCCGGGCGCGCACATGCGCGACGAGCTGCTCTCGCAGCCGCAGACCTGGGCACGTGCGGCCGAGATGCGCACCGAGCAGAAGGCCCTGCCCGCTGCCGGGCAGCGAGTCGCTGTCATCGGCTGCGGCACCTCGTGGTTCATGGCACAGTCCTACGCGGCTCTGCGCGAGACTGCGGGGCAGGGCGTGACCGATGCCTACGCGGCATCCGAAGCCTTCCTCGACCGCGACTACGACGCCGTCGTCGCGCTCACACGCTCCGGCACGACGAGCGAGGTGCTCGAAGTGACCGAGAAGATCACGGGCCGCATCCCGGTCATCGGCGTGATCGGCGACCCGGAGTCGCCGCTGGTCGATCTCGTCGATGCGGCAGTGCTGCTGCCGTTCGCCGACGAGCAGTCGGTCGTGCAGACCCGATTCGCAACGACAGCGCTGACGCTCCTGCGTGCATCACTCGGCCTCGATGCTGACGTCGCGCGGTCGATCGCCGATGCCGAGACGGTGCTCGCGGCATCCGACGACGCGACCCTCGCCACCGGCGATCAGTACACGTTCCTCGGCCGGGGCTGGACGATCGGTCTCGCCCACGAGGCGGCGCTGAAGCTGCGCGAGTCGTCGCAGTCCTGGACCGAGTCGTACCCCTCGATGGATTACCGCCACGGTCCGATCGCCATCGCCGCACCCGGCCGCATCACGTGGCAGTTCGGCATCGCCCCGGAGGGCCTGGCCGCTCAGGTCGAGGCTGCGGGCGGCCGCTTCGTGCAGCACGACATCGACCCGCTCGCCGACCTTGCCCGCCTGCACCGGGTCGCTCTCGACCGTGCGCTGGGCGCGGGGCTCGACCCCGACATGCCCCGCAACCTCACCAGATCCGTCGTCCTCGACGCGTGAGCATGTCGCGCGACCCGGGGACTTCGATCGGAGCGGGAGCGCCGGTGCTCGCGTTCGATGTCGGAGGGACCGCCATCAAATCAGCGATCTTCGACGCCGACGGCAGCGCGCTCAGCCTGCAGCGCACCCCCACTCCTGACCTCGGCGACGATCCGGGGTCGGCGCTCATCGCCGAGATCGCCCGTCTTTCGGATGACCTGCGGGAACAGCATCCATCCGTCCTGCCCGAAGCGCTCGGCTTCGTCGTCCCCGGGATCGTCGATGCGGATGCCGGGGTCGGCGTCTACGCGAGCAACCTCGGGTGGCATGACGCACCGCTGCGTGCGCTCGCCGAAGAACGGCTGGGGCTTCCGATCGCCTTCGACCACGACGTGCGCTCCGCGAGTTGGGCCGAGCACGAACTCGGCGGCGCGCGCGCCTATGACGATGTCGTCGTGCTGATCATCGGCACCGGGATCGCGGGGGCGATCCTCGTCGGCGGGCAGCCGTACACCGCGGGCGGGTACGCCGGCGAGTTCGGGCACTCGCCGATCGACGGCGGCTCGGATGCTGCGCTGTGCACCTGCGGCGCGCGCGGATGCCTCGAGACAGTCGCGTCGGCGGGGGCCATCGCACGGCGCTACGCGGCGGCCTCTGGTGCCATGCCTTCCGGGGCGCGCGAGGTCATCGCACTCGCGGCATCGGGGGATCCGGCTGCGGCTCGCATCTGGAATGACGCGCTCGACGCGCTCGCGCTCGCCCTTGCGCAGCTGACCGCGACCTTCGCCCCGGAGGCGATCGTGATCGGCGGCGGGCTCTCGCGCGCCGGCGATGAACTGTTCGACGGTGTGCGTGCACGCCTTACCGCTCGGCTCAGTTTTCACCAGATGCCGGAACTCCGCTCCGCCCAGCTCGGCGACGACGCCGGGCTCCTGGGGGCCGCGCTGCGCGCGCGAGAGCTCACATGATCCTCACCGTCACCCCGAACCCTGCGGTCGACATGACCTGGGAGGTCGATCGTCTCATCCAGGGCGGTGTGCACCGCGCGGAGACCGGCGCGGTCCGCGCGGGAGGCAAGGGGATCAACGTCGCCCGCGTCGCCCACGCGCAGGGCTGCCCGGCCCTGGCTGTCACAACCGCCGGCGGTGCGACCGGCGCCGAGCTGCGCGCCGATCTCGAGTCCAGCGCCCTGCCGCACCTGCTCCTCCCCGTCGCAGCCGCGACCAGACGCAGCATCGCCTGGGTGGATCGCGCGCTCGGCGACACCACGATCGTGAACGAGCACGGCGCCACTCCGACCCGTGAGGAGTGGGCGCAGTTCGTCGGGATGGTGTTCGAGCAGGCGGTATCCGCCGCGGTCGTCGTGATCTCGGGGAGCTTCCCCCCGGGGGCGCCCGATGGCCTGCTCGAAGCGCTCATCGCCGCGGCCGGTGGGCGCCCCGTGATCGTCGATACGTCTGGCCCCGCCCTGCTCACCGCGGCGGATGCCGGAGTCGCCGTGCTGAAACCGAATCGTGCCGAGATCGCCGAGGCGACCCGCATCGCCGACCCGGTCGACGGTGCGCGTGAGCTGCTGCGGCGCGGCGCCGGACTCGTCATGCTCTCGCTCGGAGCGGAGGGGATGCTCGCCGTGACCGCGGATCAGGTGTGGCGGGCACGCCTGCCCGAGCCCCTCGCGGGAAATCCCACCGGGGCCGGCGATGCCGCGGTCGCCGCTGTGGCAACCCTGTTGGCGGACGGCATCCGAGACACCGAGGCGATCCTCCGCCGGGCGACGGCATGGTCGGCGGCGGCCGTTCTGATGCCGCTGGCCGGAGACATCTCGTCGCGGCATCCCGAACTGGCTGACGCTCTCATCGTCGAGGCGCTCCCGGGGGAGTATCAGCCCGTCGCTCCCGATCCGCAGAAAGACTCCGAATGACCCTCGTCTCTGCCGCCGACCTCATCCACGACGCCGCTTCCCGCGGCCACGGCATCGGCGCGTTCAACGTCATCCACCTCGAGACGGCGGAGGCGCTGGTCGCCGCATCCGCTCAGGCGCAGCTGCCGGTGATTCTGCAGATCTCGCAGAACTGCGCGAAGTATCACGGTGCGCTGGAACCGATCGCGCTGGCGACACTGGCGGTCGCACGCCGCGCCGAGACCCCGGTCGCCGTGCACCTCGATCATGCCGAGACCCCTGAGCTCGTCGATGAGGCGATCGCACTGGGGTTCGGGTCGGTCATGTTCGACGGCGGGGCGCTGCCGTATGACGAGAACCTCGCACTGACGGCCGAGGTCGCCCGCCGCGCGCACGCTGCCGGCGCCTGCATCGAGGGTGAGCTCGGCGAGGTCGGCGGCAAAGACGGGGCGCACGCGCCGGGTGTGCGCACCGACCCGCATGAGGCACGGGCGTTCGTCGCCGAGACGGGAGTGGACGCTCTGGCGGTGGCGGTGGGATCGTCGCACGCGATGACCGACCGCCGTGCGACACTCGACCTGGATCTCATCGCGCGGCTGCACGAAACCCTCGACGTCCCCCTCGTACTGCACGGGTCGTCCGGCGTGCCCGATGCCACGATCGCCCTGGCCATCCGCGCCGGGATGACGAAGATCAACGTCTCCACTCACCTGAACGGTTTCTTCACTCACGCAGTGCGAGAAGCACTCACGGAGGATGCGCTTCTCGTCGATTCGCGCAGATACATCGCTCCGGGCCGGACCGCTGTCGCCGACGAGGCCGCGCGGATGCTGCGGTTGTTCGCCCAGGACACACCATGAAGCGCGCGTCGCGGTTGGCCGCGATCCTCGATCTGCTCGCCGAGCAGGGCGAGGTGTCGGTCGACGACCTCGTCTCACGGTTCGACTCGTCTGCGGCGACGATACGTCGCGACCTCGACAGTCTGGCCGAGCAGCGACTGCTGACCCGCACGCACGGCGGCGCCGTCGCGCAGTCCGTGGCGTACGAGCTGCCCATCCGCTACAAGAGCCACCAGCGCACGCACGAGAAGGAGCGCATCGCGCGGGCGGCAGCGGTCCTCGTCGGCGCAGGGGCTGTCGTCGGACTGTCCGGAGGCACCACGACCACGGCGATCGCTGCGGCGCTCGCCGCTCGCGACGACCTGGGGGAGTTCACGGTCGTCACCAACGCGGTGAACATCGCCGCCCAGTTGGCGACGAGGCCCGATATCAAGGTCGTCGTCACGGGCGGAGTCATCCATTCCCGCAGCTACGAGCTCGTGGGCCCGTTCGTGGAGCAGTTGCTCGCCGGCATCCGGCTCGACATCGCCTTCATCGGCGTCAACGGTTTCTCGGCCGACGACGGCGCCACCACGCACGATGAGCGCGAAGCGGCGGTGAACCGCATGATGGCCTCGCGCGCGCAGCGCGCCGTCGTGGTCGCGGACGGGAGCAAGATCGGGCGGGCGGCGTTCGCGCACATCGGCGGAGCAGAGCTGTTCCAGACCGTGATCACGGATGCTCCGGCGCCCGAGCTGGCAGATGCCGGGTACGAGGTCATCAGCGCCTGACGTCCTGCGTC
>JBQDFB010000045.1:0-17554 GCA_052085045.1 Microbacteriaceae bacterium | reverse complement strand
GAGCCCGAGGGGTGAGCGGGTGGGGCGCGACGTTTCGACTTCTCGCTCCGCTCGGCGCTCAACGCGTTTCGTCTCGCTGCGCTCGCTCAACGTCCGGCGGGGTGAGAGCTGCGCTCGCTCAACGTCCCGTAAGGGCGCGCGCGGGCGCCGAACCGCGGTCGTTGAGCGGAGGCGGCGCAGCCGCCGAAGACGAAACGGGCTGAGCGAGCGCAGCGAGTCGAAGCCGCTCCCCGCCAGCCCGCTCAGTGCTCCTGATACCGAGGCCAGGTGCTGCCGGGCAGCAGGTGCGAATACAGCGCACCCTTGGCGACGTCAAGGGTCGGATATCGTCCGGTCTCGGCATCCGCCCCGGCCATGACGACGACGTAGCCGTCCTCGTCATGACGAATGCTGCCGACGACCCCGTTCGGCCCGTGCGCAACCCAGAGGCCGCGGGTCTGCGTGGTGCTCATGATCGAACTCCTTCCGACACTGCCGACCGTACTCCGCGGTTCGCGATCCGGCCACCCCTTCGGCAGGCGGATCCGGCTCAGGCCGCGACGAGCTCGAGGGTCTGGCTGCGGCCGGTCGCGGCATCCATCGCCTCTGACTCGTAGGCGCCGGCGACCGGCGAGAGCATGACCTCGTCGACGCCGTACTTCTCGGCGAACTCGCGCAGCTCGGTCGCCACCGACGCGCCGGTGCCGACGAACCAGGTCGCGCGGGCGGCTTCGACGACCTGATCGGTCGCGGGGTCGGATGCTGCGGCCAGCGCTTCGTCCACCGTCTCGAGCGGGATGAGCGGCTTGTTCAGGCGCAGCCGTGACATCATCCGCAGCTGCGGCAGCGCCCGTGCCTCGGCCTCCTCGGCGGTGGGCGCGGCGACCGCATTGACGGTCAGGAACGTGCGCGGCGACGGGTTCGCCTCGCTCGGCTGATAGTTCGTGCGGTACAGCTCCAGCGCACGCTCCAGTCCCTGACCCGCGAAATGGTTCGCGAACACGTAGGGCAGACCTTGGGATGCCGCGAGCTGGGCAGAGTAGTCGCTCGAGCCGAGCAGCCACACCTCGGGAGTCCCCACGGCGGCCGGTGTCGAATGCACGGTGTACTCGCCACCGGAGGTGAAGCGCACCGTGGCCCCGTCGCCGCCCATGAGCAGCGAGATGTCCTGCACATGGCGGGGGAACTGCTCGACATCGCTGGTCGTACCGGATGTGCGCAGCAATTGCGTGATGACCGGGTCGCTGCCGGGCGCGCGGCCGAGGCCGAGGTCGATGCGTCCGGGCGCGATGGCCTCAAGCGCGGCGAACTGCTCGGCGACGATGAGGGGCGCGTGGTTCGGGAGCATGACCCCGCCGGAGCCGAGGCGCATACGTGAGGTGCGCCCCGCGGCGGCGGCGATGAGCACCGGAGGAGTGGTGGATGCCACAGCCGGCATGTTGTGGTGCTCGGCGAACCAGTAGCGGCGGTACCCGAGCCGATCCGCGGTCTCGGCGAGCGACAGCGAGGCCGCGATGGCCTCGGCAGTGGTCTGGCCGGTGCGCACCGGAACGAGGTCGAGCACGGACAGGGCGGGGGCTGAGGCAGTCATCCCCGTGTGCAACTGTTCGCGATCCATGGACATTCCCCGTGACCGCGGGGCTAGTGTTTTCCGCATGGACGCCACCATTTTCTACGTGCTCGTCGGTGCTGTGATCGTGGCGGCCATCGCACGATGGCGCGGATGGCCGGCACCTCTGCTGGTCACGATCGTGGCGCTCGCAGCATCCTTTCTGCCGTTCATCCCCGAGATGACGATCGACGGGCATGTGCTGCTGAGCCTCGTGCTTCCTCCGCTGCTGTACTCGGCGGCGCTGGACGTCTCGTTCGTCGGGTTCAAACGCAGCCTTCCGCAGATCCGCCGCCTGGGAATCTGGCTGGTACTGCTCACCGCAGCCGTCGTGGGGCTGGTCGCGTGGCTGATCTTGCCCTCGCTGACGCTGCCGGGTGCGCTGCTGCTCGGAGCGATCGTCTCACCGCCGGATGCTGTCTCCGCTGCGGCCATCGGCCGCAAGCTCGGGCTGCCGCGGCGCATCATGACGGTGCTGTCGGGGGAGAGTCTGATCAACGATGCGACCTCGCTGACGTTGTACCGCGTGTTCGCGGCGATGATCGCGGGGGCGGCGTTCACCGTCTGGCAGGGGATCTGGCAGTTCGTCATCGCGGTCGTGGTCGGCATCGTCGTCGGGCTCGTGTTCGGCGCGCTGCTGCATCAGCTGCGCATGCGCGTCGCCGACCCGGTGGTGATCGGGACGTTCGGACTGCTCGTGCCCTTCGGTGCGTACGCGATCGCCGAGCACCTCGGCGGTTCGGGGGTGCTCGCGGTCGTCGCGATGGGGCTGTACGTCGGGTTCAACGCTCCGCGCACCGACTATACGACTCGGCAGCAGGAGGCTCCGCTGTGGCTGTCGGCGGACCTGCTGCTGGAGAGCTTCGTCTTCGCCTACATCGGTCTGCAGTTCCCCCGGGTGCTGAGCGATCTGGGATCGGAATCGGTGCTGCAGATTCTGCTGCTGTCGGGAGCGGTGCTGCTCGCCGTGCTGGTAGTGCGACCGCTCTACATCTATCCCGCCCACGCGGTGGCGCGATGGTGGGAACGTGCTCGGCTGCGCCGGTGGGAGCGGGTGGTCAAGGCCCGAGGATTCGAGTCGCTTCCGCAGAAGCCCGGACGCGCGCCGATGACCGAAGAGCGGATGCGGCGGCGTCTCACCGAGCCGGCGCTGGACTGGAGGGACAACGCGGTCATCTCATGGGCGGGGATGCGCGGCGTGGTCACCCTTGCGACGGCGCTCGCCGCCGCCGACCTCGCAGCTCTCGACGACAAGTCATCGCACGCGATCGTCGTGGTGGCGTTCATTGTGACGGTGGCGACGCTGCTGCTGCAGGGGCTCACGTTGCCGGTGCTGATCCGCCGCCTCGGCGTTGCCGGCGATTCGGATCGAGACGAGGATGCTGCGGCGATGGCCGCCGTGCGTGCGCGGAGCCGTGATGCCGGGAAGGCGTTCCTCGCCGAGCAGCGCGAGCGGTGGGCGGCGAAGTACGGCGACGCAGAGATGAAGGCGTTCGACACGTTCGCGATGCGGATGACGCGAGTCGAGACCGACACCGACCGCGCTCAGCAGGTCGAGGATTCGATGCCGAAGCCGTCGTACGAGGATCTCGTGGAGCTTTCGAAAGGGTGGTTGCACGTGCGGCGCGAGGTGCTCCTCGCCGAGCGTGATGATGACAACCTCGACGAGGAGCTGATGCGCGAGCTCATGGCGGCGATCGACGCCGAAGAGCTCGCGCTCGACACACGGGGTGCGACCCAGCCTCAGTCGCGGGCGTAGGCCCGCCCTGCAGCATCCGCGCCCGCAGCATCCTGCGCGGCATCCTTCGGAGCGTCCTCGTCCTCCGACTCGTCGGCGAACGGCAGGCCCTCGCGGGGAGCGTTGTAGAGCTCCTCGTCGAGGATGCCCTCGCGCTTGGCGACGATCGTCGGGATGAGCGCCTGGCCGGCGACGTTGACCGCGGTGCGGCCCATGTCGAGGATCGGGTCGATCGCGAGGAGCAGGCCGACGCCCTCGAGCGGCAGGCCGAGCGTCGACAGAGTGAGCGTGAGCATGACCGTCGCGCCGGTGGTGCCGGCGGTCGCGGCGGAGCCCACGACGGAGACGAGCACGATCAGCAGGTACTGCACGAAGCTCAGCTCGATGCCGAAGAACTGTGCGACGAAGATTGCGGCGATCGCGGGGTAGATGGCCGCGCATCCGTCCATCTTGGTGGTCGACCCGAACGGCACCGCGAACGACGCGTACGAGGAGGGAACGCCGAAGTTGCGCTCGGTGACGCGCTGCGTGAGCGGGAGCGTGCCCAGCGATGAGCGGCTGACGAAGCCGAGCTGCACGGCTGGCCAGACGCCGGAGAAGTACTGCTTGATGGACAGTCCGTGCGTCTTCACAAGAATGGGGTACACCACGAACAGCACCAGGACGAGGCCGAGGTAGATGGCGGCGACGAACCAGATGAGCGAGGTGAGCTTGCCCCAGCCGTACTGGACGACGGCATTTCCGATCAGGCCGAAGGTGCCGAGCGGTGCGATGCGGATGATCCACCACAGCACGCGCTGAATGACCTTCAGGAACGACTCGGTGAAGGCCAGGAACGGCTCGGCCTTTCGGCCGGCCTTGAGGGCGGCGATGCCGATGACGGCGGAGATCACGATGATCTGCAAGATGTTGAAATCGACGCTTGAGGATGCGGCGCCCGTGGTCGGGTCTACGGAGGTGCCGACCTCGAGGCCGAGGAAGTTCTGCGGGATGAGGCCGATGAGGAAGTTCCACCAGGAGCCGACGTTGCTCGGCTCACCGGTCTCGAGGCCCTCGCCGGCACGCGCACCGGGCTGGAGGACGAGGCCGAGCACGATTCCGATGCTCACCGCGACGAAGGCGGTGATCGCGAACCAGAGCAGAGTCTGTCCGGCGAGGCGTGCGGCGTTCTGCACGCGGCGGAGGTTCGAGATGCTCGCGACGATCGCGGCGAAGACGAGCGGGACGACCGCTGTGCGCAGCAGGGTGACGTAGGAGCCGCCGATCGTGCCGAGGGTGTCCGACAGGACGGTCGGGTTGTTCTCGCTGGCGCCGAGCTGCACGGCGATCAGGCCGACGGCGATGCCCAGGACGAGGGCGGCGAGGATCTGGAATCCGAACGACGTCAGCAGCTTGCGGACGGGTCCGCGGGTGTCGGGCGCCTTCTGGGCGCGGGCAGTGGTACTCATGGGTCTCCAAGCGTGGGCGGGCGCCGGATGCGCGCCACGGGAGACAACGTTAGGTCGGTCGGTTCATTCCCGGGGCGGATGTGACGCCGGGTGACGTCGCGTCGTCACAGTCGCGTCGTCACATCCGTACGGGGATGCGTCAGCCGGCGCAGGCGGCGCCGGCCTCGGACATCGTCTCCGTCACCAGGGTCTTGGCTTCCTCTGTGGTCTGCTCGTCCTTGCCGGCCGCGAGGTTCGCGAGGTCCTGGTCGGAGACATCGGAGTCGAGGAACGCCTCGGCCACGCACTCGAGCTGGTCATCGGTGAGGATGCCGCCCTGCCCGGCATCTTCGAGGATCGTCGAGATGCCGTCGCTGAGCTCGCCCGTCGATGGGCGCTCGGAACCACCGGAGCATGCAGCCAGCGAGAAGGCGACGGCGGCGATGGGAAGGGCGAGAAGCACACGCGTGCGCGCGGCGAGATTGCTGTTCATAAGACACACCGTATGGCCGGGCTGGGGCCGGCGCGATGGGGAGAGGTGTCCATGTGCGGCGGATGGGGCCGCCGCAGGGCGTCTCTTGAACTCAGGGTGTTCTGGGGATCCTTCGATCCGCCCGCGCAGGATCGAACCATTTGAGGTCCGGGAACCGAGCGAACCCGCGGTCCCGCGTCGCCAGGCGCGCGCCATTGGCGAGGCAGAGCGCGGCGAGATGTGCATCGGGTACGAGGTTGCCTCGCACCGCACCATCGGCTGAAGCGAGCAGGTCGAACTTCTCCCATGCTGACGCTCCCTGGCGCAGCCACTCCGTTGTCGGAGCATCCACGAGATGGCGAACGAAGGCGAGAGCCGCTTTCGGCGGAGTCGGCTCCGTGAAGATGCGGGAGTGCGTGACCACGCGCATGAACCCGTTGAGCGTCGTGTCTGCGACGCCGATTCGGTCGGTCCGCAGAGCGCCGTTCAGCCAGTCGGCGTAGACATCATGGTCGGAGGAATCGGCGCGAAAGGCGTAGACGAGCACGTTCACGTCGGGCACGAACAGCGTCATGCGCTTTTATCCATTGCGTCCTGGACGGCTTCTCTGTCGTCAAGGTCGACGAGGCTGCCCGATGTCTTCGGCGTATAGGTGGGCAGCGGGCCAGGAGCGGCTGCGGGCGCTTCGCGCGCGAGATGCTCTCGGAGCGCTTCTTCGAGAAAGCTCGTGAACGTGCGCCCCTCGCGCGCGGCGCGCGATTTCGCCTCGCGAGCCAGGACATCGGAGAGATTGAGAGTCGTGCGCATACAGATCAGCATACGCTTCAAAACAGATATCTGCCTCGATGTCGGTGGCCCCTGAGAGTATGAAGTATGGCAACTTTCACCGACGTCACGGAGCTGATCCCCACGCTGGGTGCGCGCCTTGTCGATGGTGATGACGCTGACGTCGCGCAGGCGGCGATGATGCTGATGACGGATGCTGAGATCGTCGGCATTCTCGAAGAATCCGCCGGTATTGCGAAGCAGGTCGAGCAGATTCAGGTGCTGGCGGCTGGAGTCGCCGCGGTGCGCTCGTCGCGCGATCGCGGTCATTCCGGCCTCTCGCAGTCACGTGGCCATCGTTCGGCGGCGTCGTTCGTGCAGAACGTCACGGGATCCACCAAGGCAGAGGCGAATCGCAAGGTGCGCGTGGGCGAGGCGCTGCTCGACGACGAGCCAGACACCGAGCGCGGCACGGAGCAACCAGAAGACGGCCAAGATGAGCAGCGGCGCGCGAGCGTACCGTGGTATCAACCGCTGCGCGATGCGCTCCGCGACGGCCGACTGACGTCGGCGCAGTTCGACGCGATCCGGCGAGGACTGGGTGACCCGCCCGAGATCGGCACAGACGACGGCGACGAAAGGGATGCCGACGCACGAGCGCAGGCGCAAGAAGAAGCGCGCGTGGCATGGGCGCAGGCTGCGGAACACCTCGTAGAGGAGGCGGCCGAGCGCACGGTGGAAGAGCTGTGGCAACAGGCGCGCACGATCCGCGACCTGCTCGACCCGGAGGGTGCGGAAGCGCGCTATCTCGAGTGCTTCGAGAAGCGATCTTTCCGCACGTACCGCGGGCAAGACGGACAGAAGCGCGCGAGCATGGCGTTCGACGACGAAGGCGACCTGTTCATCGAGACGATGTTGGCTGCCGCGCTCCGTCCGCGCCGCGGTGGCCCCAGGTTCGTAGATGCTGACGAGAAAGAGCAGGCTGCATCATTGGCGGACGACCCGCGCACGAACGACCAGCTTGCTTACGACCTGATGATGGACGTGTTGCGCGCGGGAGTGCTCGCCGATGCCGAGAACGTGTTCGGCACTCGCCAGGCAGGTGTGCGGCTCGTTCAGGTTGTAGATGCCGACGGCACCCGCGCTCGCGTCGCTCACAGCGAAGACCACCTCGTCTCGATGCCCGCTGCGGTCGCCGAGCAACGCATCTGCGAGAGCGGATACGTGCCGGTTGCGGTTGATGCGTGCGGAAATCCGCTCGACGTGGGGCGCGAGCAGCGCCTGTTCACCTCGAAGCAGCGCGTCGGACTCGCCATGCGCGACGGTGGCTGCCGGTGGCGTGGCTGTGACCGACCAGCGTCGTACTGCGAAGCCCATCACATCGATGAATGGGAGCGAGACCAGGGGCGAACGGACATCGATCGCGGAATCCTGCTGTGCCGATATCACCACATGACCCTGCATCACGGCGGATGGCGCATCAGCCGTCGAGGGAAGAGCGACTTCGTCCTCCACCACTCGTCGGGGGAGACGTTCGCCATGCGACCACGCACAGCGCTCAGCTACGCATGGGGCGGCATCGACCCGCCGCCGAAACGATCCCGACCCGTGGCGTGAGTCGGGTTACCCCTGGTTGCGCGGATGCTGCTTCGCGGTGCGCTCGTTGCCGTGCTTGTAGTTCCCCGTCCAGCGCGCCATCGCCCCCTGCGGGTCGGTGCGCGCGTCGTCCAGGAACTCCTCGGCGCGGGCGCCGCGCAGGACAGTCGCCTTGCGGCCGTGGTGCGTGATCACGACGGTGCCGTCGCCGCGCACCTCGTACTCGAACCCTCGTGCCGTGCCCATCAGCTCTCCCTGGTCAGTACCAGCAGCTCGCCGACCTCGCACTTCAGCGCGTCGCAGATCGCTCGCAGTGTCGAGTACCGGATCGCCCGCGCCCGATCGTTCTTCAGCACGGACAGGTTCACGATGCTGACCCCGACCACGGTGCTCAGCTGCGTGAGCGTCATGCCCCGCTCGGCGAGGAGCTCGTCAAGGCGACAGTGGATCCCGGTCTCCTCCTCATCGACTGCCGGAGTCATACCAGCCCCTCGGCGTCTTTCTGCAGCGAGGCGCCGCGACGGAACACGATCGCCAGCACGCCGACCGCGATCGCCGCGACGAACAGCGGAATGCCATCGGTGAAAAGCAGCCAGCGCTGCTCGTCGAACTCGCCACCGAGAGTCGCGAACACACCGTTCAGCCCCATGTTCTCGAACCACGGACCGATCAGCGCGGCAATCAGCAGACCCATCGACATCGCGAAGGTGAGGCGCGTGTTCACCCGGTCGAACAGGATGCCGCGCATGAGTCTGCGGCAGACGATGACACCGAGCACCGCGACAGCGATCAGGCACAGCGGTCGCAGCACGATCGCCAGCACCAGCGACACGATGCTGATGGTGTTGACATCCGCCACCACGAGGGTCGCGGTCTCGACGGTCGCCGGTGCCCCCTCGCCGATCGCCGCGGTGATCTCCTGTGCAGGCATCCGCGTCGTCACGGTCACCGAGCCCGCCGTCGCGAACAGTCCAGCGATGCCGCGGATGCTGTCGAACACCAGCCATCCGATCACCAGCGCCCCGACGGCGATCGCGACGTTGAAGTCGTTCCGATCGGCTCTCGCCTGCTTTGCTGCATCCTTGCCGTTCATCACACCAGTCCTTCCGTCTCGCGCTGCAAGTGCTGCCCGACCTCGAACGCCGTCGCCACGAGTGCCAGGGCGATGCCCCAACCGATCGGGGTGAGGTCGGCCGAGTACAAGAATGGCCAGAACTGACCAGTATCGGCGCTGGACGCGGTCAGCTGCTCAACCACGTGCGCGCGCCCGAACGCGCCGAACAGGGGTGCGATCATCCCCGTCACGACGAGAGCGAAAGCCGCCGTCGCCAGAACCGGCACCATCGACCGACGGAAAGCTCGCTGGCGGATCAGCGACAGCCCCAGCCACCACAGCGCCGCGCACACGATGACCGTCGCGAGCGCAGGGAGCGCGACCTCTGCAAACAGAAGCCAGCGAGTTCCGGCATCCACGGTCGCCAGCGACACCAGCGACTGCGTGTACTCCGCCGAAGCGATGCCGTCGGCATCCGCAAGCGAAGCCATCTCCGCTCCGTTCACGGGCAGACTCACGGGAACAGGAGACCCGAAGATCTCAACGCCCGCGTCGATCGCCCCCACGGTCGCCGCGACACCGATGCTCACCGCGCCGGTCGCCACCAGCCCCAGCGTCACAGCCTCGATCATCGACGGCCGTCCGTTCCGACTGTTCATCACACCCTCCATATCGATATTCGTTGTTATCGATGTTCGTTAACATAACGACTCTCGATAACAAGGTCAACCACTGGCGAGGGACGAAAGCGTTCGGGTCGCACATTCTGCCGCTATGCCTTGCTCGCAAGCGGCAGAAACTGCGACCGGAACGGGTCGGCATGAATGGGAGGTGACACCGCTATGCCGACGGCGAACACGGCCTTGCCCGGCCTGCGTGGTCGTTACTCTCGATGTACAGGCGCTCGCCGCGTCTTCGCCCCCGTGCGATAAGGAGTCACAGCATGTTCGAGAGATTCACCGACCGAGCCCGTCGTGTGGTCGTCCTCGCCCAAGAAGAGGCGAAGATGCTCAACCACAACTACATCGGCACCGAGCACATCCTGCTCGGCCTCATTCACGAGGGCGAGGGCGTCGCCGCCAAGGCCCTTGAGAGTCTCGGCATCTCCCTCGACGCAGTGCGCGAGCAGGTGCAGGACATCATCGGCCAGGGCCAGCAGCAGCCGACCGGCCACATCCCCTTCACTCCGCGCGCCAAGAAGGTGCTCGAGCTGAGCCTGCGCGAAGCCCTCCAGCTCGGCCACAACTACATCGGCACCGAGCACATCCTGCTCGGCCTCATCCGCGAGGGCGAGGGTGTTGCAGCCCAGGTGCTCGTCAAGCTCGGCGCCGACCTCAACAAGGTGCGCCAGCAGGTCATCCAGCTGCTCTCCGGCGCCCCGGGCCGTGAGCCCGCCGCCGTCGGCGCGCAGGCGAACGACGGGCCGCAGGCCGCGCAGGGCGGCTCGGCCGTGCTCGACCAGTTCGGCCGCAACCTCACCCAGGCCGCGCGCGACAACAAGCTCGACCCGGTCATCGGCCGTGAGAAGGAAGCCGAGCGGGTCATGCAGATCCTCTCGCGCCGCTCCAAGAACAACCCCGTCCTGATCGGCGAGCCCGGCGTCGGCAAGACCGCCGTCGTCGAAGGTCTCGCCCAGGCGATCGTCAAGGGCGATGTGCCCGAGACGCTCAAGGACAAGCAGCTCTACTCCCTCGACCTCGGCTCGCTCATCGCCGGATCCCGCTACCGCGGTGACTTCGAAGAGCGTCTGAAGAAGGTCACCAAGGAGATCCGCACCCGCGGCGACATCATCGTCTTCATCGACGAGATCCACACCCTCGTCGGCGCGGGCGCAGCCGAGGGCGCGATCGATGCGGCCAGCATCCTCAAGCCCCTCCTCGCCCGCGGCGAACTCCAGACCGTCGGTGCGACCACGACCGACGAGTACCGCAAGCACTTCGAGAAGGATGCTGCGCTCGAGCGCCGCTTCCAGCCGGTGCAGGTCAACGAGCCCAGCCTGCCGCACGCGATCAACATCCTGAAGGGGCTGCGCGACCGCTACGAGGCGCACCACAAGGTGCAGATCACCGATGGCGCACTCGTCTCGGCAGCCAACCTCGCCGACCGCTACGTCTCGGACCGGTACCTGCCGGACAAGGCCATCGACCTGATCGATGAGGCCGGTGCCCGTCTGCGCCTCAGCATCCTCTCCAGCCCGCCGGAGCTGCGCGAGTTCGACGACAAGATCGCCGCCGTCCGCGAGCAGAAGGAAGCCGCCTCCGAGGAGCAGGACTTCGAGAAGGCCGCGTCGCTGCGCGACGAGGAGAAGAGCCTCCTCGCCGAGCGTCTGCGCCTCGAGAAGCAGTGGCGCTCTGGCGATGTAGCCACCCAGGCTGTGGTCGACGAGGGGCTGATCGCCGAGGTGCTCGCCCAGGCGACCGGCATCCCCGTCTTCAAGCTCACCGAAGAGGAGTCCAGCCGGCTCGTCTTCATGGAGAAGGCGCTGCACCAGCGCGTCGTCGGTCAGGAAGAGGCCATCGCGGCTCTCTCCCGCACGATCCGTCGCCAGCGCGCCGGTCTCAAGGACCCGAAGCGCCCCTCGGGCTCGTTCATCTTCGCCGGCCCCACCGGTGTTGGAAAGACCGAGCTCGCCAAGGCCCTCGCCGAATTCCTGTTCGACGACGAGGCCGCTCTCATCTCGCTCGACATGAGCGAGTTCGGCGAGAAGCACACCGTCTCGCGCCTGTTCGGCGCCCCTCCCGGATTCGTCGGATTCGAAGAGGGTGGCCAGCTGACCGAGAAGGTGCGCCGCAAGCCGTTCAGCGTGGTCCTGTTCGACGAGATCGAGAAGGCCCACCCCGACATCTTCAACTCGCTGCTGCAGATCCTCGAAGAGGGGCGCCTCACCGATGGTCAGGGTCGGATCGTGGACTTCAAGAACACGGTCATCATCATGACGACGAACCTCGGATCGTCCGCGATCGCCGGTGGCCCCGTCGGCTTCCAGATCGAAGGCGACGCGCAGACCAGCTACGAGCGGATGAAGGGCAAGGTCGACGAAGAGCTCAAGCGCCACTTCAAGCCCGAGTTCCTCAACCGCGTCGACGATGTCATCGTCTTCCCGCAGCTGTCGAAGGACGAGCTCGTGCAGATCGTGGATCTGTTCGTCAAGCGCCTCGGCGAGCGTCTGCTCGACCGCGACATGACGGTGGAGCTCACGCAGCTCGCCAAGGAGCGCCTCATCGAGATCGGCTTCGACCCGGCGCTCGGCGCCCGGCCGCTGCGTCGTGCGATGCAGCGCGAGATCGAAGACCAGATGTCGGAGAAGATCCTGCACGGCGAGCTCAACCCCGGCGACCACGTGAAGGTGGATGCCGACGGCAGCACGTTCACGTTCGAGATCACCGCACGCGGCGAGAAGGTCGCGGTCGGAGTCGGCACCAGCGCTGCCATCACCGCGACGCCCGACATCGCGGCGTCTTCGGGCGAGTAGCACCTGATCGACGGATGGGCGGATGCTTCGGCATCCGCCCATCCGTCGTTTCTGTGTCCGGGGGTGCGTCGGCCCGCCGGGAAACCGCGTCACGACGGCGGCTCCAACCGGAGTTTCACCGGAGTTGTGAAATGCTTGAGCCCGTGAGTTTCACCGTCCGCCCGGCGCGCAGCGCCGACATCACCGGCATCCATCACCTGCTGGCGCCGCTGGTCGATCGACGCATCCTGCTGGGCAAGGATCTCGTGGTGCTGTACGGGGCGGTGCAGGAGTTCGTCGTCGCCGAGATCGACGGGCAGCTCGTCGGCTGCGGAGCCCTGCACGTGATGTGGGAGGACCTCGGTGAGATCCGCACCCTGATCGTCCGCGACGACTGGCTGCGCCACGGTGTCGGCCGTGCGATCGTCGAGCAGCTGGAGGTCCGTGCTCGCGAACTCGGCCTCACGCGACTGTTCTGCCTCACCTTCGAGGTGGACTTCTTCACCCGGCGTGGCTTCGCTCCGATCGGGGAGCAGATCGTCGATCCCGATGTGTACTCGCAGTTGTTGCGCAGTCCTGATGAGGGCGTCGCAGAGTTCCTCGACCTCGCGCACGTGAAGCCGAACACGCTCGGCAACACCCGAATGATGAAGAACCTCTGATGGCCGGCCCGAGCAAGGCCGTCTACCGACGACGACGGCTCGTGTTCTTCTCCGCGATCATCCTCGTGGTCGTGGTGATCGGCGTCGGCGTCTGGCTGCTCATCGCCCAGCCGTGGGCGGATGCGACCACGGCAGAGCCGTCGCCGAGTCCCACGGCCTCGCCGTCCGGGAGCCCGACGCCGGAAGAGACCACGGACGCCTCGCCCAGCCCCGAGCCGACCGATGACGAGGCCGCCCCGGCGCCGTGCAACGCCCCCGACATCGCCGTCGAGGCCATCACCGATGCTGATACCTATGCCGCGGGAGAGTTGCCGGAGCTGTCGATCTCACTGACGAACAACGGTGCGGCCGCGTGCACGCTCGACGTCGGATCTGCCACCCAGTCGTTCACCATCACCAGCGGTGATGACGTGTGGTGGCGGTCATCAGACTGCCAGGAGAAGCCCAACAACATGGTCGTGACCCTCGAAGCGGGTCAGAACGTCACCAGCGCAGAGCCCGTGACCTGGGATCGCACCCGCTCGGACGTCTCCACCTGCGACGACGAGAACCGTCCCCTGGCGCCCGGTGGTGGATCTTCATACCACGTCACCGTCTCCATCGGCGGGTTCGAAGCGACCAGCAGCCGACAGATCCTTCTCTACTAGAGCCCGGAATCGCACTAGAACGCCTGCGAACCTTTGAGCTAGCATTGAGCCGTTCTCGGCACTATGCCGGCGAGGGCCATCCCCAGTGGCATCTGTTCAGCGTCCCCAGCGCTTCGACGTTCGCCGGTCGAGAACATGCGGGCCCTTTCGAGTACTCCAGTCCCCAATGGAAGACTCGAGAGGGCCCCATTTATGCTGGAAGACATGGCAGCGAAGAAAACGAAGTCCGCGGGTGCGCCCGATCCCGAGGAGTTCCGTTCCGAGGCTCTCGCCCAGGCGCTCGAGAAGCAGGACGTCGCGGCCGTCGCCCTGGCCCTGCGGCACGGGAACACGGTCGTCCCGCTCCTGCACGCCGGTGACCGAGACAATCCGCTCGACAGCGGCGAGGTGTGGACGTTCCGCGATCCGAACACGGGCGACGTCGCCCTGCTGCTGTTCAGCGACGCGAAGAACAAGCCCGCGAACCTGCCGCCGGGCGTGGGGATCTACTCGCCGGAATGGTTGCAGAAGTTCCTCACCACGCACCGCGAGACGATCACGACGGTGTTCCTCGACATCGCGGGCCCGCACCCGATGCAGGCGTCGCCGGAGGAGCTGTTGAAGGCGCTGGGGGCGTAGGCGGCCGTTTCGGCTCGCTGCGCTCGCTCAACGCGTTTCGTCTCCTCGCTGCGCTCGTCGCTCAACGACCCGCGGGGGTGCGGCCGCTGAGCGAGTCGAACGCGCGGGAGCGCCGCCGGTGGGCGAGTCGAACCTGCGGGAGTGCCGCCGGTGGGCGGGGCGGACCCGCGGCTCAGAACGGCGGGATGTCGTCTTCGGGGCGGCGCGAGGTGCCGCGCGCACGCACATCGCCGAGCGCGGCCTTCAGGGTTCCCGAGCGTTCATCGATCACCTGCGCGTAGCCGAGCCGTGCGGCCTCGGAGCGCCGCTGCGCGGCCTGTGTCACCGCCCGCACTTCGCCGGCCAGGCTCAGCTCGCCGACGGCGGCGACGGTCCGCGGGACGGACACGTGCCGGATCGACCCCGCCACCGCGATCGCGATCGCGAGGTCTGCGGCGGGTTCGGTGAAGCGCACGCCGCCGACGGTGGATACGTAGACGTCGAGCGCGCCGGTGGGGATGCCAGCCCGCTTCTCGAGCACGGCGAGCACCATCGCCACACGCGCGGAATCCAGCCCCGACACCACGCGGCGCGGGTTCGGCGCGGCAGCGGTGACGGTCAGCGCCTGTACCTCGACGGGCAGAGCGCGCCGCCCTTCCATCGCGATGGCGACGCACGTGCCCGGCTCGGTCGAACCATGGCCGAGGAAGAGACCCGAGGGGTCGGGCACCTCGGCGATGCCGTCGCCGGTCATCTCGAAGCACCCCACCTCATCGGTCGGGCCGAAGCGGTTCTTCAGCGCGCGGATGAACCGCAGCGCCGTCTGTCGGTCGCCCTCGAAGTGGCAGACGACGTCGACGAGGTGCTCGAGGATCCTCGGCCCGGCGACCTGACCGTCTTTGGTGACGTGGCCGACGATGATGATCGGCAGACTCCGCTCCTTGGCCACCCGGATGAGGGTCGCCGCCACCTCGCGCACCTGGCTGGGCTGGCCGGCCGCGCCGTCGGAAAGAGAGGACGCCACGGTCTGCACCGAGTCGACGATCACGAGCTCGGGCTTCACCTCATCGATGTGCCCGAGGATGGTGGCAAGGTCGGTCTCGCTCGCGAGATACAGTTCATCGTGCAGCGCCCCCGTGCGCTCGGCGCGCAGCCGCACCTGCGCCTGAGACTCTTCACCGCTCGCGTACAGCACGCGGCGCCCGCCCCGCGCCGCCTGTGCCGCCACCTCGAGCAGCAGTGTCGACTTGCCGACTCCGGGTTCGCCGCTGAGCAGAATGGCCGCACCCGGCACGATGCCGCCGCCGAGCACACGATCGAACTCGCCGACGCCGCTGGTGCGCCGGGGCGTCTCGACCGTGCTGATCTGCGTGATCGGGCGAGCGGCGCGATCGGCCCCGGGGGCGATCGCGCTCACCTGCCGCACAATGCCGGTCTTCGCGGCCTGCTCCTGCACCGTGCCCCACTGCTGGCACTCGCCGCAGCGGCCGACCCACTTCGATGTCGTCCACCCGCATTCGGTGCATACGAACGCGGGGGGAGCGGGACGACGGGTTGCCATGTAGCAAGGCTATCGACGGCATCCGACATCTCTATCACCGGGGAGCCCATTCCGGTCATCCGGCGCCCGGAGCCACGGAATACTGATTGTACGGCCAACGGCGGTCTCGTCTGCGGGCCGGATCACCGCCCGCTCACGGGTGCAGCACGCACCTCGGAGAGAGGAGTCTCGTGATGGAGTGGTTGGATCCACTCGCGCTTGCGCGGTGGCAGTTCGGTCTCACGACCATCTACCACTATCTGTTCGTGCCGCTGACGATCGGCATGGCGCTGGCCGCCGCGATCTTCCAGACCGCGTGGGTGCGAACCGCCAAGGTCCACTACCTGCACCTGACCCGGTTCTTCGGCAAGATCTTCCTGATCAACTTCGCCATGGGCGTGGTGACCGGCATCGTGCAGGAGTTCCAGTTCGGCATGAACTGGTCGGACTACTCCCGCTTCGTCGGCGACGTCTTCGGCGCTCCGCTCGCCTTCGAGGGGCTGCTGGCCTTCTTCTTCGAGGCCACCTTCATCGGTGTCTGGATATTCGGGTGGGACAAGCTGCCCCGAAAGCTCCACCTGATGAGCATCTGGTTCGTCGCGATCGGCAGCATCCTGTCGGCCTATTTCATCATCGCGGCCAACGCGTTCATGCAGAACCCGGTCGGCTATGAGTACAACCCCGTCACCGACCGTGCCGAGCTCGTCGACATCTGGGCGCTGCTGACGAATCCGGTCGCGCTCGCCGCGTTCCCGCATACGATCTTCGGCGCGTTCATGTTTGCCGCCGGTGTCATCATCTCGGTATCGGCCTGGCACCTCTACCGCGGCCAGCACCTCGACACGATGCGCATCTCGATGAAGTTCGGCCTGTGGTCGATGCTGGTCTCCACCGCGGGGGTCGCCCTCACCGGCGACCAGCTGGGCCTGGCGATGTACGCGGCCCAGCCGATGAAGATGGCCGCGGCCGAGGCCACGTTCGATACGGTGTGCGGGGCGGATGCCTCGTTCAGCCTGTTCACCCTCGGCACGCCGGACGGCTCGTCGGAGCTGTTCTCCATTCGCGTGCCGTACCTGCTCTCGCTGCTGTCGACGCACTCCCTCGATGCGTGCGTGCACGGTATCAACGATCTGAACGCCGAGTATGCCGTCCAGTTCGCCGACCTCGGCATCGACAACTTCGCCCCGGTGCTCTGGATCACCTACTGGGCGTTCCGCTGGATGATCGGCCTGGGCATGCTGCACGCCTTCATCGCCCTCGTGGGGCTCTGGGTGACGCGCAAGAACGCGAAGAAGCCGGTCGCGAAATGGATGTGGAAGGTCGCGATCTGGTCGTTCCCCCTCGCACTTTTCGCGAACATCGTCGGGTGGGTGTTCACCGAGATGGGGCGCCAACCCTGGCTCGTGTTCGGCCTGATGAGCACCCGCGACGGGGTCTCGCCGGGAACCTCCGGACTGGAAGTGCTCATCTCGTTGATCGCCTTCACCGTGATCTACGCCGCGCTCGCCGTCGTCGAGATCCGACTGATCGTGAAGGCCGCCCAGGCGGGGCCCGACACCACCGAGACCCACGACGAGGCGGCACCCGCGCCGTCGGCTGTCTACTGATCGGGAGGATGGGAAATGGATCTGGCAACACTCTGGTTCGGCATCATCGCCTTCCTCTTCGTCGGCTATTTCGTGCTCGACGGGTTCGACTTCGGCGTCGGCATGTCGCTGCCCTTCCTCGGCGGCGTCGGAAAGAACCGCGATGACGTCACGCGCCGGCAGATCATCAACACGATCGGTCCGGTCTGGGACCTCAACGAGACCTGGCTCATCGTCGCCGGAGCCTGCCTGTTCGCGTCGTTCCCCGAGTGGTACGCGTCGTTGTTCAGCGGCTTCTACCTGCCGCTGCTGGTCATCCTGCTCACGCTCATCCTGCGCGGCGTCTCGTTCGAGTACCGCCACCAGGGGAAGACCGAGCAGTGGAAGACCGGCTTCGACCGGATGATCGTCATCGGGTCGGCCGTGCCCGC
>JBQDFB010000044.1:0-17568 GCA_052085045.1 Microbacteriaceae bacterium | reverse complement strand
CCCTGGTAGTAGTCCATGATGATCTGCGCCTTCTTCTGAAGGTTCTCGTTCTCGCGAGACCACCGGAACGCCTCGTCGATCTCCTTCGTCGACGCGAGGGTCGAGAAGATCGAAGAATAGCTCTTCGCGTGCACCGACTCCATGAACGCGATGTTGGTGTACACCGCCTCCTCGTGAGGGGTGATCGCGTCGGGGATGAGCGACACCGCGCCCACCGTGCCCTGGATGGTGTCCAGCAGCGTCAGACCGGTGAAGACGCGCATCGTCATCAGCTGCTCTTCGGGCGTCAGCGTGTTCCACGACTGCACGTCGTTCGACAGCGGCACCTTCTCGGGCAGCCAGAAGTTGTTCACCAGACGGTTCCAGACCTCGAGGTCTTTGTCGTCCTGGATACGGTTCCAGTTGATCGCCTGCACGTGATCGACCAACTTGAGCGTTTCGGGGGTCATTCGTCTTTCCTTGTCTCGGTGGATTTCAGCATGTCGTCGACGCAGTGTCGACAGGTTTCCTTGACTACACCCTTGTTGGTGTGGTGTCGCGTATGAGCACTCCGAACGCTTGACGGCATCGCACGGCCTTTACGAGCAGCCGACATCTTTGCGCGAGTCTCTGCACTGGCGGACTGACCGAAGTTGGGGTTGTTCGTGCCCCGTCTCATCTCGGAGAGAAGGGCTCTCGACTCTTCGGACATCGTGTGCCCAAAGGACGGATGCTCCGACCCGAACTTTCCGAAGTTCGGATTTGCCGCACCAGTATTGCTTCCTTTGCGCGCTCGTGACCATCGGGCCTTCTGCTCGCCAGAATGGCTCCTCCCCCACATCGGATTGGCCTCGCCCTGCAACGAATCCGCGCGCTTGCGCCCGCGTGCGCGGTCCCCCGCCGCGCGCCGTTGCTCCTCAGTCCAGACGTAACCACGTGGCCCGAGACCGCCCTCGGTGAGATTCAGCAGACGATGTCCGTCTGAGCGCATGCGATCGATCCACTTTCGTTCGGCCGCACCCAGATCGACAAGGTCATCGCTCATCACGAGCTCGAGCGTCTGGAAGTACACCGCCTCACGATCCTCATGCACACCCAGCCAATCAGTGAAGGGGGTACGCCGACCGTGCTGAACTGCTTTCCAGTGCTGAGCGCGTCGCCAGGGAATCGACTTCGTGGTCAGGCCGACGTAACGGAATTCGTCCGAGTCGATCTCACGGACGCCGTAGATGACTCCAGCGAACGGCCAAGGCACGCTGTGCTTGGATCTTGTCTCGGCTGCTCCCGACATGTTTCATCACCGACGCAGTCAGAGCATGCACGAGACGCACTCGTCCAGCGACGTACCCTCGAGTGCCATCTGACGCAGACGGATGTAGTAGATCGTCTTGATGCCCTTGCGCCATGCGTAGATCTGTGCCCGGTTGATATCGCGGGTCGTGGCGGTGTCCTTGAAGAACAGCGTCAGCGAAAGCCCCTGGTCGACGTGCTGGGTCGCGGCGGCGTACGTGTCGATGACCTTCTCGTAGCCGATCTCGTATGCGTCCTGGTAGTACTCCAGGTTGTCGTTCGTCATGAACGGCGCCGGGTAGTAGACGCGACCGAGCTTGCCCTCCTTGCGGATCTCGACCTTCGACGCGATCGGGTGGATCGACGACGTCGAGTTGTTAATGTACGAGATCGAGCCGGTCGGCGGGACGGCCTGCAGGTTCTGGTTGTAGATGCCGTGCTTCTGGATGCTGTCCTTCAGCTCGGTCCAGTCGGCCTGCGTGGGGATGCGGTGCCCGGCGAAGAGCTCCTTGACCTTCTCGGTCTCAGGCTCCCACGCCTGGTCGATGTACTTGTCGAAGAACTCCCCCGACGCATACGTCGAGTCTTCGAACCCGTCGAAGGAGACACCGCGCTCGATGGAGAGCCTGTTCGACGCGCGCAGCGCGTGGTACAGCACCGTGTAGAAGTAGATGTTCGTGAAGTCGATTCCCTCTTCCGAGCCGTAGTGCACGTGCTCGCGCGCCAGATAACCGTGCAGGTTCATCTGCCCGAGACCGATCGCGTGGGAGCGGTCGTTGCCGTCTTCGATCGAACGCACCGACGAGATGTGGCTCTGGTTGCTCACCGCGGTCAGGCCGCGGATCGCGGTCTCGACCGTGGCACCGAGGTCTGCCCCATCCATCGCGAGGGCGATGTTCATCGAGCCGAGGTTGCAGGAGATGTCCTTGCCGATCGTGTCGTACGAGAGGTCTTCGTTGTACGTCGTCGGCGTGTTCACCTGCAGGATCTCGCTGCACAGGTTCGACATGTTGATGCGGCCCTTGATCGGGTTCGCCTTGTTCACCGTGTCTTCGAACATGATGTACGGGTAGCCCGACTCGAACTGGATCTCGGCGACTGTCTGGAAGAACTCGCGTGCGTTGATCTTGGTCTTCTTGATGCGCGGGTCATCGACCATCTCGCGGTACTTCTCGGTGACGGAGATGTCACCGAACGGCACGCCGTAGACCTTCTCGACGTCGTACGGCGAGAACAGGTACATGTCTTCGCCGTTCTTGGCGAGCTCGAACGTGATGTCCGGGACGACGACGCCGAGCGACAGCGTCTTGATGCGGATCTTCTCGTCGGCGTTCTCGCGCTTGGTGTCGAGGAAGCGCATGATGTCGGGGTGGTGCGCGTTGAGGTACACCGCACCGGCTCCCTGGCGAGCGCCGAGCTGGTTGGCGTAGCTGAAGCTGTCTTCGAGCAGCTTCATGACGGGGATGATGCCGCTGGACTGGTTCTCGATCTGCTTGATCGGCGCCCCCGACTCGCGGATGTTCGACAGCAGCAGCGCCACACCGCCGCCGCGCTTCGACAGCTGCAGCGACGAGTTGATGCCGCGCGAGATCGACTCCATGTTGTCTTCGATGCGCAGCAGGAAGCAGCTGACGAGCTCGCCGCGCTGCGCCTTGCCCGCGTTGAGGAACGTGGGGGTCGCCGGCTGGAAGCGGCCGGAGATGATCTCTTCGACGAGGTCGATGGCGACCTGCTCGTCGCCGTCGGCGAGGCCGAGCGCCGTCATGACGACGCGGTCCTCGAAGCGCTCGAGGTAGCGCTTGCCGTCGAAGGTCTTCAGCGTGTAGCTCGTGTAGTACTTGAAAGCGCCGAGGAACGTCTCGAAGCGGAACTTCTTCGAGTAGGCGAGGTCGTTGAGCTTCTGGATGAACTCGAGCGAGTACTTCTGGATGAGCTCGCCCTCGTAGTACTCCTTCTCGACGAGATAGTCGAGGCGCTCCTTGAGGGAGTGGAAGAACACTGTGTTCTGGTTGACGTGCTGCAGGAAGTACTCCTGCGCGGCACGCTTGTCGGCGTCGAACTGGATTTTGCCGTTCGCGTCGTAGAGGTTCAGCATCGCATTGAGCGAGTGATAGTCGAGCCCCTCGAAAGAAGGGTTGACCTTGAACGCCACCTGATCCGTCACTGCCTGCTCTTCAACTGCGGTGTCCACCATCGTTCCAATCCGTCGCTCACGCGATCAACGTCGTCCTGTGTGCCGAACACTTCGAGCCGGTACAAGTGCGGCACCCGACACTTGCGGCTGATGATCTCACCGGCGGCTCCGAAGGATTCGCCGAAGTTGGTGTTGCCCGCGGAGATGACTCCGCGGATGGTGCGCCGATTGCGCTCATCGTTGAGGAAGCGGATCACCTGCTTGGGGACCGCTCCCTTCTCCTCACCCCGACCCTGGCCTCCGCCGTAGGTGGGGGTGACGAGAACGTACGGCTCATCGATGACGAGCGGCTCTTCTGCTCGGAATAGAGGGATGCGCTGAGCAGGCAGACCGAGCTTCTCGATGAATCTCGCCGTATTGCCCGAGGTGCTGGAGAAGTAGACCAGGAGCGGCGCGGCGGTCGCGACGACGCTCATGATTTCGTCCTTATGCCAGACGGGAGGCGAGCTCGTCGATCTTGTCGGGACGGAAGCCCGACCAGTGGCCCTCGTCGGTGACGACGACCGGAGCCTGCATGTAGCCGAGAGCCTTGACCTGCTCGAGTGCCGAAGCATCCTCGGAAAGGTCGTGGATCTCGTATTCGATGCCCTTCGCGTCGAGCGCGCGATAGGTCGCATTGCACTGCACGCACGAAGGCTTGGTGTAGACCGTGATCGACATTTCTTTCCCCTCAGATCCAGATGTTCCGGCAGACCCCCCGCCGGGAACTCAATACTACATATGGGTACGGACATTAGGAGTGACCACAAGGGATAGTAGTTACATCCCTGTAGTTTTCCACCGTTCTCCACTGGTTACAACACAGGTTCTCCACCATTTCATCCACAGTCCGGCCACGACTTCCGAACCCTGGGAAGCGCATGATCACGCGGTTCTCAGAAGCCGTTCAGAAATCCATCCACAGGTCGGACGCTACGCCGGGGTTCGGACATCCGAATATCTGTGGAGAACGTGGTTCGGCGTGTCGCGGCGTGTCGCCCGACGACGCAGCCGCAACCCCATTCGCTATCGTCGAAGTCACCGCGATCCCCACCTCACCTGACACGGAAACATCACGACGGGCACTCCCCCATGACCACTTCTGCAGCTCCCAGCACCGGCACCGCCCCGGCCATCGTCTGCGTCGGCGAGACGATGGCCCTCATCACGCCGACGGATGCCGCGCTCTCCAGCGCCGGCGCGGCCACGATCAGTCTCGCCGGGGCCGAGTCGAACGTCGCCGCCGGCATCGCCGCCGCCGGTCACCATGCGGCATGGGTATCTCGCCTCGGCGACGACCCGCTCGGTTCCCGCATCGCATCGGAGCTGTCGCGCCGTGGCATCCAGGTCTGGGCGGAACGCGACGAGAATGCACAGACCGGCGTCATGTTCAAGGACCCTGGGGCCGAGGGGTCGTCGGTCTTCTACTACCGGCGCGGATCCGCCGCGTCTCGCATGACGCCCGGCGTCGTGTCAGCAGATCGCCTCACCGGCGTCCGCATCGTGCACACCACCGGCATCACCCCCGCGCTCTCCCCCACCTGCCGCGCCATGGTCGACCGGTTGTTCGACGACGCACGTGCAGCCGGCGCACTCGTCTCGTTCGACGTGAACGACCGCCGCCGCCTCTGGTCGATGGCAGATGCCGCGGCGACGCTGGCGCGACTCGCGAACGCCGCCGACATCGTCTTCGTCGGGCGGGATGAGGCCGAACGCGTCTGGGGCACGGCGACGGCATCCGAGATCCGGGCGTTCCTGCCCGGGTGTGCGCTACTGGTCGTCAAGGACGGCGACGTGGGCGCGACGGCATACGACCGCGACGCAGACCCCGTGTTCGTCCCGGCCCCGACAGTCGAAGTCGTCGAGCCGGTCGGCGCGGGGGACGCCTTCGCCGCAGGATTCCTCACCGCAACCATCGAAGACCGGCCGCTCGCCGAGCGCCTCCAGACTGGGCACGACGCCGCAGCCCGAGTGCTGGCCATCGCCGCCGACATGCCACCATTGGAGTGAGCCCATGACCGCCGTCACTCTTCCCCGCCTCTCGTGGGGAGACCCCGCCTCCGAGAAGACGGCTCTGCTCGTGCACGGGCTCGGCTCGTCCGGGTCGCTGATGTGGATCCTCGCCGATGCCCTCGCCGACGCCGGCTGGCACGCCGTCGCCATCGACCTGCGCGGCCACGGCGACGCCCCGCGCAGTCTCGACTACACCGTCGCCGCCTACGCCGACGACCTCGCGGCCACGCGCCCCGAGCAGGGCGGAGCCTGGGATGCCGTGATCGGACACTCGCTGGGCGGCGCGTCCAGCACGGTGGCCGCAGCATCCGAACCCGACTGGACGAAGACGCTCATCCTCATCGACCCGGCGATCTTCGTAGACGGGCGTGACGCGTCGATCGTGCGCCGCAGCCAGGAACGAGCGTTCGGAGACAACCGGCTCGAGATCGTGCAGGAGGAGCATCCGCACTGGCATCCGCAGGATCACGAGCTCAAGATCGACGCGGTCGTGCGGGGCAGCCGTTGGGCTGTCGAGCAGACCAGCGCGCAGAACCAGCCGTGGGACGTGCGCGCGGATGCTGCGCGCCTGACCGTCCCCACGCACATCATCGGCGGAGACCCGGAGGTCTACAGTCTGTTCACTGGCGACGTCGCTGACGAGGTGCTCGCCGCCAACGCGAACATCACGATGTCGATCATCGCCGGCGCCGGCCACTCCCCGCACCGCGACAAGCCCGAGGACACCATCCGCCAACTCTTGGAGGCACTGTCATGAGTTTCGATCCTGCCGATCATCTTCCCGACGACCTGCTCGACCGCATCCGCGAGCGCGCGCCGATCCACGACCGGGAGAACACATTCCCCGAGCAGGATCTCGCAGAACTCCGAGATGCCGGCTATCTGAAGATCCTCGTTCCGACCGAGCGAGGAGGTGCGGGGCTCGGCCTCGAGCAGGCGGCGATCCTGCAGCAGCGGCTGGCGACGGCATCCCCGGCCACCGCTCTGTCGATCAACATGCACCTGGTGTGGACCGGGGTTGCGAAAGTATTCAGCGACCGCGGCGTGCCGGGCCTGGAGTTCGTGCAGGACGGCGCGGTCGAAGGCGACGTCTTCGCGTTCGGCATCAGCGAGGGCGGCAACGATCTCGTGCTGTTCGGCAGCGACACGGATGCCGTTCCCCACCCGGACGGCTCGTACAGGTTCACCGGGACGAAGATCTTCACCTCACTCGCCCCGGTATGGACGAAACTGGGCCTGCACGGGCTCGACACCACCAGCGAGGACGCCCCGAAGCTCGTGTTCGCGTTCGTCGACAGAACGGATGCCGTCACCACCAGCGATGACTGGGACACCCTCGGCATGCGCGCGACGCAGAGCCGCACCACGCGCTTGGACGGCGCGATCGCCCCGGCCTCGCAGGTCGTACGGCGCATCGATCCCGGCCCCTCACCCGACCCGATCATCTTCGGGATCTTCAGCGTCTTCGAGCTGCTGCTCGCCTCGGTGTACACCGGCATCGCCCGCCGCGCGCTCGAACTCGCGGTCCTGACCGTGCAGAAGCGCACATCGAAGAAGACCGGTCTGGCTTACAGCCAGGACCCCGACATCCGCTGGCGCATCGCCGACATGAGCCTCGCCTACGACGCGCTGCCACCGCAGATCTCCGCGCTCGCCCGCGACGTCGAAGAACAGGTCGACAACGGCGCCCGCTGGTTCACGCTGCTGTCCGGCACGAAGCACCGCGCGGTCGTGATGGCCAAGCACGTCGTCGATCAGGCGATCCTCACCGCGGGAGGCGGCTCGTACTTCTCGTCGAACGAGCTCTCGCGGCTCTACCGAGACGTGCTGGCCGGCATGTTCCATCCGTCCGACCCGGAGTCGGCGCACTCCACTGCGGCGAGTGCACTGCTCGGACCGTTGGACTGATCACTTCCGCTCGAAGTCGAAGGCCTTCAGCAGCTCGTCGACGGCCTGTTCGCGTTCGTCGCCGCCCTCTTCGAACATGTGCGTGACGTGGGTGCGCAGATGGTTCTCCAGCAGCAACCGGTTCAGAGACTCCAACGACTTCTGGATGGCGCGGGACTGCGTGATGATGTCCATGCAGTACTCCTCGTTCTCGACCATCCGCGCGACGCCGCGCAGCTGTCCTTCGAGGATGCTCGTGCGATGCAGGGCACGCTTCTTGATGTCTTCGATCACGCATCGAGGCTACCCCGGCCAGGCCGCGTGCGAGGATGACAGCATGCCGCGCACCCCGATGGCCCTGCTCTCCCCCGCCGATCAGGAACGCCTGCGCGCCCTGCGGGTGATGAAGGGGATCGCGCTGGGCGCCCTCGTCTTCATGGCGATCGTGTTCGTCCTCGCGTTCTGGCTGCAGGGAAGATATCCCTGGCTCGGCTACGTCCGTGCTGCCGCCGAAGGCGGCATGGTGGGTGCCCTCGCCGACTGGTTCGCCGTGACCGCCCTGTTCCGCCGGCCTCTGGGGCTGCCGATCCCGCACACCGCGATCATCCCGAACCGCAAAGACGAGATCGGCCGCACGCTCGGCGAGTTCGTCGAGACGAACTTCCTGGCCGCCGATGTGGTGCGCACGAAGCTCGCGAGCACCCCGATCGCCCGTCGCGCCGGTGAATGGCTCCAGCAGCGACCGCACGCCGAGCGGGTCGCCGCCGAAGGGTCCGCGATCGCGACGGGTGTGCTCAATGCCCTCAGCGACGACGACGTCCGCGACCTCATCACCGATCTCGCCCGTGAGCATCTCGTCGAGCCGGAGTGGGGTCCGCCGGCGGGAGTCTGGCTGGAGAAGATCGTCGAATCCGACGCTCACCACGGCGCCGTCGATCTCGCCGCCGACAGCATCGCCACGTGGCTGGTCGCGAACGCGGATGCCTTCTCGGGGCTCGTCTCGCGGCGCCTCCCCGGCTGGGTGCCCAAGCTCGCCCACCGGTTCGTCGACGACACGGTCTATCACGAGGCGATCAAGTTCGTCGATGCGGTGCGGGCTGACCCGCAGCATCCGGCCCGGCTCGCGATCGACGGGTATCTCGCCCGCCTCGCCGATAATCTGCAGAACGATCCGGTCACCCGCCGCAAGCTCGAGAACGCGAAGGCATCGCTGTTCGACAGTCCGCGGGTGGGTGCGCTCGCCGCCGAGGCCTGGAACACCGCGAAGAACGGGCTGATCCGCTCGCTGGCCGATCCCGAGAGCACCCTGCGCGTGCGGGCAGTGCAGGCCATCGAAGAGGTCGGCGTGCGCCTGACGACGGATGCTGCGCTGCAGAGCCGCGTCGACTCGTGGGTGTCCGAGGCAGCCGTGTTCCTCGTCGATCGCTACCGGCACGACATCGCCTCGATCATCACCGATACCGTCGAGCGGTGGGATCCGGCCGAGACCACCGAGAAGATCGAGCTGATGGTGGGCCGTGACCTGCAGTACATCCGCCTGAACGGCACGATCGTCGGCGCCCTCGCCGGGCTCGCGATCTTCTCGATCGCCCACGCGGTCATTCCCGGAGTGTGAAAATGGCTCTCTCTTCAGACCCGCTGTGGCCGCGTGCCAGCGACTGGCCGGCATTCGACGGCACAGCGGATGCCGCACTGCTCGGCGTCCCCACCTGGCGCACGTCCCTCTCGCCCACCGGCGCGCATGCCACCCCGCAGGCGGTGCGCGATGCCCTGCGGCGATACAGCGCGACCCTGATGGGACCGCCCGTGATCGATCTCGACGCCGCGCTCGAGATTCGGGATGCCGGCGACATCGCCGAGCCCGACGGAGACGAAGGAGAGGCCGCGGTGATCGCCCGGGTGCGCGAGCTCGCACCGGCATTCGTGATCGCCCTCGGCGGCGACAACTCACTCACATACCCGGTCGCGCTGGGCGCTGCGGCATCCGGCCTCATCACGTTCGACGCGCACTTCGACCTGCGTGACGGCGTCTCGAACGGCACGCCGGTGCGGCGACTCGTCGAAGACGACCCCGCCGCCGCGACTTTCCCGACCGAACGAATCGATCCGACTCGGATCGTGCAGATCGGGATCGCCGACTTCGCGAACTCTGCCGCGTACGCGCAGCGCGCGGCGGACTGGGGCATCCGCGTGATCACGCTCGATGAGGTGCGGCGACGGGGAGCTGCAGATGTGGTGGTCGAGGCTCTCGAGATCGCGGGGGCTGCGGAGGGGCGCGTCCACCTCGACATCGACGTCGACGTCTGCGATCGCGCGGTCGCACCCGGGTGCCCGGCCAGCGTCCCCGGGGGCCTCGCCGCCTGGGAGTTGCGCGCCCTCACGCGCGCGGTCGCATCGGATGCCAGGGTCGTCAGCGCAGACATCGCCGAGGTGGATGCCACGGCCGACGCCGAAGACGGACGGACCGTGCGGCTGGCCGCGCTGTGCGTGCTCGAACTGTTGGCGGGCCTGGCTCTCCGAGCCCGCTGACGATACGCCTGCTGACACGGATACGCCACCCCCTCGCGCCGTGGGCCCGCATCCTCGACCATGGATGCATCGTGGAGGAGGTCATCATGGCGGAACGCATATCGCGGGCTCAGGCCCGTCGCGATCCCACGCGCATGGCGAATCAGCCCGCACTTCGCACGTCAGAGGGCACGATCTGGATCGTGGTCGCCGGTCTGTTCGCGCTCATCTGCCTGGTGCCGCTGAGTCTTCTCACCATCATCGATCCGCGTGAATCCGCCGTGGTCGCCTGGATCACGGCGATCCTCGTGATCGCCCTGTACGCGGCACTGGTGGTGAGCCGTTGGGCCGTGGCGATTCGCGAGCGCCGGCTGCGGATCATGGCGGTGCTGATGATCGCCATGGCAGCGATCGCCCTGATCGGGTTGCTGATCTGCGCGGCGATCGAATGGTCGGCGGTGCCGGCGGTCGCCTGACCTAAACGGGGACGCCGTCCTTCCAGACCGTGTGCACGAGGGGCACCCCGGGACGATAGGAGAGGTGCACGTGGCTCGGTGCATCGAGCAGCACAAGGTCGGCACGAGCGCCCTGAACGATGACCCCGATGTCGTCCCGTCGCAGGGCTCTGGCTCCGCCGGCGGTCGCCGCCCAGAGCGCCTCGGCGGGCGTCATGCCCATGTCGCGCACGGCGACGGCGATGCAGAACGGCATCGATGAGGTGAAGCTCGAGCCGGGATTGGTGTCGCACGCCAGCGCGACGATGACCCCGGCGTCCATGAGCCGGCGTGCATCCGGGTACGGCTGACGCGTGGAGAACTCGACTCCGGGGAGGAGTGTGAGCACCGTGTCGGATGCCGCGAGCGCCGCGACATCGTCGTCGGTCAGATAGGTTCCGTGGTCGACGGATGCCGCGCCGAGTTCGACCGCCATCCGCACCCCGTCGCCGGGGCCGAGCTGGCTGGCGTGCACGCGCGGTGCGAGCCCCCGCGCGATACCCGCTTCGAGCACCCGTCGGGACTGCTCGACGGTGAACGCTCCGCTCTCGCAGAACACGTCGATCCAGCGCGCGTGCGGTGCACAGGCATCCAGCATGGGACCGGTGACCAGGTCGACGTATCCGTCAGGATCGTCGGCATACTCCGCCGGCACGACGTGGGCGCCGAGGAAGGTGACCTCGTCTGTGACCTCGGCGGCCAGCCGCACCTGCCGCTGTTCCGTCTCGACGTCGAGACCGTAACCGCTCTTGATCTCGACCGTCGTCGTGCCCTGCGCGAGCATCTCGTCGACGAACCCGCGCAGCCGGGCGCGCAATTCCTCGTCTGTCGCGCCCCGGGTGGCGGCGACGGTGGAACGGATGCCGCCAGCGGCATACTTCTCCCCCGCCATGCGGGCCTCGAACTCGGCGGCACGGTCGCCACCGAAGACGAGGTGACTGTGGCTGTCCACGAACCCCGGGATGACAGCGCGACCGCCGGCATCGACCTCGGTGTATCCGGCCGGGTCGGTGGGAGCATGATCGGCCGGGCCGACCCACGCGATGCGGCCGTTCTCGATGAGGATGGCCGCGTCACGCAGAATCCCCGCATCTGTGCAGGTGCTCAGTTCACCGATGTTCGTGATCAGGGTGCGCATGGTCCTATCCTCACAGCATCGGCACGTTCAGCCCGCGGTCGCGGGCGACGTCGCGGGCATGTTCGTACCCGGCATCCACGTGGCGCATGACGCCGGTTCCCGGGTCGTTGATGAGCACGCGCTCGAGCTTCTCTGCGGCGAGCGCCGTGCCGTCGGCGACGCACACCTGGCCGGCATGGATGCTGCGCCCGATCCCAACGCCTCCGCCGTGATGCAGCGATACCCATGACGCCCCGGATGCTGTGTTCAGCAGCGCGTTCAGCAGCGGCCAGTCGGCGATGGCATCAGAGCCGTCTGCCATCGCCTCGGTCTCCCGGTAGGGCGAGGCGACGGAGCCGGCATCGAGGTGGTCGCGGCCGATGACGATCGGCGCTTTCAACTCACCAGACGCGACCATCTCGTTGAACTTCAGCCCCGCGAGGTGCCGTTCCCGGTAGCCGAGCCAGCAGATGCGTGCGGGGAGTCCCTCGAAGTGCACCTTCTCGCCCGCCTGCTGCAGCCAGCGGTGCAGAGCGGCGTCTTCGGGGAACAGCTCCGCGATCGCGCGGTCGGTCTTGTAGATGTCCTCCGGGTCGCCGGAGAGCGCCGCCCAACGGAAGGGTCCTCTGCCCTCTTCGAACTGCGGGCGGATGTACGCGGGCACGAAACCGGGGAACGCGAACGCGCGGTCGAAGCCGCCGAGCTCCGCCTCCCGGCGGATCGAGTTGCCGTAGTCGAAGACCGCCGCACCCGCATCCTGGAATCCGACCATCGCCGCCACGTGCTGGGCCATCGACTCCCGCGAGCGGCGCGTGAAGTCCTCGGGGTCGCGCTCCGCCTCCGCCTTCCACTGATCGACCGAGCTGCCGATCGGCAGGTAGGCGAGCGGGTCGTGCGCGCTGGTCTGGTCGGTCACGATGTCGATGGGCACGCCGCGACGCAACAGCTCGGGGAAGACTTCGGCGGCGTTGCCGACCACTCCGACCGAGAGCGCCTCGCCGGTCTCTTTCGCGGCGCGCACGCGGCTCACGGCGGCTTCGAGGTCGGTGGCGTGCTCGTCGAGGTATCCGTGCTCGACGCGACGGGCAAGCCGGGTCTCGTCGACGTCGACGATGAGCACGACGCCGCCGTTCATCGTGACGGCCAGCGGCTGCGCGCCGCCCATGCCGCCCGCGCCAGCGGTGAGGGTGAGGGTGCCCGCGAGTGACTCGCGCCCCAGCGAGCGAGCCACAGCCGCGAAAGTCTCGTAGGTGCCCTGCAGAATGCCCTGCGTGCCGATGTAGATCCACGACCCTGCGGTCATCTGTCCGTACATCGTGAGCCCGAGCGCTTCAAGCCGGCGGAACTCCGGCCAGGTGGCCCAGTCGCCGACGAGGTTCGAGTTCGCGATCAGCACCCGCGGCGCCCACTCGTGTGTGCGGAAGACACCGACCGGTTTGCCGGACTGCACGAGCAGCGTCTCGTCCGGTGCGAGCTCGTCGAGTGTGCGGACGATCGCGTCATAGGCCTCCCAGGATCGGGCAGCCCTCCCGGTGCCGCCGTACACGACGAGATCTTCGGGGTGCTCGGCAACCTCCGGGTCGAGATTGTTCATCAGCATCCGCTTGGCGGCCTCGGCGCCCCAGCTCTGGGCGGTGCGCTCGGCGCCGCGGGCGGCTCTCACGATGCGTGACTCAGACATGTGCGTTCTCCTTCGCGGTCCGGGCGACGGCGCCCGATCGGACGAGCTCGGTGACGGCTTCGATCTCGGGCGAGAGGTAGCGGTCGGGGCCGGGTCCTGCGGCGACCGTGCGCACGAGGTCGCGCACGGCGCCGGTCGCGGGCCCGGCCTGGATGGGGGTGCGCAGGTCGAGCGCGCGGGCGGCGGTGAGCACCTCGATTGCGATGACCCGGGTCAGTCCGTCGATCGCGCGGCGCAGCTTGCGGGCCGCCGCCCACCCCATCGAGACGTGATCCTCCTGCATCGCCGAGGACGGGATCGAGTCGACGGATGCCGGAACAGCGAGACGCTTCAGCTCGGAGACGATCCCCGCCGCGGCGTACTGCGCGATCATCAGGCCGGAGTCGACCCCCACCTCGTGGGCGAGGAAGGGCGGCAGGCCGCGGCTGCGCGCCGGGTCGAGGGCACGGTCGGTGCGTCGCTCGGAGACGCTCGCGACATCGGCGACGCTGATCGCGAGGAAGTCAAGCACAGCGGCGACCGGAGCGCCGTGGAAGTTGCCATTCGACTCGATGCGTCCGTCGACGGTGATGACCGGGTTGTCGATGACACTGGCCAGCTCGCGGGAGGCGATCGTCGCCGCGTGCTCCATGGTGTCGCGTGCGGTCCCGTGCACCTGCGGCGAGCAGCGCAGCGAGTAGGCGTCCTGCACGCGCCCGTCTTCGGGACCGGCATGGCTGGCGACCATCGGCGAATCGGCCAGGAACGCCCGCAGGTTGGCGGCCGAGTGCGCCTGCCCGGCCTGTGGGCGCAGTGCCATGAGGTCGGCGGCGAACACGGCATCCGTCCCGAACTGGCTCTCGATCGACATGGCTGCGGCGAGGTCGGCGCTCGTGAGCAGCCCCTCGAGGTCGTGCAGCGCGAGCAGCAGCATCCCCAGCATCCCGTCGGTGCCGTTGATGAGGGCGAGCCCCTCCTTCTCGACGAGCATCAGGGGATCGATGCCGGCGGCGGCGAGGGCATCGGATGCCGGGACGAGAGCACCCTCCGCATCGCGTACCTCTCCTTCACCGAGGGCGGCGAGCGCGATGTGTGCGAGAGGGGCGAGGTCGCCGGAACACCCCAGTGAGCCGTACTCGCGCACGACGGGGGTGATGCCCGCGTTCAACATCGCGGCGTAGGTCTCTGCGACGACGGGTCGCACGCCGGTGCGGCCGGAGGCGAGGGTCTGCAGACGCAGCAGCTGCAGCGCGCGCACCACCTCGTCCTCCACCTCGGACCCGGTGCCGGCGGCGTGCGAGCGGATCAGACTCACCTGCAGCTGATGGCGGCGCTCGGGCGCGATGAAGGTCGTCGCAAGAGCCCCGAAACCGGTCGATACGCCGTAGTGCGGGTTCGGGTCGGCGGCGAGCGCGTCGATCACGCCCCGGGTCTCGGCGATGCGGTCGAGCGCTTCGTCGGCGAGTACGACCTGCGCACCATCGCGGGCGACCGCGACGACGTCTGCAGGGCTGAGGACTTCGGCGCCGATGCGCACGGGATCTGTCATGACTTGATTCCACACCCCGTCACTGGCGGCGAACAGGACCGCGTGGCATCCTGTGTCTGTGATCTCAGACACGAGCACTCGCGCGCCGCAGGTTCCCGCCGCGGACCAGACGCTGCGGATCCTCCGGCACATGGCGACGCGCCCCGCCCCGGTCGCAGCATCCGCCATCGCCCGCGATCTGGGGGTCCCGCGCTCGACCGTGCACCATCTGCTGAACACGCTCGCAGAGCACGGCTTCGTCTTGCACCTGCGCGAAGAGCGTCGGTGGGCGCTCGGCGCTGCGGCGTCCGAGCTCGCCGGCGGATTCGCCCGCCAGCAGCCGCTCGCCCGTCTCGGCCGACCGCTCGCCGCAGCGCTCGCGGATCGACTGGGCGAGAGCACCCACCTGGGTGTGCTGAGCGGTGCCGACGTCGTCTACATCGTCGAGGAGCGTGCACCGCGGCGTCCGGCCCTGGTGACCGACGTCGGCGTGCGCCTTCCCGCGCATCTCACGGCGACAGGGCGCGCGATGCTCGCCGCGCTTCCGCGCGAACAGGTGCGCGCACTGTACCCGAATGCGTCGGCCTTCTCGACGCGGACGGGCCGCGGCCCCGATCGGCCGGGCGAACTGCGCGAGCTGCTGCGCAGCATCCGCGCCGCCGGCTTCGCGTCAGAGGACGGCGAGGTGACCGACGGCACGCGCTCGGTGGGCGCTGTGGTGCTCGACGCCTCGGACTGGCCGATCGCCGCGGTCGCTGCGACGTGGTCCAGTGGCAGCGGGCCGACTGAGCAGGATGCCGCGAGCGCCGTAATGGCGACGGCGGTGCAGCTGCAGCAGCGACTGCGCTGACAGAAAAGGGGAGCCGCAGGTCACACCTGCGACTCCCCGTGCCCTCAGGGGCCGGAACTTCGTCGAGTCACGCGCCCTTGCGTGTCTTGATGAAGGACTCCGGCTCCTGCTTGGCGCGCTTGGCTGCCCGCTTCTCCTTGAGCGTCAGCTGCGCTGTCTTCTTGCCGGCCTTGGCTGTCGGTGTCTTCCCTGCCATCGGAACTCGCTTCCCCTCTCATGCGGTTGGCGGTGTGACCCCGACCATAGCCCGTTCCCCAAGGAAGTCAAATTTCCCGGTGAGAGGGAAAAAACCCGAATGCTGCGCCAATCCCAGAAGCCGAGTGCCGCTACGCTGGGGCAGTGCTCGAGACTCTCACCGGATTCGCCGTGGTGGGGCTCGCCATCGCCGTCGGGTACATCATCGGACGCATCGATCTGCTCGGCCCGCACGCGCGTCATGTGCTGGGCCGGTTGACGTTCTTCGTCCTCTCTCCGTTCCTGCTGTTCACCGTGCTCGCACAGGCCGACGCACGAGTGCTGTTCTCGTCGCTCCTGCCGGTTTCGGCCATCGCTGCCGTCGCCGTCATCGGCCTGTACGCGCTCGTCGCGAAGCTGTTCTGGAAGCGCAACATCGGCGAGACGGTGATCGGCGCCCTCTCGGCGGGCCAGGTCAACTCGAACAACATCGGCATCCCGCTGTCGCTGTATCTGCTCGGCAGCGCTGCCTACCCTGCGCCGGTGATCCTCCTGCAGCTGCTCGTGTTCACCCCGATCTCGCTGGCCATCCTCGACACCGTGACGAGCGGGCGCACCTCGGCGTGGCGCACCTTCGTCCGCACGGCGACGAACCCCATCATCCTCGGGTCGGCACTGGGCACGCTGGTCTCCGTGCTCGGCATCGATCTGCCGCCCATCGTCATGGAACCTGCCACCCTGCTGGCCAACGCCTGCGTTCCGGTACTGCTGATCAGCTACGGCATCTCGCTGTTCGGGCAGAAGGTGCTCGGCGCTTCGGGGCACCGCCGCGACGTGCTGCTGGCGAGCACGCTGAAGCTGCTCGTGATGCCCGCGATCGCGTGGGTGACCGCGGAGTTCGTGTTCGGGCTGTCGGCGCATGAGGTGCTGATCGTGGTCATCCTCGCGGCGCTCCCCACGGCGCAGAACGTCTTCAACTACTCGCAGCGCTACGATATCGGCGAGTCGATTTCTCGCGACACCGTCTTCATCACGACGGTCGGCTGCGTGCCGGTGCTTCTCGCGGCGACGATTCTGCTCGGGTGAGATGTCGCCGGTCTCTGGCAGAGTGAAGGCATGAGCGGTCTGCGAATCCTTCACCTCAGCGACACGCATTTCTCGGGCGACGGCGGGCGCCATTATGGTGTCGTCGACACGGTCGAGCACCTCCGGCGCGCCCTCGCGCACGTCGGCCATCTGCTGTTCGATCTCGTGGTCGTCTCGGGCGATGTCAGCGAAGACGGCACCGAGGAGTCCTATCGCCTCCTCACAGAGCAGCTCACACCCTGGGCGCAGGCGCGCGGGGCGCGCGTGGTGTTCGCGATGGGCAACCACGACCGCCGCGACGCGTTCCGCGCGATGCTCGGCGGCGGGCAGCCCGATGCCGGTGAGCAGGAGCTGTCCGGCGTCGACCTGGATCGCCCCGTTGCATCCGTCGCCGATCAGGACGGTTGGCGGGTCGTCGTGCTGGACAGTTCGATCCCCGGGGTCGGGTACGGCGACCTCGAGCAGGAGCAGAAGCAGTTCCTGCGCGAGACGCTTGCGACGCCGGCCGAACACGGCACGGTCGTCGTCGTGCACCATCCGCCGGTGAACGCGCAGACCGATCTGCTGCAGGCGCTCGCGCTCGATGATGCGGACGGGCAGGAGTTCATCGACATCGTGCGCGGCACGGATGTGCGCGTCGTGCTGTCCGGCCACTACCATCTGCCGATCACCGAGTTCGTCGCGGGCATCCCAGTGACCGTGGCGCCGGGCGTGACGAACGTCTCGTGCGCATTCGGCGATCCCGCTGAAGAAGCGGCGATCGACGGGTTCGGCGGGTCGGTGGTGACGATCGATGGCGAGCGCGTCCG
>JBQDFB010000043.1:0-18996 GCA_052085045.1 Microbacteriaceae bacterium | reverse complement strand
CGGCCGATGCGGTGCACGTACGACTCGGTGTCGGTGGGGATGTCGTAGTTGACGACATGGCTGATGCGCTCGACATCCAGACCACGGGCTGCGACATCAGTGGCGACGAGGATGTCGAGCTTGCCCTCCTTGAGCTGGTTGACGCTGCGCTCGCGCTGCACCTGCGGCACGTCGCCGTTGATGGCGGCGGCGGAGTATCCCCGGGCACGCAGCTTCTCGGCCAGCGTCTCCGTCTCGTTCTTGGTGCGGACGAAGACGATCATGCCGTCGAAGTTCTCGACCTCGAGGATGCGGGTGAGCGCATCGACCTTCTGCTGATACGACACGACGAGGTAGCGCTGGGTGATGTTCGTGCTCGATGCCGTCTTCGACTTGACGGTGATCTCTTCGGCATCGCGCAGGTACTTCTGTGCGAGCCGGCGGATCTGCGCCGGCATGGTCGCCGAGAACAGCGCGACCTGCTTCTCTTCAGGCGTCTGGGCGAGGATCTGCTCGACGTCCTCAGCGAAGCCCATCTTCAGCATCTCGTCTGCCTCGTCGAGCACGAGGTACTTCAGCTCGGAGAGGTCGAGGGTGCCCTTGGCGAGATGGTCCATGATGCGCCCTGGCGTACCGACGACCACGTGCACGCCGCGGCGCAGTGCTGAGAGCTGCACGCCGTATCCCTGCCCGCCGTAGACGGGCAGCACGTGCACGCCCTTCATCTTCGTCGCGTACGATTCGAACGCCTCGCACACCTGGAGCGCGAGCTCGCGGGTGGGGGCGAGGACGAGCGCCTGCGGGGTCTTCTGCGAGACGTCGAGACGCTCGAGCACGGGCAGCGCGAACGCGGCGGTCTTGCCGGTTCCGGTCTGGGCCATGCCGACGACGTCGCGTCCGCCGAGCAGGGTCGGGATGGTCGCGGACTGAATCGGCGAGGGCGTCTCATAGCCGAGGTCGCGGATCGCCTTCAGGACGGGCCCGGTGATTCCGAGCTCCTCGAATCCGGGTGTTGCGGGGGACTCGTCGGCGGGCTCGTTCAGGGGTGCATCTTCAGGGGTCACTACCTAAAGGTAGCGCCCCGGGCCCCCTGTTGTCTGGGAGAACGCGCTCTCAGTCGCTCCCGGTCAATGCGACGATCTTCTCCTTGACCTGCCGACGGAGCACCTTGCCGATGAGAGACTTCGGCAGCTCGTCGACGACGAACAGTCGCCGCGGCACTTTGTAGGGGGTGAGAATGCCGCGGGCGAACGTCCGCAGCGCCTCCTCGTCGAGGTCTGCTCCGGCATCCAGCACCACCGCGGCGACGACCTCTTCCCCGGAATGGTCGCTCGGAAGTCCGACGACGGCGACGTCGTCGATCGATGGATGCTGACGCAGCACGTTCTCGACCTCGGTGGGCGAAACGTTGAAGCCGCCGGTGATGATGAGCTCCTTGATGCGGTCGACGATCCGCACGAAGCCGGTTTCGTCGATCGTCACGATGTCGCCGGTGCGGTACCAGCCGTCTGCGAACGACTCTTCGGTGGCCTCCGGTTTGCCGTAGTAGCCCGCGAACACCTGCGGGCCGCGGACGACGAGTTCTCCGGCTGTGCCGGGCTCGACGTCCTGCGCCGGATTGTCGGGGTCGACGACGCGGCACTCGGTGCCGGGCAGCGGCAGCCCCACGGTGCCCGCGACGCGATTGTCGGCGACCGGATTCGCCATGAGCACGGGGGAGCACTCGCTGAGCCCGTAGCCCTCGACGAGGTACCCGCCGCTGGCCTCTTCGAACGGCACGACGAGTTCATGCGGCAGCGCCATGGCGCCCGAGATCGCGACCTCGGTGCCGGCGAGCGAGATGCCCTTCGCCTTCGCCGCGGTGAGCAGACGGTCGGCGATCGGCGGGACCAGCGGCAGGAACGTCGGCGGGTGCTTCTTGACGACATCGAGCACCAGGTCGGGGTCGAACTTCGGGAACAGCACGAGCCGCGCGCCCATCGACATCGCGAAGGTGAGGCAGAGCGTCAGGCCGTATGCGTGGAACATCGGCAGCACGGCATACACGACGCAGCCGTTGCCGCGCTGGATCGACGGCACCCAAGCCTGTGCCTGTGCGGCGTTGGAGAGAAGGTTGCGGTGGGTCAGGGAAGCGCCCTTGGGCGTTCCGGTCGTCCCCGACGTGTACTGGATGATCGCGAGATCGTCCGTGGCGGGCTGAGGATGCGCTGCGGGCAGTGGCGCAGACCCGACGATCTGCTTCCACGGGATCGCGCCGCGCACCTTCTCCGTGAGAGCTGCGCGCGACTCGCGGGCCTTCGCGATCGGCAGTCGCAGCGCCGCTCGCGTGAGGAACGGCATCGCCGTCGTCACATCGACGGAGATCAACGAGGAAACGGCGAGGTCGGCGGGGAACTCCTGCACGGTCTTCACGACCTTGCTCCACACGATGGCGTGCTTGGCGCCGTGGTCCTCGAACTGCTTGCGCAGCTCGCGCGGCGTGTACAGCGGGTTGTGTTCGACGACCACAGCACCGAGGCGCAGGACCGCGTAGAAGGCGATGATGTGCTGCGGACAGTTCGGCAGCACGATCGCCACCGGGTCCCCGGCGCGGATGCCGAGGGCATGCAACCCGGCAGCCGCACGATCGATGTCGCTCTGCATCTGCGCGTACGTCGTGGCGCGACCGAAGAACTCCAGGGCCGGGGCATCCGGGAAGTCTCGCGCGGATGCCGCGACGATGTCGATGAGCGAACCGCTGACCGGCGGAAGGTCTGCCGGGACCCCGTCGGCATAACTGGTGATCCAGGGACGAGGGGGATCGTACGTCGTCATGGCCCCAGCCTATTGTGATCGTCGGCGGGTCGTTTGCGGAGCGCCAACTAGACTGGGGCGGTGTCTGAAATCACCCCTGATCTTGTGCGCCATCTCGGCGTGCTCTCGCGCATCCAGCTGAACGACGACGAGGTGACGCGGCTCACGGGCCAGCTCGACGCCATCGTCGACAACATCGCGAAGGTCTCGCAGGTCGCGACGCCGGACGTCGTCGCGACGAGTCACCCGATCCCGCTCGCGAACGTCTTCCGCCCCGATGAGGTCGGCGAGACGCTCACGCACGAACAGGTGCTGCAGAACGCCCCGGATGCCGCCGACGGCCGCTTCCGCGTCACCGCGATCCTGGGGGAGGAGCAGTGAGCGACATCATCCGCCTCACCGCTGCGGAGCTCGCAGACAAGCTCACCGCCGGCGAGATCTCCAGCCGCGAGGCCACCCAGGCGCTCCTGGATCGGATCTCGGCCGTCGACGGGGATGTGCACGCGTTCCTGCACGTCAACGACGGTGCCCTGGCCGCAGCCGACGCCGTCGACAGCGCACGCTCGGCGGGGGAGCAGCTGCATCCGCTCGCCGGCGTTCCTCTGGCGATCAAAGACGTCCTGGTCACGACGGATCAGCCCACCACGAGCGGATCGAAGATCCTCGAGGGCTACCTGTCGCCCTACGACGCGACCGTCGTGGCGCGCTCCCGCGCTGCCGGCCTCGTGCCGCTCGGCAAGACCAATATGGACGAGTTCGCGATGGGCTCGTCCACCGAGCACTCCGCGTACGGCCCGACCCGTAACCCGTGGGATCTCGACCGCATCCCGGGCGGCTCTGGCGGCGGCTCGGCAGCGGCGGTGGCCGCGTTCGAAGCACCGCTCGCTCTCGGCTCGGACACCGGCGGATCGATCCGCCAGCCCGCGCACGTCACCGGTACGGTCGGCATCAAGCCGACGTACGGCGGGGTGAGCCGCTACGGCGCGATCGCCCTGGCATCCAGCCTCGACCAAGTCGGTCCCGTCACGCGTACTGTGCTCGATTCGGGCCTCCTGCACGATGTGATCGCCGGTCACGACCCACAGGACTCCACTTCTCTCACCGACGCCTGGCCCTCGTTCGCGGATGCCGCCCGCGAGGGGGCCCGCGGAGATGTGCTCACCGGGCTGAAGGTCGGCATCATCAAAGAGCTGCCCGATTCCGGGTTCCAGCCCGGCGTGGCAGCATCCTTCCGCGCCTCGCTCGACCTGCTCGAGGCGAACGGTGCGGAGATCGTCGAGATCTCCACCCCGCACTTCGAGTACGGCGTCGCCGCGTACTACCTGATCCTGCCCGCCGAGGCATCCAGCAACCTGGCGAAGTTCGACTCGGTGCGCTTCGGCCTGCGCGTCACCCCTGACGGCACCCCGACGGTGGAGGATGTCATGTCCGCCACGCGTGAGGCCGGCTTCGGCGACGAGGTCAAGCGCCGCATCATCCTCGGCACCTACGCGCTGTCGGCGGGCTATTACGACGCGTACTACGGCAGTGCGCAGAAGGTGCGCACGCTCATCCAGCAGGACTTCGACGCTGCGTTCGCGCAGGTCGACGTGATCGCCACGCCGTCGGCGCCCACCACGGCGTTCAAGATCGGCGAGAAGATCGACGACCCGCTGCAGATGTACCTGAACGATGTCACGACGATCCCGGCGAACCTCGCCGGCGTCCCCGGCATCTCGATCCCATCCGGTCTCGCTGCCGAGGACGGCCTGCCCGTCGGTATCCAGTTCCTCGCCCCGGCGCGCGAGGACGCCCGGCTGTACCGGGTCGGTGCCGCTCTCGAGACCGCACTCGTCGATTCGTGGGGAGCCCCGCTGCTCACCCGCGCACCACAGTTAGTGAGCGAGCAGAGCTCGACGAAGCTCGCAGGAGGGAACCGCTGATGGCCGCCGCAGCAAAGCTGATGGACTTCGAGCGGGCCCTCGAGCTGTACGAGCCCGTGCTCGGCTTCGAGGTGCACGTCGAACTCAACACGAACACGAAGATGTTCTCGAATGCCCCGAACCCGGCGAACGAGAAGTATCACGCCGCCGAGCCCAACACGCTCATCGCGCCGGTCGACCTCGGGCTTCCCGGAGCGATGCCGACCGTGAACGCGACGGCGATCCGCTCGTCGATCAGCCTCGGTCTCGCGCTTGACTGTTCGATAGCCGAGTCCAGTCGATTCGCGCGCAAGAACTACTTCTACCCCGACCTCGGCAAGAACTACCAGATCTCGCAGTACGACGAACCGATCGCCTATGAGGGCTCGGTGGTGGTCGAACTCGAGGACGGCACGCTCGTGACCGTGCCGATCGAGCGTGCGCATATGGAGGAAGATGCCGGCAAGCTCACCCACATGGGTGGCGCGACCGGTCGCATCCAGGGCGCGGAGTACTCACTGGTCGATTACAACCGCGCCGGCGTCCCGCTGGTCGAGATCGTCACCAAGACGATCTTCGGCACGGACCACCGCGCCCCCGAGGTCGCCAAGGCGTACGTGTCCACGATCCGCGACATCGTACGCAGTCTCGGAATCTCCGAGGCTCGCCTCGAACGCGGGAACCTCCGCTGCGATGCGAACGTCTCGCTGCGCCCGCGTGTTGCAGAAGGTGAAGAGCCGGCGCCGCTGGGAACTCGCACCGAGACGAAGAACGTCAACTCGATGCGCTCGGTCGAGCGCGCCGTGCGGTACGAGATCCAGCGTCAGGCGCAGATCCTCTCCGACGGCGGCACGATCACGCAGGAGACCCGGCACTGGCACGAGGACACCGGCACGACCTCGCCCGGTCGCCCCAAGTCCGATGCCGACGACTACCGGTACTTCCCCGAGCCTGACCTGCTGCCCGTGCAGCCCGCAGCCGAGCTGATCGAGGAGCTGCGCGCGGCACTGCCGGAGCAGCCGGTCACTCGCCGCCGCCGACTCAAGGCCGAGTGGGGCTTCACCGACCTCGAGTATCAGGATGTGCGCAACAGCGACCTGGTCGACGAGGTGGAGGAGACCATCGCCGCCGGTGCCACCCCCACCGCCGCTCGCAAATGGTGGACGGGGGAGATCTCGCGCCTCGCCAACGCGCAGGACACGGATGCCACTGAGCTCATCACTCCCGCGAACGTCGCCGCGCTGCAGAAGCTCGTCGACGAGGGAACCCTCACCGACAAGCTCGCCCGCCAGGTGCTCGAGGGCGTCATCGCCGGCGAAGGCGCGCCGCAGGAGGTCGTCGATGCCCGCGGGCTCGCCGTCGTCTCGGACGATGGAGCGCTCATCGCCGCGATCGACGAGGCACTGGCCGCGCAGCCCGATGTGATGGCGAAGATCAAGGACGGCAAAGTGCAGGCCGCCGGTGCCATCATCGGCGCCGTCATGAAGGCCATGAAGGGTCAGGCCGACGCCGCGCGCGTGCGCGAGCTCATCCTCGAGCGCGCCGCCCAGTAGCGTGTCGGCCCCCGGGCTGGCGGGCGGATGTCGGTGGCCTCAGCGACAATGGACCCATGGGGCGCGGTGACGGACGTGGCCGCATCGTCTCACCCGACGGTGCGGACGACTCCGGCACGCGCATCCTGCACGTCGACATGGATGCCTTCTACGCGGCCGTCGAGATCCTCGATGACCCGTCGTTGCATGGACTTCCCTTGATCATCGGCGCGCCGGACGGCCGCTCGGTGGTCTCGAGCGCGTCGTACGAAGCGCGGCGCTACGGAGTCCGCGCCGCCATGCCCGTGGGGCAGGCCATGCGCCTGTGCCCGACGGCGAAGATCGTCACGCCGCACTTCGATCGCTATCAGGCCGTGTCCAAGCAGGTGATGGCGGTGTTCGAGTCGATCACCCCGCTGGTCGAGCCCCTGTCCGTCGACGAGGCGTTCCTCGACGTGCAGGGTGTCAGGCGGCTGTGGGGGAGCCCGGGCCGGATCGCGCAGCTCGTGCGTGAGCGCGTGCACGCCGAAGTCGGCATCACCTGCAGCGTCGGTGTCGCCGCTACCAAGCACGTCGCGAAGATGGCATCGACGATCTCCAAGCCCGACGGTCTGCTGATCGTCGCAGCCTCCGACACGCTCGACTTCCTCGCGCCGCGCTCGGTCCGAGCGATGTGGGGTGTCGGCCCCAAGGCTTCCGAGGCTCTCGAAGCCCGCGGCATCCGGACGATCGGCGACATCCGCGATTCACCGCAGGAGATGCTCGATCGCGCCGTCGGGCCCACGCTCGGCGCCCGCATCGCGCAGCTCGCACGCGGCGAGGATGCGCGCACCGTCGAGACGGAGCGGGTGGAGAAGAGCGTGGGACATGAAGAGACCTTCGACGTCGACATCGTCGACCGCGAGTTCCTGCGGGCCGAACTGCTGCGGCTCTCCGACCGCGTCGCCGTACGGCTGCGTCGTGCCGAATGGGAGTGCGGCACGGTCGCGATCAAGATCCGCTTCGACGACTTCACGACCGTGAACCGTTCGCAGGCTCTCGCCGAACCGACGTCCGTCGGGCAACGGATCGGCGCAGCGGCGCAGAGCCTGTACGAGTCGATCGACCGACGCGACCCGATACGGCTGGTCGGTGTGCGTGCCGAGAAGCTCCGGCCCGCTGGCAGTTCAGCTTTCGCGCTGTGGGACGACGACGAACACTGGCGCAAGGTCGAGGGGGCGCTCGATGACGCCAGGGCCCGCTTCGGCAACGCCACGATCACGCGTGCCAGACATGTGGGGCGCGGGGACGGACGCGGCGCTGCGCGACACCCGAAGGAGCATGGCGTCGATTGATCTCCCGGCGTCGTCGTTCGCCCTGTAGCGTGGACTCATGCCGAACATCGCACTGGACCTCGGAAAGCAGATCGCCTCCTTCGGCGTGAAGAGCGCCTACGGTGAGCCGCAGGACGTCGACGGGGTGAGCATCACCCCAGTCGCCCTCACCTGGGCTGGCTTCGGCGGCGGCGCCGATCAGGACGAGAACGGCGGTGGCGGCGGTGGCGGCGTCTCCATTCCGCTCGGCGTATATGTTCGCCGTGAGGAAGGACTGCGCTTCGAGCCGAACATCGTCGCCCTGCTTGCCGTCGCGGTTCCCTTCGTTTGTGTCACCGGACGGGCGCTGGCGCGCGTGATCCGTGCCCTCAAGAAGTAGCGATCCGCTCGCACTGGCGCTCAAGCGCGGTGCCGCGGACGTCATCGACGCGATCGTGGCTGTGGCGGCATCCAACCCTGTCGTGCTCATCGACGGACGCGCCGGAGCGGGCAAGACGACCCTGTCGCGCATGGTGGCCGCGAACTGGCCGCTGGCCGGTCGGCCGCAGCTGATCGCCCTTGACTCGCTGTACCCGGGGTGGGACGGTCTCGATGCGGGCGTCGAGGCTGCGCTGCACGACGTGCTGCGCCCCCACGCCCGCGGTCTGCTGAGCACCTGGCGTCGGTGGGACTGGGAGCTCGACGCCGAGGCAGAGGCGCATGCTGTTACCCCTGCGCTCGGTGTGATCTTGGAAGGCTGCGGCGCGCTGAACCCGGCCACGTCTCGTCTGGCCGATGTGCGCGTGTGGGTCGAGTCGCCGCAGACATCGCGAAAGCGTCGGGCTCTGGACCGCGACGGCGACGGATTCCGCCCGTACTGGGACAGTTGGGCAGCTCAGGAGGACAGCCACATCCAGCGGCACGCCCCGCGGGACCTCGCGACGCTGACGGTCACGATCCCCTGATCAGAGGTTCTCCGGCATATCGTCCAGGGCGTCCGCGATCGCGATGAGACCGTCGAGGCGGAACGCCAGCCAGTCGTAGACGCCGTACCGCGGATCGTCGGGATCGTGGTCGCCGTCGTCGGCGGTGATCCCGAGCCGCGTGGCGATCACCAGTCGCAGGGTCGTCAGCGTGCGCAGCCAGGCATCGATCTCGCTGCGCCGGATCACGACCTCGAGGTGATCGTCGGACCGATCGCCCGGCGCCTCCTGGTCGATGAATGGCTCCAGCGTGCGGCGCACCACGGCGGCATCGGCGGCACGGCGATCGAGCAGGTCATCCCGGGTGGCTGTGGCGAACTCGGCGGCGGCCCCCGCATCCTCGGGGTAAGGACTCGGGGTCAGGCGTGCGAGGCCCGGGTCGAGGGCCTCGTCGCTGTCGGCGATCACGGCGGTGAGCTCGTCGACGAGCCCGGCCAGGTGCATGCCCTCGATGGGGGCGAGCGGGAAGCGGAACTCGGTGGTGCTCACATCGGCGCCTTCCGCACGGTTGCCCACAGCCCGTAATCGTGCATGGCCTGCGCGTGCACTTCCATCGTCTCGCGTGGGCCTGTGGCGACGATGGCGTGGCCGTCGTGGTGGACGGCGAGCATGAGCGTCGTGGCATGCTCAGCCGAGTAGCCGAAGTAGGTCCGGAAGACGCGGGTGACATAGCTCATGAGGTTCACCGGATCATTCCAGACGACGACCTGCCATGGCTCCAGGGGAGCGGCCTGCAGATCCGTCGCCTCATCGAGGTCCGGTGCCGAAAGCGGAATACTCACGCCCACCCCATCTCATGGAGCTGATCGTCGGGGATTCCGAAGAAGTGCGCGATCTCGTGCACAAGTGTCGTGTGCACCTCATCCCGCAGTTCGGTCTCGTCCGCAGCTTGGGCGAGGTGCGGTTCGCGGTAGATGATGATCCGGTCGGGCAGCTCACCCATGCCGTAGTGCCCACGCTCGGTGAGAGCGAGCCCGTCGTAGAGCCCGAGCAGGTCGAGGCTGCCGTCCTCGGGACGATCCTCGACGACGAACACCACGTTCTCCAGCCCCTCGACCATCGCATCGGGGAGCAGATCGAGCTCGTCGACGACGAGGTTCTCGAAGGTCGCAGCATCCATCTCCATCGTCATCCAGCCTACGCGGAGGCGGGGGTCAGTGGACGAAAAGCAGGAGGGCCGCGACCAGCAGGAACAGCGACCCGAAGAGGGCATTGAGAGTCCGGATGCCTCGGCGCGTTCGGGTGAGCGCACGGAACGGCCGCGCCGCGGTTGCGAAGAACCCCCACATCACGATCACATCGATGCCGATGACCGTGCCGATGAGGATCAGATACTGCGGCAGCGCCGGTTCGTCGAGGCGGACGAACTGCGGCACGAACGCGAGGAAGAACACAATCGCCTTGGGATTGAGGACGTTCACCCAGAATCCGCGGCGGATCATCGAGAACCGGCCTTCTCGCGCAGGAGCGGAGCCGTCGGATGCCGCCGGCTCCGGCACTCTCGCGACGATCATGCGGATGCCGAGAAAGACCAGGTAGGCAGCCCCCGCGTAGCGGACGATTTCGAACAGCACCGGTGAGCGGGAGACGAGCAGTCCGACCCCGGCTGCGACGATGACGACGTGCACGATCAGGGCGAGCTGCTGACCGATCACGCCCCACAGCGAACGGCGCCAGCCGTGGGCGATCGCGTTCGACATCGTATTGATCGCACCGGCGCCCGGCGTGAGACTGATCACGACCGATGCGGTGAGCAGGGAAAGCCAGACGGTCAGCGCCATGGACAGAACCTCTGGCTGCAAGTGGGGTGGCTAACGGGGCTTGAACCCGCGACCCCCGCGACCACAACGCGGTGCTCTACCAGCTGAGCTATAGCCACCATGCGCCCGCGGAGCGGACAACTACTCAAGTGTATTACACCTCTGCGGCGAACGAAGACACGGTGCGCTCTGCGATCGCGCGCGCCTCGTCGGTGGTCGGGCCGGGCTCGGGTACGAAGACGGCCTCGCGGTAATACTGCAGCTCGCGGATCGACTCCAGGATGTCTGCCAGCGCTCGATGCCCGCCGTCCTTCGCCGGAGCCTGGAAGAAGACCCGCGGGTACCAGCGGCGGGAGAGCTCTTTGACGCTCGAGACATCGACATTGCGGTAGTGCAGCCACTGATCGATCTGCGGCATGTACTTCGCCAGGAACATCCGGTCGGTGCCGATCGTGTTGCCCGCGAGGGGAGCCTTGCGCTCGAGCGGCACGAAGCGCTTGATGTAGGCGAGCGTCTGCTCTTCGGCATCGGCCAGCGAGACGCCCAGTGGGATCTCTTCGATCAATCCCGATGTCGTGTGCATCTGCGTGACGAACTCGCCCATATTCGCGAGAGCGGCATCACTCGGCTTGATCACGATCTGGAAACCCGGATCGAGAGGGCGCAGCTCGAAGTCGGTGATGACGACGGCGATCTCGACGAGCTCATCGACCGAGAGATCGAGCCCTGTCATCTCACAGTCGATCCAGACGAGGCGATCGTTCTCGGAAGCAGAAACCATGCGTTCAGTCTAATGACGGCACGGACATCGCCCCTGCTACCGTAGTGATGCACGCCTCCGTAGCTCAGTGGAAGAGCATCGGTCTTCTAAGCCGTTGGTCGCAGGTTCGAACCCTGCCGGGGGCGCTTCAGCCGTTGCGGAGCGCCTGCACCGCGTCATCCGGGTGCCAGAAGTCGCCTACGAGCCGGAACGTTCCCGTGGCGAGCGACAGGCGCTCGGCGCGGTAGCGCAGGCCGAGGGGATCGGCGACGACGCGCAGATGGCCGAGGATGCGCCCGCCGGCATCCTGCACGCGCCAGAGATGGTCTGCCGCACGCACCAGGCGCACGTGCTTCGACGCGGGTCTCGGCGGGGCGTAGGGGAGCGGGGACAATTGCTGCTGGTGAGTGATCGTCATCGTGTTCTCCTTTCGCTTCGAACATATGACCGACCACCGACATCGGCGCGAGGCATTCACCGTCTTCCTTTTCTCCACTGACCTGGGCATCCGTCGAGTTGTCCACCGAACGTGGGTTTCAGGCCTTTCGGCGCCTCTTGTGCGGGGCACTCTGGGAACACCCGGGCGAGCCCCGGCACACCAAGGAGATAGCTATGAACGACACCGTGACGATCCTGGGCCGCGTCGGCGGCGACCCGAACAGAAGCCAGACCACCACCGGGGTTCCGGTCGTGAACTTCCGAGTCGCCAGTCCGCAGAGCCGCTTCGATCAGAAGTCGCAGTCCTGGATCGAGACCGGCACCAACTGGTACAACGTCTCGGCGTTCCGACAGCTGGCCGAACACGTCAAGGCATCGCTGCGCTCGGGCGACGGCATCATCATCACCGGCCGGCTGAAGCTGCGCGAGTGGGAGAGCGGCGGCAAGAAGGGCATCAGCGCCGATATCGATGCCGACGCCATCGGCCACGACCTGCGCTGGGGTGCGAGTGCCTTCGTGAAGGCACGGCCCGCATCGGCTGCTCCGCCCGTGCCGAGCGGCGACGCCGACATCTCTGCGGCACAGAACGGAGACGCCGAGGCCTCGACATCCGATGATGAATTCGCCGAGACGACGCCGCCGGAGATTCCCGCAGAGCTGGCGACGGTCGGCGATGCGTGGAAGTCGGGTGAGTGATCGGCGCGACGCCGACCCTCACAGGTACCCGCCTGGGAGCCGTCGATGAGGCGTGCACCGTAGTATCGAAGCGTGCCTCGTCGACCCTCCGCCCTCCGTTCGCGAATCGTCGTCGCCGCACTTCTGGCGACCATGGGGTTGGGAGTGGTGGCATGCGCGCCGACGCCCGAGCCGACTCCCACCCCTGAGCCCACCCGAACCGCCTCGCCCTCGCCGACTCCGACCGCTGACGGGCCGGTGCTCCACTCGGACGGCACGGCGGAGGACAACCTGCCGCTCTTCACGGCCGTCACCGAACAGGTATGGGGTGCGTCGGGAAGCTCCTCCGGCCAGGCGTACATCGATGCGCTGGTCGCGGCGGGCTTCGACCAGGGGGCGATGCAGGTCACGCAGGACCTGACGACGGTGGGCAACCCGGTCGAGAGCATGCAGTTCTCCGTCCGCTGGGGCGACGCCGAATGTCTGGTCGGACAGGTGGGCCCGTCGACCGGTGAACCGGTGACGATGGTGATGGATCAGTTGGCCGAGGGACGCTGCCTGGTCGGCAATACCCGACCGATCGAAGGGTGACCCACAGCCGGTAGGCTGGAGAGTCGATTCTCGACGCCAACATAAGGAGCGGTTCTCGGTGGCTGAATACATCTACTCGATGGTTCGTGCACGCAAGGCGGTGGGCGAGAAGCTCATCCTCGATGATGTGACGATGTCGTTCCTCCCGGGGGCGAAGATCGGCATGGTCGGCCCGAACGGCGCCGGTAAGTCGACGATCCTCAAGATCATGGCGGGTCTCGACCACCCCTCGAACGGCGAGGCGAAGCTCACCCCGGGCTTCAGCGTCGGAATCCTCATGCAGGAGCCCGAACTCGATGAGTCCAAGACCGTGCTGGAGAACATCCAGGACGGTGTCGCGATCAAGGCGAAGCTCGACCGCTTCAACGAGATCTCCGCGCAGATGGCCGACCCGGATGCCGACTTCGACACCCTGCTCGCCGAGATGGGCGTGCTGCAGGAAGAGATCGACGCCGCAGACGGGTGGGAGCTCGACTCGCAGCTCGAGCAGGCGATGGATGCTCTGCGCACACCTCCGGGCGATGCCGCGATCGGTCCGCTCTCCGGCGGTGAGAAGCGCCGCGTCGCGCTCGCAAAGCTGCTGCTCCAGAAGCCGGATCTGCTGCTGCTCGACGAGCCCACGAACCACCTCGACGCCGAGAGCGTGCTGTGGCTCGAGCAGCACCTGCAGGACTACAAGGGCGCTGTCATTGCCATCACCCACGACCGGTACTTCCTCGACAACGTCGCGGAGTGGATCGCCGAGGTCGATCGCGGACGCCTCATCGGCTACGAGGGCAACTACTCCACGTACCTCGAGAAGAAGGCCGAGCGCCTCGACATCCAGGGCAAGAAGGACGCCAAGCTCGCCCGGCGCCTGAAGGACGAACTCGACTGGGTGCGATCGAGTGCGAAGGGTCGTCAGAGCAAGTCCAAGGCGCGTCTGGCCCGCTACGAGGAGATGGCCGCGGAGGCCGAGCGCACCAGGAAGCTCGACTTCGAGGAGATCCAGATCCCGGCCGGTCCGCGACTGGGCAACGTCGTCATCGAGGCGAAGAACCTCAAGAAGGGCTTCGGCGACCGCGTCCTCATCGACGGGCTGAGCTTCAGCCTCCCGCCGAACGGCATCGTCGGCATCATCGGCGCCAACGGCGTCGGCAAGACCACACTGTTCAAGACGATCGTCGGTCTCGAACCGCTCGACGGGGGCGACCTGAAGATCGGTGAGACGGTCAAGATCAGCTATGTCGACCAGTCGCGGGCGAACATCGACCCGAACAAGAACCTGTGGGAGGTCGTCTCCGACGGCCTCGACTTCATCACGGTCGGCAAGACCGAGATCCCCTCGCGCGCATACGTCTCGAAGTTCGGGTTCAAGGGCCCCGACCAGCAGAAGAAGGCCGGCGTACTCTCCGGCGGAGAGCGCAACCGCCTGAACCTGGCGCTGACGCTGAAAGAGGGCGGCAACCTGCTGCTCCTCGACGAGCCGACCAACGACCTCGATATCGAGACGCTGGGCTCGCTCGAGAACGCCCTGCTCGAGTTCCCCGGCTGCGCCGTGGTCATCACGCACGACCGGTGGTTCCTCGACCGCATCGCGACGCACATCCTCGCCTACGAGGGCACGGATGAGAACCCGGCCCAGTGGCACTGGTTCGAGGGCAACTTCGAAGCGTACGAGCAGAACAAGATCGAGCGCCTCGGCCCGGATGCCGCGAAGCCGCACCGCTCCACGCACCGCAAGCTGACGCGTGACTGATCCCGCCTCCCGCCGACTGCACATCCCCATCCACCTGCGCTGGGGAGATCTGGACGCATTCAACCACGTCAACAACGCCGCGATGCTCAAACTGCTCGAAGAGGCACGCGTGCGCGCCTTCTGGAAGGCGGGGCCCGGCGAGGATGCTCCGGAGACCGCGATCCTCGATTCCGGTATCGCCCAGGGCGTGCTGACTCTCATCGCCAGGCAGGAGATCGAGTACTTCGCCCCGGTTCCGTATCAGCGTCGCCCGCTCGAGGTGCAGATGTGGTTCGGCAAGATCGGCGGCTCGAGCATCGATGTCTGCTACGAGGTGTACAACGATCCGACCGTCGACGAGCGTGTCCTGTATGCGCGCTCGACGGCGGTTGTCGTCCTGGTGGATGCCGAGACGGGGCGCCCGACAAGAGTCGACGACGAGATGCGTCGGGTCTGGGCGCCGTACGTGGGCGATCCGATCGCGTACGCCCACCGCAGATAGCGCGGTTCCGTCAGCGGGCGTTCGGCACGCGGATCATTATCTCCTGGGTCACGCTCGCCGCTAGAACGCCGTCCCGTGTGTAGATTCGGCCGGTCGCCAGACCCCGCCCGCCTCGGGCGTTCGGGGACTCCTGAACGAACAGCATCCACTCGTCGACACGTGCCGGACGATGCCACCACATCGCATGGTCGAGGCTCGCCACTTTCAGCCCGGGCGTGGACCAGTGCACGCCGTGGGCGCGCAGGATGGACTCCTGGATCGTCATATCGCTCAGATACGCCAGCGCTGCGCGGTGGAGCCTCTGATCGTCGGGCATGGGGGCACGGAGCCGCATCCAGACCGCCTGGTGCGCGACATGCGCGCCATCGGCTGCCAGGTAGATCGGCGCCTCCACGTGACGGGTGTCGACGGGACGCTCGGTGAGCGTGCGCAGCGCGTTCGGGTCGGCACCGTCGACGAGCAGCTCGTCGGAGGTGAGCTCCTCCGGCTGCGGAATCCCGGCGGGCATCGGGGCCGCGTGCTCAAGGCCAGGCGCCTCGTCCTGGAACGACGCGATCATCGAGAAGATCGGCACGCCGTTCTGATAGGCCTGCGCTCGTCGCGTCGAGAACGAGCGTCCGTCGTGGATGCGATCGATCGCGATCGTCACCCCCTGCGTCGAGTCGCCCGGGCGCAGGAAATAGCCGTGCATCGAGTGGGCTGCGCGACCCGGAGAAAGCGTGCGCTCTGCCGCGAGCAGCGACTGGCCCAGCACCTGGCCGCCGTAGATGCGACCGGTCGGCATGTCGTGCGACCGGCCCGTGAAGATGTCTTCGGTCGTCCTGGCACTGCTCTCGTCGAGATCCAGGACATCGAGCAGGTGATCTACGGACGCCTGTGCGCGTGACTCTGCGCTCATGGCGCTCCTCCTTGATCGTCGGGTCCGAGCCCGGGGATATCGGGTCGCCTCCTTGGTAGTTTAGAACGCGTGCAGCCCCGACTCGTTCTCGCCGATCCCGACACGGCGCGCGATGTGCGCACCTTCCTCGGCCGGGCGAATCAGATCTCCGAGGAGGGCATTCGCCTTCAGGCATCCGGTGGTGTGCTCGCGATGACCGCCGCGGCGCTCGCCCCGCAGGGGCTGTTCGATCAGACCCCGACGATCCTCGCGATGCGGATCGTCCATGCCGACCCCGAGCTGGAGTGCGACATCGTCGTGGACGAGCTGACTCCGGACGACGACGAGCGGATGCTGCGCCTGCCCGAGACCGGTCGTTCACCGGCCTGGGCGGGTATCGCTCCGCCCCGCGGCGGCTGGACGAGAGCCGGCGAACTGGATGCTGCGACGGTGGCGAACCGCGCGCAGTGGGGCATCTCCGCCGTTGCGCGCGGTGCGACGCCCGGAGCGGGTGAAGAAGCCGTGCGGTCACTGCGAGCGGCTATCTGGGGTGAGCCGGAAGAGGACCTGCATGACCTTCCCCGGGGCGTCGCGTTCGCCGCGCACGCGTTCGGCTTCCTCGCCTCGCCCCCCGATGCCGGCTCCGGCTCGGCCACGGAGCAGGTGCCGGTCACGGTGTCCGGACGTTGGACGCGGCTCGGCTTCCGTCGCGGGCACGTCCTGGCTCGCGGCCCCGTCGCCAGCGGGCTGACCGCTGTGCGCACGACCGGAGGATAGACCGGCGTCTGGAGCCCCTGGCAGTCAGCGCGCCGCCGCACGCCCGGCCTGCCGCCCGGAGAACAGGCATCCGCCGAGGAAGGTGCCCTCCAGGGCGCGGTAGCCGTGCACACCGCCACCGCCGAAGCCGCTGGCTTCCCCCGCTGCGTACAGTCCGGGGATCACGCCGCCGTCGGCACTGAGGGCCCGACCGTCGAGGTCGGTCTCGATACCGCCGAGGGATTTGCGGGTCAGCACGTGCAGCTTCACCGCGATCAGCGGACCCGCCGCCGGATCCTGCAGCCGGTGCGGCGCCGCGGTGCGGATGAGCTTGTCCCCGCGGTAGCCGCGCATGGAGCGCAGCATCCCGATCTGGGCGTCCTTGGTGAAGTCGTTGTCCATCTCGAGATCGCGTGCGACGACCTCGCGGCGCACCCGGTCAAGGTCCAGGAGGTCCCCGCCGTCGTGTCGCGCCATCTGCTCGATCAGCGACGCGAGGTCGTCCTCGACGATGAAGTCGGCGCCCTCGTCGAGGAAGGACTGCACGGGACCCGTCGGCCCCTTGGCCAGGCGTGACTTCAGCAGCAGCTTGACGTCCTTGCCGGTCAGGTCGGGATTCTGCTCGCTGCCCGACAGCGCGAACTCCTTCTCGACGATCTGCCGGGACGTGACGAACCAGGAGTGGTCGTGCCCGGTCTTGCTCAGATGCTCCAGGGTGCCCAGCGTGTCGAAACCGGGGAACAGGGGCACCGGAAGCCGCTTGCCGGTCGCGTCGAGCCAGATCGAGGACGGGCCGGGCAGGATGCGGATGCCGTGCATCGGCCAGACCGGGTCCCAGTTCTGGATGCCTTCGACGTAGTGCCACATCCGATCGCCGTTGATCAGGTGCGCGCCTGCCGCCTCGGAGACGGCGTGCATCGAGCCGTCGACATACGCGGGAACGCCGGAGAGCATGTGTGCGGGCGGCGCCCCGAGTTGTACCGGCCAGGACGCGCGCACGAGGTCATGGTTACCGCCGATGCCTCCCGACGAGACGATCGTCGCGCCGGCTGTGATCACGAAGTCGGCGGCGACCTCGCGGGATGATGGGATGCCGCGGTCGGCGGCGCTCGGGGCCAGCACGTCGCCGCGTGCGCCGATGACGGCGCCGTCGGCGACCAGCAGCTCGGCGACACGATGGCGGGGGAGGATCGTCAGCGTGCCGGCATCCTCTGCCTCTCGCACGGCGGACTCGAACGGCGCGACGATCCCGGGCCCGGTGCCCCAGGCGATGTGGAAGCGCGGCACGGAGTTCCCGGGACCGAGCGCGCCGTAACCGCCGCGCTCTGCCCATCCGACGACGGGGAAGAAGCCGACGCCCCGCTCGCGGAGCCAGGCCCGCTTCTCTCCGGCGGCGAACTCCAGGTAGGCGTGCGCCCAGCGTTCTGGCCACTCGTCCTCATCGCGATCGAACCCGGCGCCACCGAGCCAGTCCTGAGTCGCCAGCTCCAGGGAGTCCTTGATGCCCATTCGCCGCTGCTCGGGCGAGTCGACGAAGAACAGGCCGCCGAACGACCACCACGCCTGACCGCCGAGATTCGCACGCGGCTCCTGATCGACGAGGATCACCCGGCGTCCGGCCGATGCTGCTTCGGAGGCGGCCACAAGGCCGGCGAGCCCCCACCCGATCACCAGGACGTCTGCGGACAGGGGCGTTGTCGTCATGTGTTCTCCGTCGAATCCTGACTGATGCTGCGCGTGTCGAGGGTGGGCCGTGTTCCCGGTGAGGAGGCCGCAGAGGGCAGCGTATTCACCATGGCATATGCGGCGCGCTCCAGGTAGTCCCACAGCGTCGCATCGTGCAACGGCGACAGCTGAACCTCGTCGAGCGCGGTCCGCATGCAGCGCAGCCAGCGGTCGCGCGCATCCGGGTCGACGCGGAAGGGCATGTGCCGCATGCGCAGCCGCGGGTGCCCGCGCTTCTCGCCGTAGGTGGTCGGTCCGCCCCAGTACTGGGCGAGGAACATCGTGAGCCGGTCCGCGGCCGGTCCGAGATCCTCCTCGGGGTACATCGGCTTCAGCACAGGATCGTCGGCGACCTCGCGGTAGAAGACCTCGACGATGCGCTCGAACGTCGTGTAGCCGCCGACCTCGTCGTAGAACGTCATTCGGATTCCTTCGGGGGTTCTGTCTGCTGCGGGGGATTCTTCTTGCGCCAGATGCCGCGGTCGACAGGCGCCACGCCGGTGACCGCGTTCGGCCGAGTCGTCGGCGGATTCGCTCCGCGAACGCGGCGGGCGCTGGCCCTGCCATCGGGGATGACCGATTCGAGTGACGCCGCGGCGAGGTCGAGCGTCTCGACGGCACCCTTGAGGCGCATGCGCAGCTCATGTGACACGTCGGCCATGGCGATCGCGCGGGTCTTCATCACGACCCGGATGACCAGGGCGTCACCGGTCAT
>JBQDFB010000042.1:12161-19099 GCA_052085045.1 Microbacteriaceae bacterium | reverse complement strand
GAGCTATTCTCGCAGGAAAGGAGGTTCATCATGCCGACCGCAACGATGACGAGCAAGGGGCAGATCACCGTCCCCAAGGAGGTGCGAGAAGAGCTGCGCCTCGAGGCCGGATCGAGAGTCACGTTCGTGCGCCTACCTGATGGCAGTTACTCCCTTTCGGCCCGCACCCGATCGCTTGCAGACCTGTCCGGCATTCTCTACGACCCGAACCGTGCACCGATGACGATCGAAGAGATCAACGATGCGATCGCAGAGGGCGGTGCTGCAAGCGGCATGCACGGCGTGACACCGTCGCAATGATGCTCATCGACCAGCTCACCGGGATCGACACGAATGTCCTGCTCAGGTACCTGACGCGCGATGACGAGCCCCAGCATGCAGCAGCGGAGAGATTGCTGCTGTCGTTGACCGAGAGCGCTCCCGGATTCATCACTCAGGTGACGCTTGTCGAGGTCTATTGGACGCTCGCTCGCAGTTTTCGCTACAGCAAAGGTGAATCGCTCGCGGTGATCCGCGGCCTCCTCGAGAGCCGAACTCTGGAGTTCGAGGACGGCGAGGGGGCGATGCTGGCTCTCCACTTCGCCGAAGAGGGCGCCGACTTCGCTGACGCTCTCATCCACCAGGCCGCTCAGCAGTTCGGCGCGAGCACAACCGTCACCTTCGACCGGAAGGCCGCCGAAACCCTGGGCTGGACGTTGCTGGAGAGTTGAGCCCGAGCACGACGAAGCCGTCCGACCCGACCTCTTGCCGAGGTGGACCGGACGGCCCTATTGATCGAGCTGCTTACGCGTTCACGAGCTCCGAGGAGTGCTGCACGCGGTTGATGAGGCCGTTGAACGCCTCGAGGTAGCCGACGAGGAAACCGGCGGTCGAGTCGTCGGTCACCTGGCCGTCGTCGGTGAACAGGCCGGGGCGGTCCTGGATGAAGCCTTCCGGCTGACCCATGGTGACGGCGTTGAAGTGGCCGAGGATGGCGCGCAGATGCTGCTGTGCCGCGGCGGTCGCAACGCCCGAGCCGGAAGCACCGATGACGGCGACCGGCTTGCCGAAGAACGACATCTCGCCGTACGGGCGGGTCGACCAGTCCAGGGCGTTCTTCAGGACGCCGGGGATGGAGCGGCTGTACTCGGGGGTCACGATGATGACGCCGTCGACGTCGGCGACGGCCTTCTTGAAGTCGACTGCGACCTGGGGGAAGTCGCCGTCGACGTCGGGCGAGTAGAAGGGCAGGTCCTTGATCTCGATCTCGACGAGCTCGGTTCCCTCCGGAGCGAGGTTCTGCAGCACGCTTGCGAGGCGGCGGTTGATGGAAGTGCTTGAGATGCTGCCGACGATGTATCCGATGGTGCGAGTCACAGGGAGATTCCTTCTGTTCGGGCTCAGACGAGCTACGGGATGTTCGGTGGGTGCAACGACCACCCGAGGGATTCTATTCCGGTGCATGTAAGAGGCGGCTGAGCGCTCCGCCCGGCGGCGGACGGGGAAGATCCGCCCCGCGGGGGATGCCGCAGCCCGAGCGCGCTCCATAACCTGGGGTCATGCGATGCACAGAACGAAGGAGTGAGTAAGTGACTTCAGGAACCTTGCAACTGGACGGCGTCACGAAGAGCTACGGCTCTCGGCGCGTTCTCGACAATGTCTCCTTCCCGGTCCACGGCGGCCAGCTGACCGGCTTCGTCGGCGGCAACGGCGCCGGCAAGACCACCACGATGCGCATCATCCTCGGGCTGCTCGTCTCGGATGGCGGAGCGGTCACCCTCGGGGGCAAGGAGCTGACCGGCGACATCCGCCGCCAGTTCGGCTACATGCCCGAAGAGCGCGGCCTGTACCCGAAGATGAAGGTGCTCGAACAGGTCGTCTACTTCGCACGCCTGCACGGGTTCTCCAAGGCGGATGCCACGGCCAAGGCCACCGCACTCCTCACGGAGCTCGGGCTCGAAGAACGACTGAACGACAATATCGAGACCCTTTCGCTCGGCAACCAGCAGCGGGCGCAGATCGCATCCTCCCTGGTGCACGAACCGGACGTCCTGATCCTCGACGAGCCGTTCTCGGGCCTTGACCCACTCGCCGTCGAGACCGTCGCCGGCGTGCTGCAGGATCGCGCGGCGCGCGGCGTGTCTGTGTTGTTCTCGTCGCACCAGCTCGACGTGGTCGAGCGCCTGTGCGACGACCTCGTCATCATCGCCGGGGGCACGATCCGTGCCGCCGGACCTCGCGATCAGCTGCGCGAGCAGCACTCTGCCCCGCGCTGGGAGCTCGACGGCACCGGCGACGTCGGCTGGCTGCGCGACGAGCCTGGCGTCACCGTCGTCGACTTCGAGGGCGGCAGCGCCGTGTTCGACGCCGAAGACCCTGCCACCGCGCAGAAGGTTCTCCGGCGCGCGCTGCAGGACGGCGACGTCCGCAACTTCGGCCCGCAGCATCCCACCCTCGCCCAGATCTTCAAGGAGGTCATCCAGTGAACGCGTCTCCCACACCCGCGGCCGTCTCGACGGGCCAGGGCATCTGGCTCGTCGCCGAACGCGAGCTGAGCACGAAGCTGCGCAGCAAGGCGTACTTGATCTCCACCGCCGTCCTGCTGCTCCTCGCGCTCGCCGGTGTGATTTGGGCCGGTTTCGCCTCGGCCAACACCGACTCGACGCCGGTCGCGGCGACGAGTGCCACGGCATCCGCTATTTCGGAACTCGACGGCTACGAGGTGACCGAGGTCGCGGACCGGGATGAGGCGACCGCCCTCGTCGAATCTGGCGAGGTCGACGCCGCCGTGATCGACGATGAGTCCTCGGCGACCGGCCTCGTCGTCATCGCTGAAGAGACCGCTCCGGAGAGCCTGGTTATGGCTCTCTCCGCGACGCCCGAGGTCGAACTGCTCAATCCGGATGCTGCGAGCGGACCGCTCCGCTACATTCTCGGCATCGCGTTCGGACTCGTGTTCATGATGGCTGCGACGATGTTCGGTACGCCGATCGCGACCAGCGTCGTCGAGGAGAAGCAGACCCGTGTCATCGAGATCCTGCTCTCCAGCATCCCGGCACGCGTCCTGCTGGCCGGCAAGGTGATCGGCAACACGATCCTGGCGATCTCGCAGATCCTGCTGCTCATGGCGGCGGGAACCATCGGACTGATCGTCACCGGTCAGACCGAGCTGCTGGCGGGGCTCGGCGGTCCGGTGATCTGGTTCGCGGTGTTCTTCCTGTTCGGGTTCGTGCTGCTCGCGGCGATGTTCGCGGCGGCGGGTTCGATGGTGTCGCGCCAGGAGGATGTCGGTGCCACGATGACCCCGGTGATGTACCTGTCGATGATCCCGTACTTCCTGGTGATCTTCTTCGGCGACAACCCTGTCGTGATGACCGTGCTCTCGTATGTTCCGTTCTCGGCGCCGGTCGGGATGCCGATCCGGCTGTTCTTCAACGAGGCTGAGTGGTGGGAGCCGCTGGCGTCGCTGGTGATCATGCTCGTGTCGTGCGTCATCGTGATCCTGCTCGGCGCGAAGATCTACGAGAACTCGCTGCTGAAGATGGGCGCGCGCGTGAAGTTCCGCGAGGCGCTGCGGGGCTGAGCGCTGCGGGTGGGCCCCGCTCCGAGACTGCATTCCGCGGATGAGACGTGCCGGACTCCGGCCGATCTCATCCGCGGAATGCAGTTTCACGGGGCGGGGTATTGCGCTCACGAGTCGTACGTGTTTCACTCCTATTACAACTTTCAGTACTTCATGAAAGTTCATTGACTACTGAACGGAATTCCCTCTAGCGTGCTGAGGAACCGGCTGCGAACCCGAGCAGCCCATCCCCGCCACACCCGGATGGATTCCAAACGGTGTGGCTCAAGGAGGAGTTATGCACAGCAAGGCACGACTGGTGGCGGCCGCTTCAGCAGTGGCAGCACTGACACTCGCGGGATGCTCGGCGGGATCGACCGATGACGGAGGCGACAATGGCGAGCCGATCCGGTTCGCGGTCGAGCAGCCCGACTCGATGATCCCCGGCAATCAGTTCAGCTCCTACGTGATCCTGGAGTCGATCTTCGCCCCGCTCACGCAAGTCGAAGAGAGCGGCGAGGTCTCCTTCGTCGCGGCGGAATCGGTCGAGTCCGATGATGCGCAGACCTGGACGATCACGCTCCGCGACGGCTGGACGTTCCACGACGGCGAACCCGTCACCGCACAGGACTACGTCGACACCTGGAACTACGCCGCGTATGGCCCGAACGCGTGGGTGAACGGCCCGCAGCTGGCGAACGTCGCCGGGTACGCCGACCTGAACCCAGCCGAAGGCGAGCCGAGCGCCACCGAGCTCACGGGGCTCTCCGTCGTCGACGATCGCACGTTCACCGTCGAGCTGTCAGCTCCCGATCGCCAGTACCCGTTGCAGCTCGGGATCGGCCAGACCGGGCTGTACCCGCTGCCCTCCGAAGCACTCGACGACCTCGAGACGTGGGAAGAGGCACCCGTCGGCAACGGGCCGTTCGAGCTCGCCGACGGCTGGAGCGAGTCCAACCCGATCGACGCGGTCGCCTACGAGGACTACGCCGGGGATGAGCCGACCCTCGACGCCGTGACTTTCGTGCCGTATCTCGACACCGCGACCTCGTACACCGACGCCCTCGCCGGTGACATCGACATCGCGACGATCGCCGCCGGTCAAGCCATGCAGGCACGAGACGACTTCGGTGACAATGTCTACGAGCTCGACGCGCCGGGAGTCGATTTCCTCGGCTTCACGCTGACCGACCCGCGGTTCTCCGACATCCGCGTCCGCCAGGCGATCTCGATGGCGATCGACCGCGAATCGATCAACGACGCCGTCTTCGGCGGATCCCAGGTACCCGCGACGTCGTTGACGGCGCCGAGCATGCCCGGAGACCCCGAAGGCGTGTGCGGGGAGTTCTGCGAGTTCGACCCGGATGCCGCGAAGGCACTGCTCGACGAGGCCGGCGGCTTCGACGGGGAGATGAAGGTGCACTTCGTCGCCAACTGGGGCCAGGAGGACTATTTCGAGGCGATCGCCAACCAGTTGCGTCAGAATCTGGACATTGAAGCCGTCGTGGCCAGCCCCTCCGCAGACTTCGCCGCCTTCACCGATCTGGTGCAGAACGCGGAGACCGATGGGCCGTTCCGTGCACGCTGGGGCGCTCTCTATCCCAGCCAGCAGAACACTCTCACCGCGGTGTTCACCCCGACCGGTGAGGGAAACTTCGGCGCCGGCGGGTACAGCAACCCCGAGGTCGATGAACTGCTGCAGCAGGCGAACGCCGCCGACACTCTCGAGGAGTCTCTGGATGGTTACGTGGCCGCGCAGGAGCGGATTCTGGAGGACTTCCCGACCGTGCCGATGTTCGGCAACCGCTACCTGTACGTGACCTCAGACCGCATCGCCGAACTGCACACCAACGCCGGCGCTGTCGATGTGCCCAAGATCGCCGTCGCCGGCTGACACCGCGGCGCCCTCTCACAGAAACGGAGCACACCGAACGTGCACGACCCCCAGGCAGCGCTCGGCACGGCGGAGGATATTCTTCGCCGTGCCGGCGCGGTGCCGCAGCTGACCAGCATCCCCACCGTCGACGAACTGAACGCCGGTCTCGAGCGTCTGCGCGCCGAGCATCCGAACCTCATCTCGTGCGAGCGGATCGGCACAAGCCGACTCGGCGAGCCGATCTGGCTCTACCACGTCGGAGCAGGCCGTCGATCGGCGCTCATCGTGGGCGGGGTGCACCCGAACGAACCGATCGGGTCGCTGACGATCCTGCACCTGGTCGAGCAGCTCGCGGTCGACGCCGCTTTCCGCACCGGCGCCGATACCGCGTGGCACGTCGTGCCCTGCGCTGACCCGGACGGGATGCGCCTGAACGAGGGGTGGTTTGCCGATCCGTCCGACCGCGGGCTGTACACCCGCGAGTTCTTCCGGCCCGCTCCGGATGAACAGGTGGAGTGGACGTTCCCGTTCGCCTACAAGGACGCTTACTTCGACGCCATGATGCCCGAGACGGTCGCCCTCGCCCGCGCCATCGATCTCACCACGCCCGATCTGTACGTACCGCTGCACAACAGCGAGGGCGGCGGGGCGTACTTCTACGTCTCGCGCCCGATACCTGCGCTTTACCCCCTGCTGCACGAGATCACGGCATCCTGCGGGGTTCCCCTGCACACCGGCGAGCCGGAGGGCGCGCACTTCACCGTGCTCGCCGACGCGATCTACGAGATGGGCACGCTGCAAGATGCCTACGACTGGACCGAAGAGGCGGGCCTGGATCCCTACCCGCCCGGCAGCGCCGGGGAGGCGTCGACCTCGTACGCCAATCGATACGGCGCGCTGTCGCTGATCGCCGAGCTCCCGCAGTTCGGCGACCCGGCCGCCGACGACTCCACGCTGACCGACACGATCCACCGCGATGCGCTGCGACGCTGCGGCGAGCGCCTCGTCGAGACCGGCCGCATGCTCACCGGCCTCATCGCCCAGGTCGACCCGCATGTGCGGATGGACACGCCGCTGCTGCGGGCCGCCCGCGTCTTCTCACCCATGACGACCGGCGCCGGGGAGGCCGATCTCCTCCGGGCCGAGAAGGAGGACGACCGGCGCGCCACCGCGGCCGAACTCGGCAGTCTCAACGGGGTCGTCAACCTGCATCGCCTGCGCTGGGGCGGGATGCTGCGACGCGCACTGACCGCCGAAGTCGCAGCGGGCGTCGCCAGCCCGGAGGTGCGACGCGCGGCCACAGAGATCGAGGCCGTCTTCGACGGTTGGCTCGCCGAGGCGCGAGCCGGCGGCGACGCTCCCCCGCTCCCCCTGGCGCAGGTCGTCGGAGTGCAGTACGGGGCGATCCTCGCCGCCCACGCCCAGCTGGAGCGCCCCTGATGCAGGTGATGTTCAGATGCGCGTGACACTCGGCGTTCTGCAGCGGCTGGCCGGCTTCGCGCTGGTCTTCGTCGGCGTGAC
>JBQDFB010000042.1:0-12061 GCA_052085045.1 Microbacteriaceae bacterium | reverse complement strand
CACTCGGCGTTCTGCAGCGGCTGGCCGGCTTCGCGCTGGTCTTCGTCGGCGTGACCTTCATCATCTACGTGGCTGTCTTCAGCCTGCCCGGCGATCCCATCCGCGCGCTGGCCGGCGACCGGCAGCTTCCTCAATCGGTGGTGGATGCCATCAACGCGAAGTATCTGCTCGATCAGCCGCTGTGGGTGCAGTACACGAACTACCTCGGCAATCTCCTCACCGGAGATCTCGGGCTCGACCTCACGGGACGTTCGGTGGCTGACAAGCTCGCTGCGCGGTGGCCCGTGACCATCACCCTCGCTCTCACCGCCTGGGTGATTCAGATCGTTCTCGGCCTTGCGGTCGGCATCGTCTCAGCGTTGAAGAACGGCACCGTGATCGATAAGGGCCTGTTGGTGATCAGCATCGGCCTGAGCTGCATCCCGGTGTTCGTCCTCGGCATCACGGCGCAGATCTTCTTCGGCGTGCGACTGGACTGGCTGCCCGTGGCCGGGATCAGCGATGGCTGGCCGCTGTCCTACCTGCTGCCCGCGCTGGTGATCGCGGCGATCGGACTCGCCTCGGTCTCCCGCCTGGTGCGCGGGTCGATGATCGAGAACCTCGAGGCAGATTACGTGCGCACGGCGCGGGCCAAGGGCATCGGCGAGGGGCGCGTCGTGGGTCTGCACGTGATGCGCAACTCGCTCATCCCGACCGCCACGTTCCTGGCCACCGACCTCGGATTCCTGCTCGGCGGCACGGTCGTCATCGAGGGCATCTTCAATCTTCCGGGCGTCGGCAACCTGCTCTTCACGGCGATCCGCGACCACGAGGCAGCCATGGTGGTCGGGATCTCGACCGCGCTGATCGTCATCTTCCTGCTCACCTCGCTGCTCGTGGACGCCATCCACGCGCTGCTCGACCCGAGGATCCGCCGTGCCTGAGAACACCCCGCCGACCACCGCGAAGATCCCGGCTCCCAAGACCACCCGGGTCGTCCTGCCCCAGAAGCCGCGGAGCCCGTGGCGGATGCTGCTGCGCCGGCCGCTCTTCTGGCTGTCGGCCGTCATCCTGCTGGTCATGCTCGCGTTCGCCGTGGCACCGGCACCGTTCGCCGGACTCTTCGGCAACGGAGACCCCCGGGCGTGCGACCTGGCGAACAGCAAGATCGAGTCGGCACCGGGGCATCCCTTCGGGTTCGACCTTCAGGGATGCGACATTTGGGCCGGAGCCGTGTATGGAGCTCAGGCATCAATTTCGGTCGGCCTGCTCGCGACCACCATCTCGCTGGCGATCGCCTTGATCATGGGCCTCATCGCCGGCATGGGTGGGCGCGCCGCCGACTGGATCGTGTCGCGCCTGACCGAGGTGTTCCTCGGGTTCCCGTTCCTGCTCGCGGCCATCGTCGTGCTGAACATGCTCGGGTCGCGGAGCGTCCTCACGGTGGGCATCGTGCTGGGGGTGTTCGGCTGGCCGATGATGGCGCGACTCATGCGCGCCTCGGTGCGCTCGGTCACGGGCGCCGACCACGTGCTCGCCGCGCGCACGATGGGCCTGGGCACTGGACGGATCGTCGCCCGGTATGTCGTTCCGAACGCTGTGCAGCCCGTGCTGCTGCTGGCCACCCTCACGGTCGGCGCGGTCATCGTCGCCGAGAGCACGCTGACATACCTCGGTGTCGGACTCTCCTCGCCCGCCATCTCATGGGGCCTGCAGATCGCGGCGGGTTCTCGGGTGTTCCAGGCTTCTCCGCACGTGCTCGTGCTGCCGAGCGTCATGCTCGCTCTCACCGTGCTCGCCGTCGTCGCCCTGGGCGAAGAGCTGCGCAGCGTCTTCGATCCGCGCGAGCGCCGGTGAGGATGGGATGCTGAGGATGCAGGAGAAGGGATCGAACATGGCCGATGGCACCCCCGAAGAGGTCGACGAGCGCGAGCAGTACCGGCGCGAGTTCGCCGAGGAGATCAGTCTCATCTGGGAGATGACGGGCACATCCCGCATGGACGGCAAAGTGCTCGGGTACCTGATGATCATGGATCAGCCGTACATCTCTTCCGCCGATCTCGCCACGGCGCTCAGTGCCAGCACCGGCGCAGTCTCGATGGCGACGAGGCGGCTGATCGACACGAACTACATCCGCCGGCATCCGGTGCCCGGCGATCGCAGCCACTATTTCAAGGCCGAAGAGGATCCGTGGGGCAGCTTCCTGGCCAACGAGCGCCGGTATTTCGATCGGCACATCCGCTCGATCGACACCGCGCTGCACTGGCTCGGGGCCGAGGAGAACGACGCACGCATCCGCCTCACCAACGGACGCGACTACCTGGAGTGGGTACAGGACTACCACCACAAGATGCTCGCCGACTGGCAGGAGCACAAGCGCGCCCGCGATGAGGGTGCAGACAAGGGCTGACGATGAGCGCACCGAACGACGACACCGTGCCCGACACGACGCCCGACGCCGTGCTCGGCATCCGCGATCTGCGAGTGCGATTCGGCAAGCGCGATCCGATCGAGGTCGTCCACGGACTCGACCTCGACATCGCGCAGGGCGAGGTCGTCGCCGTGGTCGGCGAATCCGGATCGGGCAAGTCGGTGACGGCACTGTCGGTGATCGGGCTGCTGCCCGAGAACGCGCGCGCCACCGGGTCGATCACCCTGCAGGGGCGCGAGCTCCTGGGGCTGGAGGCGAGCGAGATGCGCCGTCTGCGCGGAGCCGAGATCGCGCTGATTTCGCAGGATCCCGTGGCCTCCCTCAACCCGGTCTTCACCATCGGCTTCCAGGTGGTCGAGGCCGTACGCGCGCACGATCGCAGGCTGAGCACCCGCGCCGCGCGCCAGCGGGCGGTCGAACTGCTCGAGCTCGTCGATCTTCCCGAGCCCGAGCGGCGCATGAAGCAGTACCCGCATGAGCTCTCCGGTGGGCAGTGCCAGCGCGTCGGCATCGCGATGGCACTCGCATCCGACCCGCGACTGCTGATCGCCGATGAGCCGACCACCGCATTGGACGTGACGGTGCAAGCCGAGGTTCTCGACGTGCTCGCAAGGATCGGGCGCCAGGAAGGCCGGGCGATCCTGCTGATCACGCATGACATGGGGGTGGTCGCCGAGCTCGCCGATCGGGTGGTGGTCATGCGCGACGGGGAGCTCGTCGAGCAGGGCTCCGTGCGCGGCGTTCTTCTGAAGCCGACCGCGCCGTACACGAAACAGCTGCTGAGCGCAGTGCCGCGGATCGGGTCGCGGCTGGCATCGGTTGCGGAGCCGACGACGGATGCGGCCGTGCTGGACGTCGCGGATCTCGAGGTCACCTACGGCGGCCGCATCCGCGGTCTGTTCCGCGCGGTCGAAGGACTGAGTCTGCAGGTGGGTCGCGGGGAGATCCTGGGCCTGGTCGGCGAATCCGGCAGCGGCAAGTCGACCATCGGGAGGGCGATCATCGGCGCAGCTCCGGTCACGGGAGGGTCGATCCGGGTGGACGGGGTGGACATGCTCGCAGCGTCGCGTGCCGTGCGGCGTGAGACCCGACGGAAGATCGGCGTCGTGTTCCAGAACCCGGCACTGTCGCTGAACCCGCGCTACACCGTGCGGCAGAGTGTGGCCGAGCCACTGCACGCGATCCGGGGCCTGCAGGGCAGCGAGCTGAGCGACCGTGTGGATGCTCTGCTGGATTCGGTCGGTCTGCTCGAGCGCGCCGCGCGCTACCCGCACGAACTCTCCGGAGGGCAGAAGCAGCGCGTGGCCATCGCCCGCGGCGTCGCGCTCGACCCGGATCTGCTCATCGCCGATGAGCCGACCAGCGCGCTGGACGTGTCCGTACAGGCTCAGGTGCTGGATGTGTTCCGCGAATTGCAGGAGCGGCTGAAGTTCGCGTGCGTGTTCATCAGTCACGACCTGGCCGTCGTCGACGAGCTGTGCGACAGCGTGACGGTGCTGCGGCGCGGAGTCGTGGTCGAGTCCGGGTCGCGTGAGCGCGTGCTCCAGCATCCATCCGACGACTACACGAGGCGCCTGCTCGCGGCGGCGCCCGTGCCGGATCCTGATCTGCAGCAGGAGCGGCGCGCTGCCCGCCTCGCGATGGTGTGAATGACGCCGTGTGACGAACGCTCAGGCGGCCTGCATTAGCCTGAATGGATCGAGGACGACGGGGTCCCCGGGTTCGAAACCTCCCCTCCGACCCGAAAGGCACCATGAGCACTCACACCCTCGAGCGCACCGCTGAGACATCCGTCCCGATCCTCGACATCCTCTCGTCGCGCTGGAGCCCTCGCGCCTTCGAACCGAGCACCCCGATCGACGAGGACAAGCTCGCCGCCGCTCTCGAAGCAGCCCGCTGGGCGCCGTCGGCGAGCAACACCCAGCCCTGGCGATTCATCGTCGCCCGGCGCGGAACCGACCTGCACGCGGCGATCGACAACGCGCTGATGGGGTTCAACCGCGAGTGGGCCGGCAGCGCGCAGGTACTGATCGCGACGTTCGCCGAAGAGACGGATGCTGACGGCAACCCGCGCCCGTGGGCGCACTACGACCTGGGTCAGGCAGCGGCGCACCTGTCCGTGCAGGCCCACGCCGATGACCTGTACGTGCACCAGATGGGCGGCATCGAACGCGACGTACTGCGCGCACTGCCCGGCGTCGAGGACCGTTTCACCCCGGTCTCCGTGATCGCGCTGGGCGAGCTCGGCGACGCGTCAGCACTATCGGAGAAGCTGCAGCAGCGCGAGACTGCTCCCCGCGCACGGCGCCCCCTCGCCGAGACGGTCATCGCCTCCGCCTGACGCGGGTTCCGGTCGAAGGCTTCGACTCCGTCGCTCCGCGCCTCCGCTCAGCCCGTTTCGTCTCCAGCGGCTGCGCCGCCTTCGCTCAACGCCCCGCAAAGCGATCCCGTCCCACGGCCGACCGTTGAGCGAAGGGCGAAGCCCGAAGACGAAACGGGTTGAGCGAGCGGAGCGAGTCGAAACCTCCCACCCCCGCGACGTCCACCCGCGAACTCAACGCCCCGCCGGGGCCAGCCCGTCCAGGGCAACGGCCAGGACATCCCGGGCGAGCTCTGCTCCGCCCTCGCCGCCGCTGGGTCGATACCACTCGACGATCGAATTGACCATGCCGAACAGCAGGCGCGTGGCAACCGACGGATCGACGTCTGCCCGAACGGTTCCCTCGGCTTGTGCGGCCTGCACCAGCCCCGTCACCTCGCGATCGAAGGCGCGCCGACGTTCGAGGGCCGCCCGTTCGACATCACTGTTGCCGCGCACCCGCAGCAGCAGAGTGACATACGCGAGTCGATCGATGAGCACCAGCACCGCTCCGCGCAGCACCTGCTCGAGCCGGTCGCGAGCTGATCCGTCGCCGGCATCCCTCAGCACCCCTTCGAGGCCGCCCAGCGCCTCGTCGAGCGCGACCTCGAGCAGCGCTTCCTTCGAGGCGAAGTGGTGGTAGAGCGCCGACTTCGACAGGCCCAGTCGCGCGGCCAGCGACGCGACCGAGGTCGCCTCGTACCCCTGCTCGATGAACACCTGTACGGCGATCTCGAGGATCTGATCCCGGTCATAACCGGGGCGTCCTCGACGCGCGGGCGTCTGGTCGGGGTCTGGCACGATCCCCAGTCTGGCACGCACGGCACGCGCGACATCCGTGATTGCCGAGTCTCGGCATCCTTGCCATACTTGATTACTGAACGAACGGTCAGAAATTACTGATACTCCGACGACGCAGTCAGGTGGGCAGATGAGCGAGGCACTTCTCGTCGATCGACGCCCCGACCGCGTCATCGCGCATCTGAACCGCCCAGACAAGCGCAACGCCATCGATCGCGAAATGATCGACGAGCTCCATGCGCTGTGTGCGGAGCTCGAGGTCGAGCCGCGCACGCTCATCCTCGCCAGCAGCGGCGACGACTTCGCCGCCGGAGCCGACATCGCCCAACTCCGCGCCCGCCGCGCCGCCGACGCACACCGCGGCATCAACGCGATGGCGTTCATCCGGATCAGCGCCCTGCCGATGCCGGTCATCGCCGCACTCGACGGCTACGCGCTCGGCGGCGGCGCCGAGCTCGCGTACGCCGCCGACATCCGCATCGCCACCCCACGTCTGAAGATCGGCAACCCCGAACCGCACCTCGGCATCATCGCCGCGGCAGGAGCATCGTGGCGCCTCCGCGAGATCGTCGGCGACGGCCTCGCGACCGAGATGCTGCTCACCGGGCGCACGCTGACGGCCGATGAGGCTCGCGCCGCCGGCTTGGTGTCTGGCATCCACCCGGCCGGCGATCTGCTGACGGCGGCGCACGCGATCGCCGACCGGATCGCCGCCGCGGACCCCCTCGCGATCCGACACACGAAGACCGCTCTGCGCGCGCCGCGCGACGCCCACCCCGCCATCGACGGCGAGCTGCAGGCAGAGCTGTTCGAGAGCCCGGAGAAGATGCGGCGAATGACGGAGTTCCTCGAACGGAAGGGGCGCCGATGAAGGTCGGAGTGCTCGGCGGCGGACGCATGGGCGCGGGCATCGCGCACGCGTTCCTGCTGGCCGGCTGCGAGGTCGCGATCGTCGAGCGCGACGACGAGACGGCGGATGCTGCGGCGCACCGCATCCGCGACATCATCGCGCGCTCGATCGATCGGGGAACGACCGATCGCGGTGCCGACGAACTCGAAGCCGCCCTGACCGTCGGGCACGATGCCGCGGCATTCGCAACCTGCGATCTCGTGATCGAGGCAGTTCCAGAGGACCGCGCGATGAAGGCCGAAGTACTGTCACGAATCGAGCGCGCAGCGCCGGATTCCGCTGTCGCATCGAACACGTCCGCCATCTCGATCGACGATCTGGCCGCACCCCTCGCCCGCCCTGATCGGTTCCTGGGGCTGCACTTCTTCAACCCGGTGCCGGCCTCGGCGATGGTCGAGGTCGTCGTCGGCGCGGCGACGGCTCCCGGGGTGGTCGACCGGGCGCGCAGTTGGGTCGAGATGCTCGGCAAGACACCGATCGTCGTGCGCGACTCCCCGGGCTTCGCCTCCAGCCGGCTCGGGGTGGCGCTGGCGCTGGAGGCGATCCGGATGCTGGAGTCCGGAGTCGCCTCGGCGGAGGACATCGACCGGGCGATGGAACTCGGCTACCGGCATCCGATGGGTCCGCTGCGCACAACCGACATCGTCGGGCTCGACGTACGACTCGGCATCGCCGAAGAACTCCAGGCGAGCCTCGGCGAGCGCTTCACCCCGCCTGCTCTGCTGCGCCGGCTCGTCGCAGAGGGCAGACTCGGCCGCAAGAGCGGCGAAGGCTTCTACACGTTGGAGCAACCAGGACAGGAGCGACCATGACAGGGGACACCATGACATCACCGGCCGAGGTCGTGCCGAGCTACCTGCAGGATGCGTGGTGGACACCCGGCCCCGTCGGCGAGGCCGCCGTCGTGCGGGACGCCTCCACCGGAGAGGAGATCGCCCGCGTCAGCACCGAGGGACTCGATCTCGCCGGTGCTCTCGAGTACGCGCGCACCGTCGGCCAGGCGTCGCTCGGCGCGCTGACGTTCCACCAGCGCGCGCTGCTGCTGAAGCAGTTCGCGCTCGCCCTGACCGAGCGCAAGGCCGAGCTCTACGCGCTGTCGGCACGCACCGGCGCGACGAAGGCCGACTCGCAGGTCGACATCGACGGCGGCATCGGCGTGCTGTTCGCCTACTCGGGCAAGGGACGCCGCGAACTGCCGAACGGGCACGTGCACGTCGACGGTGCGGTGGAGTCGCTGTCGAAGGACGGCAGCTTCCTCGGCCGCCACGTCTACACCCGCCTGCCCGGCGTCGCCGTGCAGATCAACGCGTTCAACTTCCCGGTGTGGGGGCCGCTGGAGAAGTTCGCGCCCGCCTTCCTCGCCGGGATGCCATCGCTGATCAAGCCCGCCACCCCCACCGGCTACCTGACCGAGGCGATGGTGCGGATCCTCGTGGATGCGGACCTGCTGCCCGCGGGGTCGCTGCAGTTGGTCAGCGGCAGCGTGCCGACGCTCTTCACTTCGACTCGCCAAGGCTCGCTCAGTACAAGCGACATGCTGCGGCTCGGCGACGTGGTCGGGTTCACCGGCAGCGCGTCGACGGCCGCCTCACTGCGTTCGCGGGCACCGTCCGGTGTGCGCTTCACCGCGGAGACGGACTCGATCAACGCCTCGGTGCTCGGCCCGGATGCCGTCGCCGGCACCCCGGAGTTCGACGCGTACGTCCGTCAGCTCGTCGTCGAAATGACGACGAAGGCCGGACAGAAGTGCACCGCCATCCGCCGCGCGATCGTGCCGACCGGTCAGGCCGATGCCGTGATCGACGCGGTTCGCGCGCGGATCAGCGACACGGTCGTGCTCGGCGACCCGCGAGCCGATGGCGTGACGATGGGACCGCTCGTTTCGACCGAGCAGCGAGACGAGGTTCTGCGCCAGATCAGCGCTCTCGTCGATGGCGGTGGACGGTTCGTCGTCGGTTCCCACGAGTCCTCCGAATCAGCGGGGGCCTTCGTGTCGCCCGCGCTGCTGCGCTTCGACGACGCACAGGCCGCGGCCGTGCACACGGTGGAGGCATTCGGCCCGGTGTCGTCGCTGATCACGTACGACACTGTGGCAGAGGCATCCGACATCGTCGCCCGCGGCGGCGGGTCGCTGGTGACCAGCGTCGCAACGCATGACCCCGCATTCGCCGCCGCGATCATGGCGGGCATCGCCGCATCCAACGGTCGTGTGCTGTTCCTCGACCGCGACGATGCCCGCTCCTCTACCGGGCACGGATCGCCGATGCCTGGTCTCGTGCACGGCGGTCCGGGTCGTGCCGGCGGGGGTGAAGAGCTCGGCGGCATCCGCGCGGTGCTGCATCACATGCAGAGGACGGCCGTGCAAGGCTCGCCGGAGATGCTCACGGCGATCACCGGTGTGTGGCATGCGGGGGCGGCCGCACGCGAGGACGGCGTGCATCCGTTCCGCAAACCGCTGTCGCAGCTGCGGATCGGCGACCGGATCGCGTCACGCAGTCGTGATGTCACCCTCGACGACATCGAGACGTTCGCGCACTTCACCGGCGATACGTTCTACGCGCACATGGACGAGGAGGCCGCCGCCGCCAACCCGTTCTTCCCCGGTCGCGTCGCTCACGGCTATCTGCTGGTGTCGTGGGCCGCCGGGCTGTTCGTCGACCCCGAACCCGGTCCGGTTCTCGCGAACTACGGACTGGAGGACCTGCGCTTCAACACTCCGGTGTTGCCCGGCGACAGCATCCGCGTCGAACTGACGGCCAAGCAGATCACGCCGCGCGAGACCGACGAGTACGGAGAGGTGCGCTGGGACGCCGTCATCCGCAATCAGGACGACGAGACCGTCGCAACATACGACGTGCTGACGTTGGTGGCGAAGGAATAGCCCCGGCCGCCACCGGGCTGGTGTCGTGCGCACCCGGCTGCGTGTACCTGAACCGTCCCAGGTTTGGTGCCGCATCCTTTTGAGTTGATTGGATGTCATCATGCCGAAGAAGATCGATGCCGCGCTCCGTGAGCGCGCAGTCAGGCTCGTGCGCGAGCACCGGGCCGAGTACCCCTCGACCGCCAAAGCCATCGCGGCCGTTGCCCGGCAGGAGGGCGTCGGTGCAGAGTCGTTGCGTCGGTGGGTTGTGCAGGCTGATATCGACGCGGGAGACCGTGACGGGCAGACCAGCGAAGAACACGCCGAGATCCGTCGGTTGAAGGCGGAGAACCGGAAGTTGCGTGACGACGTCGCGATCTTGAAAGCAGCGACGACTTTCTTCGTGGGGGAACTCGACCCCCGCAACCGCTGATCATGGGCTTCATCGACCAGATGAGATCCGAGGGGTTTGCCGTCGAGTCGATCATCCGCGTTCTGCGAGAGCAGGGCGTGAAGATCGCGGCACGCACCTACCGGGCTTGGCGGGCGGGCCGCGTGTCGGCTCGGACCGTGACCGATGCGATAGTCGAAGGCGCCGTCCGTGACGCCGCCTGGCGCGTCGAGGTGCTGCCCGACGGGACGACACGCCGCCGAATGACGCCGGAGGGCTTGTATGGCCGCAAGAAGATGACCGCGCTGATCCGCCGCACCCAGGTCGCTGACGCCTCTCGTGGGGCCGTGGACCGCGCGATGCGCGCCCTGGGCCTGTCCGGGGTCACCCGGGCGAAGGCGATCCGGACGACGATCCCCGCGAAGGACGGGATCCGCGCCGGCGACCTCCTCAACCGCGACTTCACCGCCCCGCGGCCGGATCACACCTGGGTGACCGACTTCACCTACTGCCGCACGTGGGCGGGCTGGGTGTATGTCGCGTTCATCCTCGACGTGTTCTCTCAACGCATCGTGGCCTGGCACGCGCAGACCACCAAGCACGTCGACCTGGTCATGATCCCGTTGCGGATGGCGCTATGGGAACGCGACCGTCAAGGCCACCGCGTCGGGCCCGGACAGCTCCGACATCACTCCGATGCCGGATCTCAATACACGTCGATCGTGCTGACCGAGCACCTCGCGCTGGAGCAGATCGCACCCTCGATCGGGTCGGTCGGCGATGCGTACGATTGTCAGTCTGTTTCTGCCCGATCTCGCAATGATGGGGTAGTCCTGGCCGGAGTGTTCTGACCCTTGCTTACGATTGGCCCGTAGGGTGCCTTGGCGTTGATCTGTCGAACCTCCGGCCGGGCGTGCAGTAACCGCTGCCGCCGGATCGGGCGTGACCTGATAGGAGCCTGGAGCCTCGTCAAAGCGTCCCCATGACAGTCCTGTCCACCCGCCGGCGACAGCGTGACAACCACGCTAACCGGTGAAGGAGAGCACACCATGGAACAGATCGAGCCCGCCCGCTCTGGGCACGTCGTGATCGGCGTCGATACTCACAAGCACATTCACGTCGCCGCGGTGATGGACTCGATCGGCGGGATCCTCGCGTCCCTGACGATCTCGACCGACACCGCCGGGTTCCGGCAACTGTCGGAGTGGGCGGCGACGTTCGGGAAGATCATCGCGTTCGGGATCGAGGGCACCGGTTCCTATGGCGCTGGCCTGACCTCGTTCATTCGCCGGAACGGGCACAAGGTGATCGAGGTCTCCCGCCCCGATCGGCGGCTGCGGCGCCTGAACGGCAAGTCTGACACGCTGGACGCGGAGAACGCCGCAAGAGCAGTTCTCGCCGGGTTCGCGACCGCGGTTCCGAAGACCGCTGACGGGGTCGTCGAGATGATCCGGCAGCTGAAGGTTGCGCACGATACCGCGGTGAAGGACCGCACCGGGGCGATGGTGACGCTCAAGGCGATGCTCGTCCACGCCACCGAGGACCTCCGCCGAGAGACCGCCAAGAAAACGCAGAAGATGGTCGCCCGGCACTGCGCCGCTCTCCGACCCCGCGGGCTGGCGACGCCCGAGGACGCGAACCGGCACGCGCTCAGGTCGATCGCGAAACGTTGGATCGCTCTGAACGACGAGATCAAGGAACTCGAGGCGCAGATCGAGCAGCTCGTCCTGCAGCGCGCCCCACACCTGCTCGACGAGTTCGGCATCGGCGTCGACACTGCCGCGGAGATCCTCATCGTCGCCGGCGACAACCCCGAACGCATCCATTCCGAAGCCGCGTTCGCGAAACTTGCCGGCATCAGCCCGGTCCCGACCGGCTCAGGGATGACCAGCGGGAAGCACAGGATCAACCACGGCGGACACCGTCAACTCAACGCCGCGATCTATCGGACCGTCATCGTCAGAATGAGATTCCACGAACCCACCATCGCCTACGTCGCCCGACGAACCGCCGAAGGCAAAAGCAAGCGCGACATCATCCGCTGCTTAAAACGCTACGTCATCCGCGAGGTCTATCACCTCATCAAGACCGACCCGAAAACCGGCGAGATCATGAGTTGACAACTATAGGAGCATCAACGCCCTGATGGAGACGATCAACGGCGTCTACAAAGCCGAATGCATCGGCACCACCGTGTTCCACGACGGCCCGTACAAGACCATCGCGGACGTCGAATACGCCACCGCCGGCTGGGTCGATTGGTATAACCACCGGCGGCTCCACGGTAGCCTCGGCATGGTCAGCCCCGACGAATACGAGGCGACCTACTA
>JBQDFB010000041.1:0-19216 GCA_052085045.1 Microbacteriaceae bacterium | reverse complement strand
CCGCCCTGAGAAGTCGGGTTCTGCTGGGCGTTGAGCGAGCGCAGCGAGACGAAACGGGTTGAGCGAGCGGAGCGAGTCGAAGCCCCCGAAACTACCAGCGCCCCAGGGCGACCGACAGCACGGCGATCGCGGCGGGGCCCGCCGTGGAGGTGCGCAGCACGGTGTCGCCGAGCCGCACGCGCTCTGCCCCAGCGGCCTCGAACCGTTCGAACTCCTCCGGACTGATGCCGCCCTCGGGGCCGACGATGAGCAGGAGTTCCTGCTCCGCGCCAGCGTCCGTCCGCACCTCTGACAGCCGGGCCGTCGCGGTCGGATCCAGCACCAGCATCCGCGCGCCCTCCGCGCGAGCGAGCAGCTGCTTGCTCGTCACGGGTTCGGAGACCGACGGAACCCACGCGCGGTGCGCCTGCTTCGCCGCCTCGCGGACGATCGTCGCCCAGCGCTCCCGGCCCTTGACAGCTTTCGCGCCCTCCCAGCGGGAGACGCTGCGGGATGCCTGCCATGGCACGATCTCGTCCACGCCGAGTTCGCACGACGCCTGCACCGCGAGCTCGTCGCGATCGCCCTTGGCGAGGGCCTGCACGAGCACGAGCCGCGCTGTCGGAGCATCCGCCGCCGAACGGGCGGTTATCGTCACGTCCACGCGCGACGCCGAGACGTCCGCGACGGTGCCCTCGAGCCACACGCCGCCGCCGTCGCCGACGGTCACCGACTCCCCGACCCGCACACGCCGGACCACGGCCGCATGCTTGGCTTCCGGGCCCGACAGCGACACGGTGTCACCGACCGCGGCACCACCGCAGCCGTCGACGAGGAAGTGCAGCGCCATCAGTGCCGGAACCGGTCTCGCAGTTTCGAGAAGAGTCCCTGCTGGAACTGCGCGAGCTGAGGGCCGGGCGACTTCTGCTTCTTGGCGAAGTCCTCGATCATCGCGCGCTGCGCAGAGTCGAGCTTCGTCGGGGTCACCACCTGCACGCCGACACGGAGGTCGCCGCGCTGGTTGCCGCGCAGCGGTGTGATGCCGCGCCCCTTGATGGTCAGGACGTCGCCGGACTGCACGCCGGGGCGAATCTCCAGATCGACCTGGCCGTCCAGGCCGTCGATCGAGGTCTCCGTGCCGAGGATGGCATCGGTCATCGACACCTCGAGGGTGGCGAGCAGGTCGTCGCCGTCACGGTTGAAGGACTCGTGCGGCGACACCGTCACCTCGACGTACAGGTCGCCGTTGGGGCCGCCTGCCTGGCCGACCTCGCCGGAGCCGGGCAGCTGCAGGCGCAGGCCGGTCTCGACACCGGCGGGGATGTCCAGCGACACGGTGCGGCGCGAGCGCACGCGCCCCTGCCCGTTGCACGTTCCGCACGGGTGCGGGATCACGGTGCCGTACCCCTGGCAGCTGCCGCACGGCTGCGACGTGACGACGTTGCCGAGCAGGCTCCGCACCTGACGCTGCACGTGTCCGGTGCCGTGGCAGATGTCGCAGGTCACCGGCTGGGTGCCCGGCTGCGTGCACGAGCCCTGACAGGTCTGGCACAGCACGGCCGTGTCGACCTCGATGTCGCGGTGAGCGCCGAATACGACGTCGCCGAGATCGAGGGTGACGCGCACCAGGGCATCCTGGCCCCGTTCCTTGCGCGAGCGCGGCCGACCACCCCTGGCACCGCCCTGAGCGGCTCCGAAGAACGTCTCGAAGATGTCGCCGAACCCGCTGAATCCTCCGAAGTCGCCCCCGGCGCCGTCTCCGCCGCCCATGTCGTAGCGACGGCGGGAGTCGTCGTCGCTCAGCACGTCATAGGCGTGCGTGACGAGCTTGAACTGCTCGGCAGCATCCTCACCCGGATTCACATCGGGATGCAGCTGACGTGCGAGTTTCCGGTATGCCTTCTTGATCTCGTCCGCCGACGCGTCTCGCGACACTCCGAGGACCTCATAGTGGTCCGCCACAATCACCTTCCTGCGTGCTTCCGCCGCGGGCCGCTCAGCGGCCCGCCTCGTCTTCGTCGAGCAGCCGCGACAGGTAGCGGGCCACGGCCCGCGCCGCCGCGAGGTTGCTCGGATAGTCCATTCGGGTCGGTCCCATCACACCGACGCGGGCCGTGCCGCCCGGTGCGATGTAGTTGCTCGCGACGATGGATGCCTCCGGGAGCCCGAACGCCTCGTTCTCGGCGCCGATGCTCGCCGCCAGCCCGTGCTCGTCGGTCACCATCTCGCTCATCAGCCGCAGCAGCGTCACCTGCTCCTCGATCGCCTCGAGGAGAGGATGGATGCTGCCGCGGAAGTCCTGCTCGCGACGGGCGAGCGTCGCCGCTCCCGCCATCACGAGACGCTCCTGCCGGAACTCCGCCAGTTCTTCGCGGATGATGCTGCCCAACTGCGTGATCGCCTGCTCGATGTTCGAGCCGCCGATGCCATCGATGAGCGTCTGCACGCGATCCGTCGCCTCACGCACAGTCTTGTCCGTGAGAAGCGAGGAAAGGCGCGCGCGCAGCACAGCCACATCGGCATCGTCGACATCGACCGGCAGCGGGGCGATGCGCTGCGAGACGCCCCCGGCGTCGGTCACGAGGACGACCAGCAGACGATTCGGCGCGAGTGCGACGAGCTCGATGTGCGTCAGGTGCGCTCGTGCGAACGACGGGTATTGGGCGAGAGCCACCTGACCGGTCACCCGGGTGAGCACCCGGACGGTGCGCGCCATCAGGTCGTCGAGGTCGGCGGGCTCTGTGAGGAAGGACTCGATCGCGCTGCGCTGAGCACCGGAGAGCGGGCGCAACTGCGCGAGATGATCCACGAAGACGCGATAGCCCTTGTCGGTCGGAACGCGTCCGGACGACGTGTGCGGCGCGGCGATGAGCTCCTCATCCTCGAGGAGCGCCATGTCGTTGCGGATCGTCGCCGCCGAGACGCCGAATGAGTGCCGATCCACGATCGACTTGCTGCCGACCGGCTCGTGCGACTCGACGTAGTCCTGCACGATGGCGCGGAGCACGTGAAGCCCACGTTCACTGACCATCACGCACTCCTCTTCTCCTGGCACTCGAACACACCGAGTGCCAATTCTACTCGCTGAGCTACTCGGTGAGCTCGCGCACCACGGCATCGGCCAGAAGGCGACCCCTGAGCGTCAGCCGAATGCGCCCGCCGATGGCCGCTCCAGCATCCACCAGTCCGTCCGCGATGAGGCCGGCGACGCGCGGGCGATGCGCCTCCGGCAGATCCGCGATCGCCATCCCCGCAGAGAGGCGGGTCTCCAGCAGCACGCGTTCCAGCTGGTGCGCCTGCGCGCCGGGGCGCTCGGTCCCCGCCGCCGGCGATTCGGATGCCGCGAGGCGCTGCGCGTACGCCGCAGGATGCTTCACATTCCACCAGCGAAGCCCCGCAAGATGACTGTGCGCGCCCGGCCCGAACCCCCACCAGTCACTCCCCCGCCAGTACGCGAGATTGTGTCGCGAGCGCTGCCCTTCGCTCCGCGCCCAGTTGCTGACCTCGTACCAATCGAAGCCGCCGTCGGCGAGGCGGGCGTCGGCGAGCTCGTACATGTCGGCCTGCAGATCGTCGTCGGGTGCGGGCACCTCGCCGCGACGGATCTGGCGGGCGAGCTTGGTGCCGTCTTCGATGATCAGCGCGTACGCGGAGATGTGGTCGGAATCCAGTGCGAGCGCGGCATCCAGCGAAGCTTCCCAGTCAGCGAGCGATTCGCCCGGCGCCCCGTAGATCAGGTCGACGCTGACGGCGAGTCCGGCGTCCTGCGCCGCGCCCACGGCGGTGCGCACGTTCGCGGGCTGATGGGTGCGGTCGAGGGCAGCGAGCACGTGAGGCACCGCGGACTGCATGCCGACCGAGAGGCGAGTCACACCGGCATCGGCCAGAGTGCGCGCGACCGCAGGCGTCACGGTGTCAGGATTCGCCTCCACCGTCACCTCGGCACCGTCGGCGATGCCGAATGCTGAGACCGCGGTCTCCAGCATCCGCGCCAGGTCGCCAGCTGGAAGGAGCGTCGGGGTCCCGCCGCCGAAGAACACGGTGTCCATCGGGCGCAGCGCGCCCGCGTCGCCGAGCACCCGCCGGGCGAGTGCGATCTCGGCGCCGAGCGTGTCGGCGTACTCGTCCTGACGGGCGCCGCGCAGTTCTCCGGAGGTGTAGGTGTTGAAGTCGCAGTAGCCGCACCGCACCCGGCAGAACGGCACGTGCAGATAGGCCGAGAACGGTACACTCGCATCGACGGGCAGATCCGCAGGAAGTCGGCCGTCGACCGGCGCCGGATCCCCGATCGGCAGGGGCCCCGCCATCACAGCGGCGTCGCGTACAGCGGCGAGATCGCGCGGAGGTAGCGGGCGAACAGTTCCTTGCGGCGACGCGCGACGAGGCCCGGGATGAAGCGGTAGACCACCGAGTTCGGCGCATCGAACGCGCGCACCGTGAACCGGACTTCATCGGTGTCTTCGTTCCAGCTGATCTCGAACAGCTCCTCGCCGCTCACGACCGACCCGCCGACCGTGCCCAGCACCAGGCAGACTCGTCGCGCCTCTTCTGTCACGGAGATGACGCGCAGTTCGGCGTCGGCGCGCATCCCGGCGACTCGTCCGGTCAGTCGCAGGGTCATGCCCGGCCCGGCGAACGGTGTGCCCTCGGCATCGAACCGCTGCTCGACCTCGTTCTTGCTCGGGGCGATCGGGGTGCCCTCGGCGTCGAAGCTGACCCCCGTGTACGCCGGGCCGGATGCCGGGCGCACGTCTTCGACCGCGAGGCCGGCCGCGCGCTGCGCCGTCCACGACAGCAGAGCGTCCCCGGCCGTGCGGAAGCGCTCCTCGCCACTGCCGAGCCGCCAGGAGTTCTCGGCCGGAGTGCTGCGCTCCGGGGGGAACTGCATCAGGTCGGGGGCGTGGGTCGCCCCGACGGCCGCATAGTCGACCGTGTCGTCTCGGAAAGTCCCGCGCCGCATGTCTTACACCCTAGTTTCTCTTTCTGGACGACGCCCCTACGACAGGCGCAGCGTCAACGGGCCGTTGCGGCCTCGGCCAGCACGATCCGGATGTACCGGCGATGCGTCGACCATTGCAGCAGGCGCAGTGCCGGGTATGCCAGCCACCAGATCAGTGACGCGGGGCGCGATGTCGACCGCGCGCTGAAGACGCCGTCCTCGTCGAGCGCGAACGATTCCTCCCCGACGAGGGGATGCCCGGGCATAGCGCGATACCCGAACCCGCGATCACTCGCCCACGTCACCTGGATCGGTTCGGCGAAGCGGATGCCCAGCAGCCGCTTGGTGAGCACCCCGCGTGCCCCCGTGCTCGGTTCGCCCTCCGGTGTGCCGAAGCCCGCGCGACGTTTGAACTCCCAGCTGCTCACCAGCGCGGCAACCGCCTCGCGGCCTGCGTCCGGCACCTGCACCTCACGCACGTCCAGCCGCAGTCGCCGATCCGCGGCCTCGAGGTGCACTACTTCTTGTCCTTGCCCTCGACGTCGCCGGACAGCGCCGCGATGAACGCGTCCTGGGGGACTTCGACGCGACCGACCATCTTCATGCGCTTCTTGCCTTCCTTCTGCTTCTCGAGCAGCTTGCGCTTGCGGCTGATGTCACCGCCGTAGCACTTGGCGAGCACGTCCTTGCGCAGGGCACGGATCGTCTCGCGGGCGATGATCCGCGCGCCGATGGCCGCCTGGATCGGGACTTCGAAGTTCTGACGAGGGATGAGCTTGCGCAGCCGCTCGGTCATGAGTGTGCCGTACGCATATGCCTTGTCGCGATGGACGATCGCGCTGAAAGCGTCGACCTTGTCACCCTGCAGCAGGACGTCGACCTTGACCAGATCAGCCGTCTGCTGCCCGGCGGGCTCGTAGTCGAGGCTGGCGTACCCCTGCGTCTTGGACTTGAGGTGATCGAAGAAGTCGAACACGATCTCGCCGAGCGGCATCTGGTAGCGCAGCTCCACCCGCTCTTCGGAGAAGTACTCCATGCCCAACAGCGATCCGCGCCGCGACTGGCACAGCTCCATCACCGCACCGACGTAGTCCTTGGGAAGCAGGATCGCCGTCTTCACCATCGGCTCCGAGACCGAGGCGACGCGGCCGTCGGGGTACTCGCTCGGGTTGGTCACGATGGCGGTCTCGCCGGTGTCGGTGGTCACCTCGTAGATCACGCTCGGCGCGGTCGTTATGAGGTCGAGGCCGAACTCACGGCTGAGCCGCTCGGTGATGATCTCGAGGTGCAGGAGCCCCAAGAAGCCGCAGCGGAATCCGAAGCCGAGCGCCACCGAGGTCTCGGGTTCGTACTGCAGCGACGCGTCGGACAGCTTCAGCTTGTCGAGCGCCTCGCGCAGTTCCGCATAGTCGCTGCCGTCGATCGGGTAGACACCGGAGAACACCATCGGCTTCGGGTCGGTGTACCCCGGCAGGGCCTCCGTGGCACCGTCGCGGCTCGTCGTGACGGTGTCGCCGACCTTCGACTGACGCACATCCTTCACGCCGGTGATGAGGTAACCCACCTCGCCGACGGCAAGCCCCTTCGAGGGGATCGGTTCGGGGCTCGAGACGCCGATCTCGAGCAGTTCGTGGTTCGCATGCGTCGACATCATCTGGATGCGCTCGCGGGGGGTGAGCTGGCCGTCGACCATGCGCACGTAGGTGACGACGCCGCGGTAGGCGTCGTAGACCGAGTCGAAGATCATGGCACGGGCGGGGGCATCGGCATCGCCCGTGGGAGCCGGGATGTCCGCGACGATCCGGTCGAGCAGTTCCTCGACGCCGACGCCGGTCTTGCCCGAGACCCGCAGCACATCCTCGGGCTTGCCGCCGATGAGGTCGGAGAGTTCCTTGGCGAAGCGATCCGGGTCAGCCGCGGGCAGATCGATCTTGTTCAGCACCGGGATGATGTGCAGATCGTTCTCGAGTGCGAGATACAGGTTCGCGAGCGTCTGCGCTTCGATGCCCTGCGCGGCATCCACGAGCAGGATCGCTCCCTCGCACGCGGCGAGCGAGCGCGAGACCTCGTAGGTGAAGTCGACGTGTCCGGGGGTGTCGATCATGTTCAGGGCGAACGTGTCGTGTTCCAACGCCCACGGCATCCGCACCGCCTGGCTCTTGATCGTGATGCCGCGCTCGCGCTCGATATCCATCCGGTCCAAGTACTGGGCTCGCATGTCTCGTTCCGACACCGCCCCGGTGATCTGCAGCATGCGGTCGGCAAGGGTCGACTTGCCGTGATCGATGTGGGCGATGATGCAGAAGTTCCGGATCTGCGAAGGCGGCGTCGCGGCAGGCGAAAGCGGAGTGTGTGCGCGTGGTGACATGTCTCCTGCAGTCTACGATGAGCCGCCGCGGATGCCCCATTCGTGAGAACCGGTGATAGTCTCGCGAAGTTGCCCTGTTCGGCTCGACACCGGGTGTTCGGAGCAGCCCGACTCCGTGCCAGTCGTGGCGGACTCGGTCGCATTGACGAGCATGAGATGTTTGAATACATCCGACTCAGCGTTGCGTCGGCCGATCCCGCGCGCGCCTGCAAAGAGAAAGACATCATCACCTTGATCAAGTATCTCCTGCGCCGATTCCTCGGCTGGCTGCTGATGATCGTGGTCGCGACAAACCTCACGTTCTTCCTGGCTTGGGGCTTCCTCACCCCCCGGAACAACTACGTCGGGCGCCGCCCACCGCTCAGTGAAGAGCAGATCAACAACCTGCTCGAGCCGCGCAACCTCAGCGACACTGTGCCGATCTGGGAGCGGTGGTGGAACTGGTTCAGTTCGATCCTGTTCCGCTGGGACTGGGGCGTGAGCCCGACCGGTGGTTCGATCAACGAACAGATCAGCTATCGCATGTGGGTCAGCGCCGAGCTCGTGCTCGGCGCCACAGTCATCATGACCGTGCTCGGCATCGCCCTCGGCGTCTACACCGCGTCGCGTCAGTACAAACTCGCCGACCGCATCGGCCAGGCGACATCGATCGTCACGATGAACATCAACGTCATCGTCGCAGCCCTCGGTCTCGTGCTGCTGGCCATCGCCTTCAACGACCTCGTCGGCGTCCGCGTGTTCTACGTCACCGGGGCGGCGAGCCAGGGGGTCGAAGGGTTCTTCCCCGTGCTGATAGACAAGCTCCAGCACGTCACCCTGCCGACCATCGGTCTGGTGATCACCGGCTATGCGAGCACGCACTTCCTGCAGCGCTCCCTGCTGCTGGACAACATCAACGCTGATTACGTCCGCACGGCCCGCGCCAAGGGCCTCACCAAGCAGCAGGCGATCCGCAAGCACGCGCTGCGCACCTCGCTCATCCCGGTCGCGACCCAGGTCGCCTTCAGTATCCCCGCCATCTTCACCGGTGCGATCCTGACCGAGACGATCTTCGCCTGGAACGGCATGGGCCGGTACTTCATCGAGACGATCAACAAGAGCGATATCTACGGCGTGGTCGCCGTCGCCGCGTTCAGTGCGGTGATGGTCGCGATCGGCGCCATCCTGTCCGACATTCTCGTCGTCGTCCTCGACCCGCGAGTGAGGGTGAGCTGAACATGAGTGAAATGATCGACCCCACCGTTGCCGCACCCGCCGACCCGCCTCCGGAGGAGGCCTCCAGCGGCAAGCCGCTGTCGAAGTGGACGCTGTACAGCCGGCGCTTCATGCGCAACAAGCCGGCCGTCGGCGGCATCGTCATCTTCATCCTGCTCGTGCTGTTCGCGATCTTCGCTCCCTTCATCGCGAAGTACGACCACATCGAACTCGACTTCCTCGCCCTCGGGGAACCGCCATCGCCGGAACACTGGTTCGGCACCACGGCCTCCGGCAACGACACCTTCGCCCAGGTGGCGATCGGCCTGCAGCGCTCGCTGATGATCGCCGTGTCGGTGTCGCTGGGCACGACCGTCCTCTCCGCCGTCATCGGCACCGCGGCGGCTTACTTCGGCGGGCTCACCGAGAAGGTGACCCTCCTGGTGATCCACTTCATGATGGTGATCCCCAGCTTCCTGATCCTGTCGCTGCTGTCGAACCGCTCCGGCGGCGACTGGCGCGTGATCGCCCTCATCATGATCTTCGTCACCGGGTGGTACTTCCCCGCCCGCGTGGTGTGGACCACGGCTCTCTCGCTGCGCGAGCGCGAGTACGTGCACGCGTCGCGCTACATGGGTGTCGGCGGGTTCCGGATCGTGCTGCGCCACCTCATCCCGAACATCGGATCGCTGCTGGTGATCAACTTCACCCTCGGCATCGTCATCGCGGTCATGGCCGAGACCGGTCTGTCCTTCATCGGCTTCGGCGTGAAGATCCCCGATGTGTCGCTGGGCTCGCTCATCGGCTCCGGTGCGAACACGATCACCACCGCACCGTGGCTGTTCTACTTCCCCGCGGCCGCGCTGACGCTTCTCACCATTTCGATGGCCCTGGTCGCAGACGGACTGCGCGATGCCCTCGATCCCACCTCGGCGGCAGGAGGCCGCGCATGAGCGCCATCATCTCGGTCCGCGATCTCACCGTCAGCTTCGCCTCGGAGGCAGGGCGAGTGGATGCCGTCCGCGGCGTGTCCTTCGACCTCGAAGCGGGCAAGACCCTCGGCATCGTCGGTGAGTCCGGCTCCGGCAAATCGGTCACGTCGCTGGCGATCATGGGCCTGCTCGACGAGAACGCGAAGGTCACCGGCTCGATCATCTACGACGGCCAGGAGCTACTGGGCAAGTCGGACAAGCAGATGTCGGTGATCCGCGGCAATGGGCTGGCGATGATCTTCCAGGACCCGCTGACCTCGCTCACCCCGGTGTTCACCGTCGGCGACCAGCTCATCGAAGCTCTCACTGTTCACCGCGGGCTGTCGAAGAAGCAGGCATGGGACCGCTCGATCGAGCTGCTGAACCTCGTCGGCATCCCCGAGCCCGAGAAGCGCATGAAGGGATTCCCCCACGAGTTCTCGGGCGGTATGCGTCAGCGCGTCGTGATCGCCATCGCCATGGCGAACAATCCGAAGCTGATCATCGCTGACGAGCCGACCACGGCACTCGACGTCACCATCCAGGCCCAGATCCTCGATCTGATCGAGAAGGCGCAGCAGGAGACGGGCGCGGCGACGATCATGATCACCCACGACATGGGCGTCGTCGCGCGCATGGCGGACGACGTCATGGTCATGTACGCCGGCAAGCCGATCGAGCATGCCCCGGTCGGCGAGCTCTTCCATCACACCCGGATGCCGTACTCGATCGGTCTGCTCGGCGCGATCCCCCGCGTCGACAAGGACGAGAAGGAGCCGCTGGTCCCCATCAAGGGCAACCCGCCGCTGCTCATCAACCTGCCCGACGCCTGCCCGTTCGCCGATCGCTGCCCGATCGCGATCGACGCCTGCCGTACGCGCGAGCCCGATCTCGTCGACGTGCCCACCGGCACCGGTGCCTCGCACCAGGTCGCCTGCATCCGCGCGAACGAGATCGATGACGACGGATTCATCGGCGGCCTGCCGGTCTACCCCGTGCACGAGACGGCCGAGAGTGCACTGACCCGTACGCCGCGCGAGCAGCGTCCGGTCACCCTCGACGTGCGCAACCTCAACAAGTCGTTCCCGCTGATGAAGGGTGCCTTCCTCAAGCGCAAGGTCGGCGAGGTGCATGCCGTCAAGAACGTCACCTTCGATGTGCGCGAAGGCGAGACGATGGCGATCGTCGGCGAGTCGGGGTCGGGCAAGACGACGACCTTGCTGCAGATCATGGATCTCGTCAAGCAGCACGACGGCGACATCATCATCAACGGCACCAGTGTCAACGACATCACCAGCCACAAGATCGAACGACGGGTTCGCCGCGACATCCAGATCGTCTTCCAGGATCCGATGGGAGCGCTCGATCCGCGCCTGACGGTCTCGGACATCATCGCCGAGCCGTTGCGCGCGATCGGCACGCCGAAGGCCGACGTGCAGCGCCGCGTCAAGGAGCTGATGGATCTCGTCGGGCTCAATCCCGCGCACATCGATCGCTTCCCCGGGGCATTCTCCGGAGGACAGCGCCAGCGCATCGGCATCGCCCGCGCCCTGTCGACGAACCCGAAGATCATCGTGCTCGATGAGCCGGTGTCGGCGCTCGACGTGTCGATCCAGGCCGGCGTCATCAACCTGCTCGACGATCTGAAGGCCAAGCTCGGCCTGTCGTACCTCTTCGTGGCGCACGATCTCTCGGTCATCCGGCACATCGCCGACCGGGTCGCAGTGATGTATCTCGGCGACTTCGTCGAGCACGGCGACGTCGCCGAGATCTTCGAGAACCCGCAGCATCCGTACACGAAGGCGCTGCTCTCGGCCATCCCGGTGCCCGATCCCGATATCGAACGCACCCGTGAGCGTCTTGCCTTCAACCCGGAGACGATGCAGGCCGAGCCGGTCGTCCGCTGATCGCGCGTCCGGCAGATGTCGGTCGGTCACCGTCCGATAACAGTTAGGCGCGATTCACTGTGCTCGGGCCAATTTCGACACCGTGCGAACTATTCTCGCCTTATGACACGCCGAAAGGCGAAAGGAGCACCATGAAGCAGCACAAGCTGATGGGGGCGCTCGCGTTCAGCGGAGCCCTCGCACTTGCCCTTGCGGGCTGTGCGGCCGACACCGGCGACAACGGTGACAACGGCGACGATACCGTCGAGACCAACGCGGCGGATTACAACCCCCAGCCCCGTGAGAACCTGCAGGTCGGCGGCGAGGTCCGCTTCCCGATCAACGAGGTCCCGGAGCAGCTGAACCCGTTCCACGGCGACGGATCCGCGGACACTGCACGCGTCGCTGCGTGGTACATGCCGCAGATCCTCCTGCAGGAGGCCGACGGCACCCCGTACAAGCACGACGCCTATCTCGACGCGTGGGACATCGAGACGGTCGACGGCAACACCCAGATCACCTTCACCTTCACCGATGAAGCGCACTGGAACGACGGCACCGACATGGACTGGACGGCCATCGACGCGAAGTGGAAGGCCAACCGCTCGACGGATGAGGGCTTCACCCCGAACGCGACCGACGGCTACAAGGCGATCGCATCGGTCGAAGAGGGCGACACGCCGAAGACGGCGATCGTCACGTTCGACGGCGAGTTCGCCTGGCCCGAGATGCCGTTCCTGACCGGCATCATCCACCCGGCACTCGCTGAAGACCCCGAGACGTTCAACACGGCGATGATCGACAACCCGCACCCGGAGTGGGGCGCGGGCCCGTACACGATCGACGAGTTCGACGCGAACGCCGACTACGTCTCGTACGTACCGAACCCCGAGTGGTGGGGCGACGAGCCGCTGCTCGAGAACGTCTCCTTCCAGGGCATGGAAGCCTCCGCAGCGATCAACGCCTTCAAGGCTGACGAGATCGACTCGGTCGGCGCCAACACCAAGGACCGCCTCGAGCAGGTCAAGGACATGGACGGCGTCACGATCTACCGGGCCACCCAGACCGCCAGCACGCTGCTCGAGGTCGACGCTGACAAGCCGCAGTTCGAGGACGTCAAGGTCCGCGAGGCGTTCTTCAAGGCCGTCAACATCGACCAGCAGAAGGAGATCGCCTGGAACGGCCTGGACTACGAAGAGGAGCCGGCCGGCTCCCTCACGCTGTTCCCGTTCCAGCCGGGCTACTCCAACGCTCTGGACGAGGCCGGTTGGGAGTACAACCCCGAGGAAGCCAACGCCCTCCTCGACGAGGCCGGCTGGGCCGAGGGTGAAGACGGGATCCGCGAGAAGGACGGCGAGAAGCTGTCGGTCGTGTACCCCATCTTCAGCGATGACCCCACGCAGGAAGCGCTCGCCAAGGCGCTGCAGGCGCAGCAGAAGGAAGTGGGGATCGACGTTCAGATCGACGTGCGCCCTTCGACCGACTTCTCGAACGACTACAACACGAAGAACTGGGACATCGCGTCGCTGCGCTTCACCTCGTCCGACCCGTTCGGTGCTGCCTGGTTCTGCCAGCTGTACTGCATGGACATGGGTCTGAACCTCTCGGGTGTTCAGAACGAAGAGATGGACGAGCGGATCCACTCCGAGGTCGAGTCGTTGCCGACTGCCGATGAGCAGACGGCTGCGGCTATGGAGCTCGAGGCGGAGATCTTCCAGGAGTGGGGCATCATCCCGCTCTACAACGGTCCGACGATCTCGGCTGTGAAGACCGGTCTCGCGAACCTCACCCCTGAGCCCTACGTGGGCCTGGACGGCTTCGGCGTCCAGCCGGTGGAGAACGTGGGCTGGGAGAAGTAAGCACTCTCACCTTCTGGAGCGGGGCCCGGTGGTTCATCCACCGGGCCCCGCTTCTATGCTGGAAGCGTGAACGTCCAGGTCGTCCTCGTACACGGCATCCGCACGTCTCGCACGATGTGGCGATCTCAGCTCGCCCACCTCGCCGAGCGCGAGATCCCCGCGCTGGCGGTCGATCTTCCGGGCCACGGCTCGCGCATGGCCGAGATGTTCACTCTGGATGCCGCATTCGCCACGATCGACGATGCCGTGCAGGATGCCGCCACCCGCGGCCCTGTGCTCCTCGCCGGTCATTCCATGGGCGGACTACTGTCGGTCGCCTACGCCGGCGCTGAGGCCGCTCCCCCGGTCGCCGCCTTCATCGGCGCCTCGTGCACGGCATTCCCGCGCGGCGTGGCCCTGGCGACCTACCGCGCGCTCGCGGGCACCTTCAACGCGCTGCCCGACCAGGGCATGTGGCTCACCAATCAGGTGCTCACCGCCACGATCCCGGAGGAGACGCGCTCGGACTTCGCCGCCGGCGGCTACGCTCTCGACGCGCAGGATGTGGCCCTGGCCGCCCTCGGAGCGCTGGACCTCGCCGCCGACCTGCACCGGCTGAGGATGCCGCTGTGGTGGATCAACGGCCAGTTCGACCAGTTGCGTATGCAGGAGCGCCTGTTCCAGCGCCTCACTCCGCAGTCTGAGCTCATCATCGTGCCGCGCACCTCGCACCTCGTCACGGCGATGCGCCCCCGCGTGTTCAACGCGCTGCTGGACGTGGCTATCGCGACGATGCAGCAGGGATCGCCGGCAACGGATCCCTCGCAGACCTGATAGACTCGTTTCTTGGCTTGCGTGTGGGTTCTTCCCTCACGACCGTCGGACGGCAGCCCTCTTCCTGCTCACGACAACACCCATCCATCTCTGAACGAAAGCTTCAACGCGTGGCAAACATCAAGTCGCAGATCAAGCGCAACAAGACCAACGAGAAGGCTCGCACCCGTAACAGGGCTGTGAAGTCCGAGCTCAAGACCCTCGTCCGCAGCACTCGCGAGGCCATCGCCAAGGGCGACAAGTCCGCCGCTGAGGCGTCGCTGAAGGTCACCTCGAAGAAGCTCGACAAGGCCGTCAGCAAGGGCGTCATCCACGAGAACCAGGCAGCGAACCGCAAGTCGGCCATCGCCAAGCAGGTCTCCGCTCTCTGAGCCGAACACTGTTCGAAGGCCCGTCCCGTTCGCGGGGCGGGCCTTCGGTTTACCCATGCAAGGGTATGAGGCGACTCGCCGTTACGCGTCGGCGTCCATAACGGCATCCGCTTCTTCGGGCTCTCCGGTGATGTCATGGGCGAAGCGATCCTCGAGGTCGCTGCCGCCCAGCGGCTCCTCGTGCCAGCGCTGCAGCGCCCAACCGCTGTCTGGGTCGCCCTCGAGCACACACATGCCGGTGTTCTGCAGGCGACGCTGCACGGCGGTCTCCGTTGAGACGTTCACCGCGCGTGCGGCGGCCCACACGCGGATCGCCGCGCCGTGGCTGAATACGGCGGCGGAGGCGTGGTCCCGAGCGATATCGGCGATGGCCGCATCGAAGCGCCCGAAGAACCTCTCGCCGCTCTCGCCGCCGTCGATCGCGTGGCCGAGATCGCCGCTGAGCCACCGCTGGGCCGACTCGACGTACGCCTGCACGGCATCGGCATCCGTGCGCATCTCGAAATCGCCGGCCGAGACCTCTTCGAGCCCCTCGCGGATCTGGATGTCCAGCCCGCGGTCGGCGGCGAGCGGGCTGCCGGTGAGCTGCGTCCGGGTCAGGACCGATGCGTACAGTCCCTCGAGTCGCTCGGATTCGAGCACCTGCGGCACCGCGACGGCCTGGGCATGGCCGAGGGCCGTGAGACCGGCGCCCGGGCGTGCGGTGTCGAGCGCACCGCTGACGTTGCTGGGAGTCTGGCCATGCCGGATCAGGAGAAGTCTCATGCTCCCAGCCTACGATCCGCGCGGGGCGCTACTCGCCGAACGGAGCGCGGGTGGCGATGACGGTGACCATGCGCTCCAGCGCGAATATCGGGTCGCGTGCTGCGCCCTTCACCTCGGCGTCGGCGCGGGCGGTCGCCTGGATCGCCAGGCCGAGTGATCTCTCGTTCCAGCCGCCCAGGTCTCGGCGGGCGCGGTCGACCTGCCAGTCCTTCATGCCCAGGCGCTGAGCAAGGCTGCGGCTGGGCTCTCGATGGCCGGCCACGCGCGCCATGGTGCGCAGTTTCATCGCGAACGCCGCGACCATCGGCACCGGGTCGGCGCCGGCGTCGAGTGCGTGCCGCAGCGCCACGAGCGCCTCGCCGTAGCGGCCGGCGATCGCCGTGTCGGCGACGAAGAACGCTGAGACCTCGACGCGGCCGCCGTAGTACTTCGTGACGATGTCTTCGGTGATGTCGCCCTCGACGTCGCGGAGCAGCTGCTGGCAGGCCGAGGCGAGCTCGGTGAGGTCGTCGGCGAATGCCGAGACCAGCGCGCGCAGGGCGTTCGGGGCGATTCTGCGGCGGGCTGCGGCGAACTCCCCCGCCGCGAAGTCGACACGGTCGCCGTCGCGCTTCACGGTCGGACAGCCGATCTCGATGCCGCCGCCCGCGCCGCCGCGCAGCGCATCGAGCAGCTTCTTGCCGCGCACGCTCGCGCCGGTGTGGCGGAGGATGACGGTCGCACCCTCCTGCGGGTGATCGAGATAGGAGACGGCCTCTTGGATGAAGGCATCTGTGCACTTCTCGACCCCTGAGACCCGCACGAGCCGCGGTTCGCCGAACAGCGACGGCGAGGTCAGCGCCAGCAGGGTGCCCGGTGCGTAATCGTCGGCGCGCACGTCACTGACTTCGAGCGCCGGATCCTCAGCACGCAGATAGTCGCGGATGCCGGCCGTCGCGCGCTCAGCGCAGACCTCTTCGGGCCCGAAGACGAGTACGACCGGTGCGGGGCGCGGTTCGCGCCACGACACCTGCGGAACCTTCGTCTTCGCGCCACCACGGGCAGAAGTACGAGGAGCGGCCATGAGACGAGCCTACTCGGGGTCATCGACATCGCGTTCGGTCCACACCGTGAGCGCATCGCCGTCCAGCCCGATCAGAATGCGCCCCTGCAGATCGGTGCGCATCGTTGCGGCACCGGCGGCTTCGGTGATCGCGATCGTCTCCGCCCGCGGGTGACCGTAGTCATTCTCGGCCCCCGCGCTGAAGACCGCGATCGCCGCGTGCAGCTGCGCGTAGAGACCGGGATCCTGGTCGGCGCTGCCGTGATGCGCCACCTTCACCACCGCATACGAGCCGTGCAGCTGTGCGGCGAGCATCCGCTGCGGCACGGCCGAGAGGTCGCCGAGGAACAGCGACCGCGGCACCCCGCCGCCGTCGATCTCGAGCACCACGCTGGCGTCGTTGCCGGATGGGAAGGCGGCAGAGTTCTTCCGCGGCCACAGCACGTTCCATCGCGCACCGCCGAGCGTGCCGTGCAGTCCCTCCGCCGCCTCGACGAGCTCTGCCCCGCCGTCGGCCAGCGCGGCGAGCAGCTGCTGCTCGTCTCCGGGCTGGGCAGGGCCGTGCAGCACCGTGCCCACCCGCCCGACGAGCACGCCGGCTGCCCCGACGTGGTCGGCATCGAAGTGTGTGAGGACGACCAGATCGATCCGCTCGATTCCCAGTGCCGCCAGGCAGCTCGTGAGCGGCTCGGGCTCCATTCCGGTGTCGATGAGCGCGGTCCTGCCCTCCGAGCGCACGACGAGCGCGTCACCCTGCCCGACATCACACGCCGCAATCGACCAGTCCTCGGGCACGGTCGTACCGACCAGCGGCCCGGTGAGCAGCATCCGCGCGCCCACCAGAGCACCCGTCGCGACCAGCGCCGTCACCGAAGCGACGATCGACCAGCGCCCAGCCCGCCCGCGGAACGGCGAGACACCCGCGAGCACGATGCCGATGGCTGCGCTCAGCACGGCCACGATCAGGGCGGCGCCGATCCCGGGCACGACGACCGCGGTCCCGCCCGGAACGGCCGCAGACACTGTGGCCGTCGTGGCAATCCATGCCGCCGGCAGCCAGGCGCATGCCGCGAACAGATCGGCCACGACGGGGATCGGTGCCGCCAGGCACGCGAGCAGTCCGATGACGGTGGCGATCGGAGCCGCCGGGTCGGCGAGCATGTTTGCCGGGATGCCGATGATCGACTGCTTCTCGGCGAAGAGAGCGATGATCGGACCGCAGGCCAGTTGAGCGGCGACCGGGATGGCAACAGCCAGGGCCAGGGGCTGCGGCATCCATCTCGCCATCCCTCGGGCGAGCGGCGGGGCGAGCATGATGAGTGCGCCGGTCGCAGCCGCCGAGAGCGCGAACCCCGGCGTCGTGGCCAGCCACGGATCGGAGATCAGGATGCCGGTGACGGCGAGGCACAGCACCCCGATGCCCGCGCTCGGCCGACCGCACAGCAGCGTCAGCATGGCAAGCGCGGCCATCACCGACGCGCGGATCACACTCGGCTCTGGTGTGACGAGCACGACGAACGCCGCCAGCGCGGTGAGTGCCAGACCGATCCGCAGCCTGCGGCCGCCTCCGCAGAGCGCGACGAGCCAGAAGACCGCGCCGACGACGATCGCACAGTTCGCGCCGCTCACGGCCGTCAGATGGCTGAGACCGCTGACCAGCATCGATTCGTTGAGTTCCTCAGACACCGCGCTGGTGTCGCCGACGGCCAGGCCGGGCAGCAGGCCGGCGCCCGGTTCGGGGAGACGGGTGGCTCGGTTCACGAAGTCCTCGCGCACCTGTGCGGCAACACCGAACGCGCCCTGCGCCGGTTCGACGATCTCGACGCGCATCCCGAACACGACGATCGCGGCGCGCTCCCCCGGGTCTGTGGCCATCGCATCGCCCGTGACGCGGATCACCGCTCCGAGGTCTGCACCCGCCGTCGGTTCCACGCCGACGCGCATCGGCGCTTCGAGCGGTTCCGGCGCGCCCAGGGTGCCGGCACGCGTGGACTGCACATCGAACCAGATCCGGCCGTCGCTCCCCTTCGCCGACGACGATGAGATCTCGCCGATCATCTCGATGACCCGGCCGTCCAGGGCTGCGGCGGCATCCCGCTCGGGCGTCGCGAAGCCCGCGGTCATCGCCACAGCGACGGCCCCGAACGCGATCACGGCGACGAGTCCGCCGCGCGGACGAGCGCGACCGGCCCGGCGCCACATGGCCACCAGCATCCCGAGCCCGCCGCATGCCGCAACGGCCGCACTCCACCAGGCGGCCTCGGGGAAGAAGACGCACACGAGGGCGATGCCCCACACGAACGCGGCAAGCGGAACCAGCCGCAGGTCGCGCACGCGCGTGCCGCCGTTCACACCCGCACCAGGTCGCGCAGGCCCGCCAGCAGCTTCTCACCGATGCCGGAAACAGCCAGCAGATCGTCCACCGAGGCGAAGCGCCCGTTCGTCTCACGCCAGTCGATGATCCGCTGCCCGATCGCAGGGCCGATCCCCGGCAGCGTCTCCAACTCCGTCTGATCGGCATTGTTGAGGTCGATCAGGCCGTCGCCGACGAGATCCGTACCCTCCGCGTCCGTGGGATCGGCACCGATGCCCGGAACGATCAGCTGCTCGCCGTCGCTGAGTGGGCGCGCGAGGTTCACCGCCTGCAGGTCGGCATCGTCAAGCGTGCCTCCCGCCGCAGCGAGGGCGTCGACGACGCGGGCACTCGGCTCGAGCACGTAGAGCCCCGGGTCAGTGACCTGCCCGAGCACGTGCACGTACAGCTCGCCGCCGACCGCCACCTCATCGTCACCGGCGACCTCGTCGATCTGCACCGTCTGCGTCGGCTGCGCCTGCCCGCGCATGATGCCGAGCCCGACCGCCGCCGACAGCACGACGAGACCGAGCACGACGGCCGCGCCGATGCTCAGCCGCAGACGCGAACGCGCCCCTGGGGCAGACGCGGAGTCTTTCGCTGGCACCCCGCCACGCTAGATCCACGCGTCAGTGAACGGATGCCGAGATCACCCGATCGGTGGAGAACCCGGGAG
>JBQDFB010000040.1:0-19687 GCA_052085045.1 Microbacteriaceae bacterium | reverse complement strand
AGCCGCTCCAGCGACCAGGGCTCGACGTGCCGCCGCTCGAGGCGCGCCCCGGAGCAGGCCCCGGCCGGGTCGAGACGCGGTACCCGTTCACCGTGCACGACGAGGCGGCGGAGGTCGCCGAGTGGTTCGAGGAGCGCCGCGCCGAGCACACCGACCCCGAAAAGCCGCACACCGGGGCGATCCTGTTCCGCTCCAAACGGCACATGCAGACCTTCGCCGAGGCGCTCGCCGCCCGCGATATCCCGCATCGCATCCTCGGGCTCGGCGGGCTGCTCGCGACCCCCGAGGTCGTCGATGTCGTCTCGACGCTGCGGGTGATCCACGATCCGAACGCGGGGTCGGCACTGATCCGCCTGCTTGTCGGGCCGCGCTTCGGCCTCGGCGTCGCCGACATGGGGGCGTTGTACGACCTGGCCGGAGAGCTCGCGCGTCGCGACAGCGGACTGCTGCCCCTGCCGGACGAGCTGCGCGCCCGCATCCGCACCTCACGCGGCGCGGACGAGGCGGTGTCGATCGTCGATGCCGTCGACGTCGTCCGCGGATTGCGCGACGACTACCGGCTGCTCGAGCAGATCACCCCGGAGGGCCGCGCCCGGATCCGCGCGGCGGGGGAGCTGCTCGAGAGGCTGCGCCGGGCCGCGGCGCAGCCGATCCCCGAGCTCATCCGGCTCATCGAAGGGGAGCTGCGGCTCGATATCGAACTGGCCGCGAACGAGACCCGCGGCCCCGCCCGCGTCGCGACCACGCAGTTGCGGGCCTTCACCGATGAGGTGCGCACCTTTCTCGCCGCCGACGAGCGCGGCACGATCGGGAGTCTGCTCGCCTGGCTCGACAAGGCCGAGAGCACGGACGAACTGATGCCGCGCCCCGAGCCGCCGGAACCCGGTGTCGTGCAACTGCTGACGATCCACGGATCCAAGGGGCTCGAATGGGATGCCGTGGCCGTCGTGCGCATGGTGGAGGGAGAGCTGCCGTCGCGGCCGACGGACACCTCCGGATGGTTCGGATTCGGCGTGCTGCCGTTCGCACTGCGCGGCGACAGCGACGCTCTGCCGACGTTCTCGTGGATGCCGCCGACAGACGATGAGCCGGACCCGGCCAAGCGGCTCAAGGCCGGGGTGGCCTCGCTCACCAGCAGGAGCAAGACCACTCCGGGGGCGATCACCGTCTTCAAGGATGCCTACCGGGCCTATCAGCAGCAGGAGGAACGACGTCTGGCGTACGTCGCGGTGACCCGCGCGCGCACTGACCTGCTGCTCACCGGCTCGCACTGGGCCGGGCAGAAGAAGCCGAGGACCGCCGGCCCGTACCTGCTCGAGGCCTTCGACGTGCTCGGCGCGGAACCGGCGGCCGCGGTCGACGCCGACGAGAACCCCTACGAGGGCGAGGGCAAGACCACGGTGTGGCCGCTCGATCCGCTCGGGGGGCGCCGCGGGAAGGTCGAGGCCGCGGCGGCCGAGGTGCGGTCTGCGCTCCAGGGCGAACCGCCCGCGCCGACCCCGCAGCTCGAACGGCTGCTCGCCGAGCGCGCGGAACGTCAGCGCGGCACCGTGGCAGACCCTCCGACGCGGGTGCCGGCATCCCGGTTCAAGGACTACGTCACCGACTTCGACGGCACGGTCCGCGAACTCGCCCGTCCGATGCCCGAACGTCCGTATCGCCAGACCCGGCTGGGCACCCTCTTCCACGCCTGGGTGGAGCATCGCTCCGGCCTCGTCGGGTCGGGGCCGAGTGCCGACGCCGCGCTCTGGGACAGCGACGAGGAGCAGCCCGATCCGCTGAGTGTTTCGGCCGCCGATGACACCGACCTGCAGAAGCTGCGCGACATCTTCGAGCGCAGCGAGTGGGCGCGGCTCCGACCGATCGCCGTCGAGATCGAGATCGACTTCGCGCTGGGGTCCGGCTCGGCCGACGCAGAAGGCCACATCGTGATCTGCAAGCTCGACGCCGTGTACCGCCGCGAGGATCGCGGCGGGCGGATCGAGATCGTCGACTGGAAGACCGGTCGCGCGCCGCGCACTCCAGCCGAGCAGGAGGAGCGGATGCTGCAGTTGGCGCTGTACCGCCTCGCCTACCACCGGCGATTCGGCGTGCCGCTGGATGAGATCGATGTCGCGCTGTATTACGTCGCGGACGACCTCGTCATCCGCGGTGACCGGGTCTACTCCGAAGAGGAGCTGCTCCAGCGCTGGAGCGCCGCGCGCGCGGCCCGCTGAGCCTCGTCCGCCGGGTCATGGTCGTCGGCTTCGCCCGGCGTCGTCGACTCGGCGTTGGCCTCGGCATCCGAGACCTTGTCCACGGCCGGGATGAGACCGGAATCCGCGACCTCGCTGAGGTCCTCCGTCGCGTCTCCGGGAGGAGTCTGTTCGTCGTCGGGGGCGAGCTCCTCGGGCATCAGATCGCTCGGGTTGTACGCATCGGTCTGCATCGAGAAGCCGGTGCCGGTCGCCGCCGTCTCGGGCACCCGGTCCAGGGCGTCCAGGGCCGAGTCGACGCCTTCACTGCGCGCGGCAATCACCGACAGATCGTTCTCCCGCAGTCCCTCGGCGAGGGCCTCCAGGAGCGTCGCGGCATCATCGACGATGTCGCTGCGGCGGAGCTGGTCGCCGTGCACGAGCCAACGGGCGAATTCGAGTTCGGCCAGCATCCGCGCGCGGACGGCGAGCGCGGCGTCCGGCGTCCGGTCCGACGCCTCGGCGTAGGCCGCGTGCACATCTTCGGCGGCATCCGGTGCGGACGACAGCCACGCGAGATCGACGGCGGGGTCACCGATGGACAGCCCGTGCCAGTCCAGAACGCCCACGACCTCGGGGCCGCGTTCAGGGTCATCCTCGAAGAGGAATGATGTCGCCTTGACGCCGCCCAGGATCACGGCGGACTCGAAGCGCCACAGATCGTCGTCTTCGACGGCCTCTCGCCAGCGCACCGTGAGACGCGCCGGCACACGGCCGGTGGCCGCGGCGCTGTCGACGAGCTGGCGGATCTCGGCGCGCACCTCGTCGGCGCTGCGCGTGGTGAGCCCGGCACTGCGGACGACGGACGCGGGCAGGGAGTGCGCGGCGGCGATCGATGTTCCCATGGAACTTGCCGCCCCGCGGCCGCGCGGCACGTGGCCGGCTTCGATCTGGAAGCCGGGGAGCAGGTCGGCGACGAGCGCCCGACCCCCGGAGAGCTGTGTCTCGCCGACGACCTCGGGCACGCGGAACGGCAGCATCGAGCGGGCCCCAGTGGTCAGCGCACGGAGGGCGATCGCTTCGGCGGCCAGCTCGCGCGACGTCTCGTCGTCGTCGCCGACCCTGATCGCGAGCTCGCGCCCGTCAGCGAGTGTGGCGATCGCGGAGTCGAACCGTCCGTCGCCGTCGGCGGTGAGGGATCGCGCACCCACGACCTCCGCCCCGGGCAGTGCGGCTGTGACCGCCGCCGCTAGAGTAAAGGGAGACCGTGCCATGATCCCCAGGTTAGGTCTGCTCGGGTGCGGTTCCGCCTACGCCACGCCTGTGAGAGAGGGAGTCGATGACCGTTCAGCGTGCGCAGTTCGATCGGGCGGGTCATCTCCGCGACGACCAGGGCATCCTCGAAGCGCTGCGATCATCCTCTGACGCGCGGGTCATCGTCGTCCGGGGCGGACGGGCACGGATCGATGACGGCGGCCTCGTCACCGTCACACCGGCCGAGGTCGGCGAGGGCGCCGTATGGGGGCTGCTCGGCAAGCACAGCGACGGCACGCCGCTGCTGCTGGCCGCTGCCGGACCCGAGGCCGACTCGATCGATGCGGCTCCGGCCGAGACCTGGCTGGGGGTGCGCGACATCGGCGGAATGCTGGATGCCGAGAGCACCGACCTGCTGGTCACTTCAGTGGCCCTCGCCTCGTGGCTGCGGGACGCGCGGTTCTGTCAGACCTGCGGTTCGGAGACCGTCATCGGACAGGGCGGCTGGTCGCGTCGCTGCGACACCTGCGCGCACGATATCTTCCCCCGCACTGACCCCGCCGTGATCGTCGCCGTCGAGAGCGCCGACGGCGAGCGGCTGCTGCTGGGCGCGAACGCGAACTGGCGCGGGCGGATGTACTCCTGCTTCGCCGGGTTCGTCGAGGCCGGCGAGTCGCTCGAAACGACCGTCCACCGCGAGATCGAAGAGGAAGCCGGCGTCCTCCTCGATGAGGTCCGCTACATCTCCTCGCAGCCGTGGCCGTATCCGCGATCGCTCATGGTCGGCTTCCGCGCCACGGCATCCGATCGGCGCCGCGCCCGCCCCGACGGCGAAGAGATCATCGACGTCCGCTGGTTCACCCGCGACGAGATCCGCTCGGCGCTAGACGGCGACGGGCCGGTCGGACTGCCGGGGGCGGCGTCCATCGCGCGTGCGCTCATCGTCGACTGGTGCGAGGAGGGTGCGTGAGCGCACTCGACGCGCTCGACGAACGACAGCGGGAGGCGGCGTCCGTGCTGCGCGGCCCGGTTGCCGTGCTCGCCGGGGCCGGCACCGGCAAGACCCGGGTGATCACCCATCGCATCGCGCACGGCGTCGACACCGGCGCGTACACGCCGAATCGGGTGATGGCTGTCACCTTCACGGCGAAGGCCGCCGGAGAGCTGCGGGGCCGGCTGCGGGCGCTGGGCATCGAGGGCGTCGCCGCGCGCACCTTCCACGCCGCGGCCCTGGCCCAGCTGAACTTCTTCTGGCCCACGCTCGCCGGCTCACCCGCCCCGCAGATCGTCGACAACAAGGTGCGGTTGCTGGGGCAGGCGGCCGAGCAGCTGCGGCTGCGGCCAGACACGGCGACGCTGCGTGACATCGCGAGCGAGATCGAGTGGCGCAAGGTGTCGATGCGCTCGATCGAACAGCACGCCGCGCTCGGCCGCTCGGTGGGCCGGGTGAGCACCGAGCAGATGGTGGATCTGCAGCGCGCCTACGAGGTGCTCAAGGACGACCGCCGCCAGCTCGATTTCGAGGACGTGCTGCTGGCGTGCGCCGGGATGCTGGAGGCCGAACCTCGCGTCGCGGCATCCGTCCACGAGCAGTACCGCCACTTCACCGTCGACGAGTTCCAGGACGTCTCGCCGCTGCAGAACCGGCTGCTCGAGCTCTGGCTGGGCGAGCGGCGCGACATCTGCGTGGTCGGCGATGCCAGCCAGACGATCTACTCGTTCGCCGGAGCCGATCAGCGCTACCTGCTGGAGTTCGGCCGCACCTTCCCCGACGCCACGATCGTGCGGCTCGAGACGAACTACCGTTCGCAGCCGCCGATCCTCGCCGCCGCGAACGCCCTGATGAAGGGGCGGCCGGGTGCGCTCGAGCTCATCGCCGTGCGCGGGGCGCCGACCGCCGACATCCCGACGGTGACGGCGTACGACAGCGAGACGGACGAGGCGACCGGCATCGCCGCCTCGATCGCGGCGCGGGTCGCTGCGGGGTCCGCTCCGTCCGAGATCGCCGTGCTGTACCGCGCCCACGCGCAGTCTGCCGCGATCCAGCAGGCCCTCGCCGACGCGGGCATCGCCGCCACGGTGCTCGGCGGCAGGCGCTTCTTCGACATGCCCGAAGTGCGCCAGATCGTCCTGGCCCTGCGGGGAGCATCCGTCGCGCCGACCGAGCGCGGCTTCCTGCCGAACGTGCGCCGGGTGCTGCGCGAACTGGGCCTCACCGACGAGCCGCCGGCCGCGGGCGGGGCGCAGCGTGACGGATGGGAAGCCCGCCGGGCGATCCTGCGCCTGGCCGAGCAAGCGCCGGGCGAGACGACGCTGCGCACATTCAGCGACATGTTGATGGCCAGGGCGAAGGACCAGCACGAACCGACGATGCAGATGGTGACGCTCTCGACGCTGCACGCCGCCAAGGGCCTGGAATGGCCGCACGTGCTGCTGGCCGGGTGCGCCGAGGGTGCCCTGCCGATCTCATACGCCACCGGATTCGACGCGATCGACGAGGAGCGCCGGCTCGCCTACGTCGGCATCACGCGAGCCGCGCGGACGCTGGAGCTGTCCTGGTCGCGTTCCGCAGGGCGCGGGGACCGCCGGCCGTCGCGGTTCCTGGAGGAGATCGGAACGACTGCTCGCGGCACCGGCATTCTTCGTGAAAGGCCGCCTCGCGCCACGCGCGGTGGCCGTCGGGGGTGACGCGCACCGAGCTCGGGCGCTTCGCGCTGTCGGGCTCGGCCAGGATCCCGGCGACGAGCCCTGCCGCCTCTGCCGTGCGGGCGGCCGTGATGCGCCCCGCCTGCGCGCCGATCAGCTGCGCATGCAGCCGCGGCCAGGCCGGATCGCGATCGCGCTCGTGCCCGTCGCGGCACGTCAGGCACGGCGTGTCACCGGGGATGATCAGCGGTCCGGCGATGATGCCGCCGGGCTCGAAAGCGATCGGAATGTGCGTGAGGTCGTCACGCAGATAGCGCGTGAGCTGATGAGCGGATGCTGCGCCGTTGACGAGCACCACGCCGACGGATCCCGCGGCTGCTCGCGGCGCCGTGGGAATGCCCTCGTCGTGCAGGGCGAGCTCCACGCGAGCCTCGACCCGGGAGTCGTCGATGCCGATGCTCTCGATCCACACCGGCGCGAACGGGGGCAGATCGGTCACCAGGACCGGCTCGAGCCGGCGCAGCAGTTCACGGGCGGCTTCGCGCGGCGCGCCGACGCCATGCGCGATGACATCGAATGCGCTGCGACGGAAGCCCGTGCGCATCGCCTGCAGCAGCGGCTCGATCCAGGGCTCGGTCAGCGCCACCCGCAGGGGACGGGTCGCGCCGCGCTGCTCTTCCGGGCGCCGGTGCACGTCCAAGCCGAACTGGATCGTGTCGACGTCTCGCCAGAGCAGCGGATGGGCCGGATCGATCCGAGTCAGCGTGGTCGGCGTGAGGGGAGGCATGCCCCGATTCTGCTCATCGTGCGGACGCGTCGGGGCGCGGAACGCGGATCGGTGGACAACTTCGCCGAAGTCCGAGAAGTGCAGAACGAGTGAGCGCCGTCGCGCCCGAGCCGCTCAGACCGGCTTCTCGCCCCCACCGGAATCATCGCCCTCACCGGATCCGCCGTCCGCGTCGGAGTCGTTGCTGGCGTCGCCGGAGAAGTCGTCTCCATCGAGCAGCCGGGCCAGAGCTTCGTCGAACTCGTCCGCCGCCGGCTCCTCGCCGCGGGCGAGCGCCTGGAGCCGTTCGATGAGCGCCGTGGGGTCGTCGATATCGTCCGCGGTCGGCAACAGGTCCGGGTAATCCCAGAGTGAGTCGCGGGAGGCCATGCCGACGGCATCCGTCACCTTCTGCCACATCTCGGCGGCCTCGCGCATGCGCCGCGGACGCAGCTTCAGGCCGACCAGGGCTCCCAGAGCATCCTCGGCCGGACCCCCGACCGCGCGCCGACGGCGAGCCGCCTCAGCCAGGCGAGCGCCGTCGGGGAGGCGCGAAGCGGCCTCGCCGGTGACGACATCCACCCACCCGTCGATCAGCGCAATGATGTTCTCCAGACGGCCGAGCGCCTCGCGCTGGGCTTCGGTCTGCGCCGGCAACAGCGCACCGCCCTCGATCGCGGCGCGGAGCTCTTCGGGGTTCGAAGGGTCGAGCCTGCTCGCGACGTCTTCGAGAGCCTCGACATCGACCGTCACGCCGCGGGCGAAGTCGGTGATCTGCGACATCACCTGCAGGTGCAGCCACTTCGCATGCCGGTAAAGGCGGGCGTAGGCGAGCTCGCGTGTGGCGAGGTAGAGGGCGATCTGGTCTTCGGGGATCTCCAGCCCCTCGCCGAACGCCGTGATGTTCTGGGGGATGACGGCCGCTGTGCCCGCCGGCAGGACGGGGATGCCGACATCGCCCCCCGAGACGACTTCGAGCGACAGGTTTCCCAGCACCTGGCCGAACTGCGCCGCGAAGACCGAGGATCCCAAGCCGCGCATGAGTTTGCCGGCACCCTGGATGGCGCCGCGCATGTCATCGGGCACCTGCGTGTCGAGGGCGCTCGTGAGCGCGTCGGCGATGCTCGTCGAGACCGGCCCGGCGATCTCTTTCCACACCGGCAGGGTCTTCTCGACCCACTCGCCCCTCGTCATCGCCAGCGGGCTCTCGGAGAGCTCCGAGATCGTCGTCGCCTCGCCGAGCCACAGGTTCGCGAGAGCGAACGCATCCACGAGTGAATGCCGTGACCCGTCGGTGATGCCCTGCCCCTCGCGATTGGCGATGTGCTGGGCCTGACGCAGGGTGTTCTCCCACGGGTCGCCGCTGAACGCGTTCTGCAGCTGCTGCGAGAGCGCGGCCATCATCGCGGGGTCGATCTGCATGCCCTCAGCGCCACCGAGGGCGTTCTGCAGGGCACTGAGGTCGAAGTCGCCGGCGCCCTCGCCAGACATCATCTTGCGCAGGAACTCCTGGAAGTCTTCCGGGTTCGGGTCGTTGTCTGACATTTCGGTCGCCTCTCAGCAGGTCGCTAGCCGTGCCATCTACGCTAGTTGCAGGTTTCTGCACGCACCCCCGACGCGAGCAGATCGCTGTACGCCGGTCGCGAACGACGGAGGAGCAACGTGACACGAACCCGCCCTGCCCGCCTGGGGCTCGGAGTATGGGCGCTCATCGTGGCGCTCATCGCACTGGTCGTGCTCACCTTTCTGCCCACGCCGTACGTGATCCAGCGACCGGGCCCCGTCTACGACACCCTCGGCAGCGCGGCCAGCACCGATGACGAACAGGTGCCGCTGATCGAGATCGACGGTCCCGACACCTTTGAGACCGGCGGCAGCCTGAATCTCACCACCGTCGAGGTCGTCGGCAACCGTGAGCGCACGCCGTCCTGGTTCGAGCTCGCCATCGCCTGGATGGATGCGTCGCGGGCCGTGATGCCGATCGACGCGGTCTTCCCCGAGGGCGTGACCACCGAGGAGCGCAATGAGCGCAACGCCACGCTGATGGTCGACTCGCAGCATGAGGCCACGGCCGCGGCGCTGCACGAGCTCGACTACGACACCGGCGCCGAGGTCGACGTGGTGTCCGCCGTCGAGGGCTCTCCGGCCGACGGACTGCTCGAAGAGGGCGACGTCATCGAGCAGATCGACGGCGTCGAGGTGACCAGCGCCACGGCGCTGCGCGACGCGATCCAAGAAGCAGAGGGCGATGTCGTCGATCTGACCGTGCGCCGCGACGGCGACGTGCAGCAGATCGAGATCACGCCCGAGCAGGAGCAGATCAACGGCGCCGATACCTGGCTGATCGGGATCACGCTGACCACCGAGTACGACTTCCCGTTCGACGTGCACATCCAACTCGACAATGTCGGCGGTCCCAGCGCGGGCATGATGTTCGCGCTCGGCATCGTCGACGAGCTCACGCCGGGGGAACTGACCGGCGGCAATGACATCGCGGGCACGGGAACGATCGACGCGACGGGCGCGGTCGGGCCGATCGGCGGCATCCGCCAGAAGCTGTACGGCGCTCGCGATGCCGGGGCGGACTACTTCCTGGCACCGGCATCCAACTGCGATGAGGTCGTCGGACACATCCCGAACGGGCTGCAGGTGATCAGCACCTCGACGCTCGAGGAGTCACTCGACGCGCTCGACGTGATCGCCGACGGCGGAGACATCGATGCGCTGCCGACATGTACGACATCGTGATCGGAGCGTCACCCCGTACGCGGCCCACACATAGCTGGCGTGCATAGGATAGTCAGGTGACCACGACCTCAGCGCCGACCCCGGCCACGCCACGAACTTCCCGACGGATCGTCACGATCTCGCTGGTGATCATCGCCGCGTTGGTCGCGGCTTTCTTCGCCTTCGCAACGCTCTATACGGACTTCCTCTGGTTCGACCAGCTCGGATTCGCGAACGTGCTGACCACGCAATGGATCGCCGCGGCGGTGATGTTCGTCGTCGGCTTCCTCGGCATGGCGGTGCCGCTGTTCGTCGTGATCCAGCTGGCCTACCGGCTGCGGCCGGTGTACGTGCGCCTGAGTTCGCAGCTCGATCGCTATCAGGAGGTCATCGAGCCGTTGCGGCGCCTGGCGATGTGGGGCATGCCGATCTTCTTCGGCATCTTCGCGGGCTTCGCCGCGTCCGGCAACTGGGAGACCGTGTGGCTCTGGTTCAGCGGCGGTTCCACCGGGGTCACCGATCCCGAGTTCGGCCTGGACACCGGCTTCTACCTGTTCGCGATGCCGTTCTACTCGATCCTGCTGGCGTTCGTGTCCGCGGTGATCCTGCTGTGCCTCATCGTCACGGCGCTGGTGTCGTACCTGTACGGCTCCGTGCGCGTCGGGCAGGGCGAGCTGCGCATCTCCAAGCCCGCCCGCATCCAGCTCGCGGTGCTCGCCGGCCTCTACCTGATCGTGCAGGCGGCCAGCCTCTGGCTCGACCGGTACAAGACCCTCGTCAGCGAAGAGGACCGGATCACGGGTGCCGCCTACACCAGCGTGAACGCGACGATCCCGGGCATGGCGATCCTGGCGATCCTCGCCGCGCTGGTCGCCATCTTGTTCTTCGTCACGGCGGTCATCGGCCGCTGGCGCTTCCCGCTGGTTGCGACAGCGCTGCTGATCGTGGCTTCCCTCGTCGTCGGCCTCGGGTACCCGTGGGTGGTCGACACCTTCCAGGTGCGGCCGAACCAGAACAGCTTCCAAGCCGAGTACTACCAGCGCAACATCGACGGCACCAAAGAGGCGTACGACATCAACAACCTCGAGGTCACGCCGTTCAAGGCCGAGACCACCGCCGAGGCGGGCCAGTTGCGCGATGACGCCCAGACCACGGCATCCATCCGCATCCTCGACCCGAGCATCATCAGCCCGACAGTGCAGCAGCTCGAGCAGTTCCGCGGTTACTACCAGTTCCAGGACACGCTCGACGTCGACCGCTACGAGATCGACGGCGCGAAGCAGGACACCGTCGTTGCGGTGCGCGAACTCGACGTGAGCCGCCTGGGCGACAGCAACAACTGGAACAACCGCACCGCGGTGTACACGCACGGCTACGGCCTCGTCGTCGCCGCCGGAAACCAGCGCACCACCGAGGGTGAACCGGTGTTCCTCGAGCGCGGAATCCCGACGTCCGGCTTCCTCACCGAGGCCGAGGACTTCGAACCGCGCGTCTACTTCGGTGAGACCTCGCCGCAGTACTCGATCGTCGGGGCTCCAGAGGGCACCGACCCCGTCGAGATCGACTACCCGCGCGGCGAAGACGGGGCCAGCGAGACGAAGACCACATTCGAGGGCGATGGCGGTCCGGCGATCGGCAACGCCTTCAACAAACTGCTCTTCGCTCTGAAGTTCCAGGAGGCGGAGATCCTGTTCTCCGACCTGGTCAACTCCGATTCGCAGATCCTCTACGACCGTGACCCGGTCGAGCGCGTGCAGAAGGCTGCTCCCTACCTGACGCTCGACAGCGACCCGTACCCGAGCGTCGTGGACGGCGAGATGGTCTGGATCGTCGACGGTTACACGACGAGCGCGACGTACCCGTACTCGACAGGCGTGAGCCTGTCGGATGCGATCGCCGACTCGAACACGACGGCGCCGAGCTTCGCGCTCGACGACATCAACTACATCCGCAACTCCGTCAAGGCGACAGTGAACGCCTACGACGGTTCGGTGACGCTCTACGCCTGGGACGAAGAGGACCCGATCCTCAAGGCCTGGGAGAACGTGTACCCGACAACGGTCGAGCCGATCAGCGAGATGTCCGCCGACCTCATGAGCCACGTGCGGTACCCCACCGATCTGTTCAAGGTGCAGCGCGAGATCCTCGGGGTCTACCACGTCGACACGGCAGGGTCCTTCGCACAGCAGGACAACCGCTGGCAGACGCCGGACGACCCGCGCAACGACAACCAGCTGCAGCCGCCGTACTACCTGTCGATGCAGATGCCGGGTCAGGATTCGCCGCGGTTCTCGATGTTCTCGACGTTCATACCGTCGTCCGTGCAGGGCACCACCAGTCGAAACGTGCTGATGGGCTACCTCGCCGTCGATTCGGATGCCGGATCCACAGCGGGGGAGAAGGCCGAGGGCTACGGGAAGATGAATCTGCTCGAGATCGACGCCGACACGACAGTGCCCGGCCCCGGTCAGGTGCAGAACACGTTCAACTCCGACCCGAACGTGGTGCGAGAGCTGAACCTGCTGCAGCAGGGCGAGTCGCAGGTGAAGTACGGAAACCTGCTCACCCTGCCCGTCGGCGGCGGTCTGCTGTACGTGCAGCCGGTGTACGTCCAATCCTCCGAGGGCACGCAGTTGCCGCTGCTGCAGAAGGTGCTGGTCACCTTCGGTGACAGCGTCGCGTTCGAAGACACTCTCACCGAGGCGATGGACACGATCTTCGGCGGCGACGCGGGAGCCGTCGGCGGCGATGACGAAGTGGATCCCACTCCGGGCGACGAGGGAACCCAGCCCGATGAGGGCACCACGCCGGACGATGGCACGACCCCGGATGAGGGCAGCACGGACCCCGGAACCGAGACCGACGCCTACCAGGCTGCGCTCGAGGCCGCTCAGCAGGCGATGGCCGATCGCGATGCGGCGCTCAAGTCCGGTGACCTCACGGCGTTCGCCGAGGCGGATGACCGGCTGACGGCTGCCGTCACCGAGCTGCTCGAGTTGGAGGGCACCGCCGTCGAGTGACCGGAGCCGTCGCTCCGCTGACGATGCGAGAAGGGTTTCGCGGGTGAGATCGCAATCTCACCCGCGAAGCCCTTCTCGCTTGCGCTGGGGCACCTGGGCGCGTAAACCTTAGGTTGACAGGAGGTGTCAACCTAAGGTTTACTGGATGTATGCAAATACGCGAAGCCCAGGCGGCGTTGGAGCAGGCCCGAGACCAGCTCAGGGCAGCAGTCCACGACGCTCGCCGCAACGGGCAGACATGGGCCGAAGTGGGCGAAGCGCTGGGTATGACCCGGCAGGCAGCCTTCAAGCGATTCGGCGCAGTGACCAACCCGGCTGATGGCCGCACGACGACAGGAGCAACGGTGTCCATAGAGAAGATCCGCACACTGACCGAGCAGGTGTTCGATCACATCAGCAACGGCGAGTACGACCGCATCGAGTCGCTGCTGCATCCAGACGTTCGGCAGGAGCTCACGCCATCGCTGATCGCCGAGACCTGGCAACGGGTGCTCGGTGAGGTGGGGAAGAAGGAGTCCTTCAGCGACACGCACGTTGCGATGCCGGCCGGCGAGCGGATCGAGGAAGACGAGCAGATGCTGGGGACCGTCGTCGGTGTCACGACAGTGAACTGCGAAGCCGGCGAGATCATGGGGCGGGTTGCGGTCGATGAGCAGTCGAGGATCGTGGGGCTGCTCATCGTCCCGCCGGGACACAGTCCGCTCCCGTTCTGAATCGCGGCCGTTCCGCGGGCGCAAGCGAAAGGCCCCTGATCAGGATTTCTCCTGATCAAGGGCCTTTCTGTGTCGCTTTCTCGTTGCGGGGGCAGGATTTGAACCTACGACCTCCGGGTTATGAGCCCGGCGAGCTACCGAACTGCTCCACCCCGCGGCACAAGAGTTAACTTTAGCACGCTTCAGAGGGTTCGTCACATCGGGGCCGGGTGCGAGGATGGGGGCATGTCTTCGTCCGCGCTCACCGTCGCCGTCTGCCAATTCAGCCCGACCGACTCGCGCGCGGACAACCGTGCACGCATCGCGCAACTGACGGCGGATGCGGCGGCGCGGGGAGCCCGCTTGGTCGTCTTTCCTGAGTACTCCAGCTACTTCGTCGACCCGATGGACCCGTCCCTCGCCGAGAACTCGGAGCCGGTCGACGGCGAGTTCGTGCAGGCGCTGCAGACGGTGGCATCCGCTCACGAGGTCACGATCATCGCCGGTCTCGTCGAGAGCGCGGACTCGGCGGGAAGGGCGGGGGAGCGGGTGCGCAACGCGCTCGTCGCTGTGGATGCCACCGGCCTGCGCGCCGTGTACCGCAAGCAGCACCTCTATGACGCCTTCGGGCAGACCGAGTCGGACTGGATCGAACCCGGCGCGCTCGATGCGCCGCAGACGCTCGAGATCGATGGTCTGCGCGTGGCGATGATGACCTGTTACGACCTGCGCTTCCCCGAGGTCGCACGCACACTCGCCGATGCCGAGGCAGACGTCATCGTTGTTCCCGCCGAGTGGGTGCGCGGGCCGCTGAAGGAGCATCACTGGACGACGCTTCTCGCCGCCCGGGCGATCGAGAACACCGTGTACGTCGTGGCCGCCGACCACCCCACACCGATCGGCGTCGGGCACTCGCAGATCATCGACCCGCAGGGCGTCGTGCTCGCCGGTGTCGGGACGAACGAGGGCATCGCTGTCGCCCAGCTCACGACGGATGCCGTCGAACAGGTGCGCGCGGTGAACCCGGTGCTGCGGCTGCGCCGCTACGCGGTCGTTCCGCGCTGAGTCGACGTTTCGTCGCTGAGTCGACGTTTCCGCGCTGAGTCGACGTTTCGTCTCGCTGCGCTCGCTCAACGACCCGCAGACGCGCCCGCGACCACAGGAGTCGCGCCGCCTCGCGCTGCCCCGAGGGGGCGAAGGGATGAGGTGCTTCCTCTGCGGGGCGTTGAGCAAGGGAGCGCAGCGACCGCGACGAAACGGGTTGAGCGAGCCGCAGGCGAGTCGAAACCGCGTGAACCCTCAGAACGAGGCTGCAGCCAGGCGCGCCACTCCCTCCTCGAGCACCTCGATGCGCTTGCACGCGGCGAACCGCACGAGGCCGGCGTAATCGCCCTGGTGCTCCGGGCTGACGAAGGCGCTCAGCGGGATCGCGACGACCCCGGCGCGCTCGGGCAGCGCCCGGCAGAAGTCGGCGGCATCCGCGCCTCCGAGAGGTGACGCGTCTGCGACGGTGAAGTACCCGCCCTGCGGCGGAAGGATCTCGAACCCCGCGGCCTGCAGCCCGGCCCCGAGGAGCTCGTGCTTGCGAACGAGGGCTGCCGTGGCATCCGCGAAGAAGGCGTCGGGCAACCGCAGACCGACGGCGATCGCCGGTTGGAACGGCGACCCGTTCGCGAACGTGAGGTACTGCTTCACAGTCAGCACAGCGGTGATGAGGTCGGCGGGCCCGTGCACCCACCCGATCTTCCACCCGGTCGCTGAGAACGTCTTTCCGGCCGACGAGATCGTCAGCGTCCGCTCAGCCGCCCCCGGCAGCGTCGCCAGCGGCACATGCGGCCCAGCGAATGTCAGGTGCTCGTACACTTCGTCGGTGACGATGACCGCATCGTGCTTCTCGGCCAATCGGACGACCTCGGCCTGCACCTCAGGAGAGAAAACCACGCCGGTCGGATTGTGCGGATCGTTGACGAGGATGATCCGGGTGCGGTCGGTGACGGATGCTGCGAGCACCTCGAGATCCGGCTGAAAATCCGGCCGCAGCAGCGGAACGGTGCGCAGCCGCGCACCGGCCAGCGCGACGGCGGCAGCGTACGAGTCGTAGTACGGCTCGAAGACGACAACCTCGTCATCGGGGGAATCGATCAGTGCGAGCAGCGTCGCCGTCAGAGCCTCGGTGGCGCCGGCGGTCACGATCACCGAGGTCTCCGGGTCGACCTCGAGCCCGTAGAACCGGTGCTGATGCTCGCTGATCGCCGCGAGCAGGTCGGGGTTTCCGCGCCCGGGCGGGTACTGGTTCAGACCCTGAGAGATCGCATCGCGGGCGGCCTCGAGAACCTCGGCGGGGCCGTCTTCGTCCGGGAATCCCTGACCGAGATTGATCGCCCCCGTTCTCACCGCAGACGCAGACATCTCTGCGAAGATGGTCGGCGCAACGACGCCGTCAGGGGAGAGCAGGCCCGCTCCCGCCGCAGTGCGCCGCCAGGCGCCGGGAATAGCACTCATGCAAACCAGGCTAAGGCCATAGGCAGCACTCACCCTGCCCATACCGAACGCACAGCTACAGGGGGCAGTCTGAAATGGCGTCGATGAAGGAGCAGACATGAACGAGAACAACACCCCCGACCAGCCCGCATCCCCCGAGCAGCCTGCAGCGCAGGCGCCGGAGAGCACCCGTGCTGGTCACGACATGCCGTCCGCGTTCACCTCTGCGGCAGGAGCGCCCCCCGCGCAGCCGACCGAGCAGCACCCGGCTCCGACCGGCAGCACGGCGCAGGGCGCAGCCTTCGGCATCCCCACCCCTGCCGACCCGAACGCGCACACCGTTCCCGTCACCCCGTACGCTGCGGGGGCTGCCGATTCGACAGCACCGGTCACGCCGATCGATGCGAAGTCGAAGGAGAAGAAGCCCTTCGGCGCGGGCAAGGTCGCGGCTCTCATCGTCGCTGCGTCCCTCGTCGGCGGTGCCGCCGGTCTCGGTACGAGCTACCTCGGCAGCACGCTGTGGGCGCAGCCGTCCGGGTCGACCGCCACCAGCCCAGACACGATCACGGTCAACAACCCCGGCTCGGTCAACGAGACGACAGCGATCGCGACCGATGTGCTTCCCTCCGTCGTCACGATCCAAGCCGCGGGGTCGAGCCAGTCAGGCAGCGGATCCGGCGTCATCCTCAGCGAGGACGGCTACGTGCTCACCAACACGCACGTCGCCACGCTCGGCGGCGCTGAGGCGGACCCGAACATCCGCGTGACGGCGTCCGACGGGCACATCTACAACGCCGAGATCGTCGGCACTGACCCGATCTACGACCTCGCGGTGATCAAACTCGAGGACGCCGAAGGCCTGAAGCCGATCGAGTTCGCCGACTCGTCCGAGATCAACGTCGGCTCCACAGCGGTCGCCGTCGGCGCTCCGCTGGGGCTGTCCAACTCGGTGACCACCGGCATCGTCAGTGCACTGAACCGCAGCATCCAGATCGCCTCGTCGGCCGCGCCCGATTCAGCGACCGAGGATGCTCCCGAAGACGAGGGCGGGCAGGGCAGTCCGTTCCAGTTCGATCTTCCGGGCACCGAGCAGCAGGGCGCGGGCCAGTCGATCTCGATCTCGGTCATCCAGACAGATGCGGCGATCAACCCCGGAAACTCCGGCGGTGCTCTCGTCGACAGCGAGGGCAAGCTCATCGGCATCAACGTCGCCATCGCGACGGCCGGCAGTGCCGAGGAGTCCGGCTCCATCGGTGTCGGCTTCTCGATCCCGTCGAACATCGCCCAGCGCGTGTCCGAAGAGATCATCGAGAACGGCTCCGCCACGCACGGCCTACTGGGCACGACCGTTCAGGATGCCGCGTCGGTCGAGAGCGCAGACGTCGCCGGTGCCGTGATCGTCGACCCCACCAGCGGTGGCCCCGCGGCGGAGGCGGGTCTGCGCAAGGGCGACATCGTCACCGAGTTCAACGGACTGCCGATCACCGGCGCCACCGATCTCACCGCGCAGGTCCGTGCCGCCGCCGCCGGCAGCGAAGCGCAGATCACGTATGTGCGAAACGGCGAATCGCACGAGGCCGATGTGACCCTCGGCGAGTTGGACCTCTGACCACAGCGCTCTCTGACCACCCGCTCCCAGATCAGGACGCCGCCCCGCGATAGGCTCGCGGGGTGGCGTCCTTCTCATTCGGTTCCGGGAACGCGGCGAAGCTGCTGCGCGTCCCGCTGTATGCCGCAGGACGCATGGGAACGTTCCTGGTTCCTCGCGGACGCCGGTGGGTGTTCGGCAGCGGTGCCGGGGTCGGCGACGGAGCACTGGCCCTGTGGCGCATCGCGACCGCCGCGAACCAGAGCGCCGTGTGGCTCACCTCATCGGAGCATGAGCGCGCGGCAGCGACGGCGCTCGGCATCCCGACGATCCGGAGATCTTCGCTGCGGGGCTGGTGGGCCACAGCCCGCGCTGGCGTCATCGTCGTCACGCACGGCCAGGGCGATGTGAACCGCTACGCCGTGGCCGGTGGTTTTCTCGTGCAGCTGTGGCACGGCATCCCGCTCAAGCGCATCGGACTCGACTCGCCGGCCACGACGGAGGTTCCCGCCGTCCCCGGCGCGGGCGTGCTGCGACGGCTGGTGGCGTTCTTCTACCGCGACACGGCACAGCGCATCCGCCTGATGCCCGCGGCATCCGATCGCTCCCGGGGGCGCCTGGAGTCGGCGTTCGCGCTCGACGACGCACGGGTCGTCGTGACCGGCGAGCCGCGTGTCGACGTGCTCTCGGCCGGATCGCCGGACGAGCGGCGAGCCGCGGCATCCGCTCTGCTCGAGAACGCGACCGGCGCTCTCCCGGCCGGGGCGCGCACCCTGCTGTACGCGCCGACGTGGCGCGACGGTGCCGATGATCCAGCCGTCCCCGCGGCGGCGGAGTGGGTGCGCATCGTCACGATCCTCGAGCAGCAGAACGCGGTGCTGTTCGTCCGCTCGCATCCGCTCGGCGCCGGTGCCTACCGGCCGCCCCTGCCGAGTGCGCGCATCCGGATGCTGGGGTCATCGGTCCTCGCTGATGTGACACCGGCGCTGCCGGGCATCGATGTGCTGATCACCGACTACTCATCGATGGCGTACGACGTGGGACTGCTCGGGATGCCGGTGCTCTACCTCGCACCGGATGCCGACGAGTACGCGCGCACCCGCGGTTTCTACGGTCAGTACGAAGATGTCGCCGGTACGGACGCGGCGGCGGACTGGAACGGACTGCTGGCGCAGGTGGAGTCGCTGCTCACCGACGAGCAGGCATTCGCGGAGCGTTCCGCGCGATCCAGTACGCTCAGCGCTCAGATGCACGCTCATCGCGATGGACGTAACGCCCGCCGCGTCTACCAGGCCATACGTGCGCGGGCGGTCCCCGCGCCGAGAGGAGCACGATGACCACCGCTCTCATCGATGAGCAGGCCGAGAACCTGGTCGTGGCCGGCGCCGGCCCCAAACCCGCTTCGGCGACGCTGGAGGGTCCGCGCGCGCGGGTCGATGCCCGGATCACCGGCGGCGGCAAGACGTGGAAGGCGACGTTCCCCCTGCGCGTTTCGCGGTGGGGCGGTGCCGAACTGCCGCTGCCATCGGGGCGGTATCGGCTGCACGTCGGCAGTGAGGACCTGTCTGCACTCGAGCCGGAGTCGTGGCTGCTGACCGGGCTGCGCGTCTCGGTCCGCGGCGCGATCGTCACGGTCGCACCGCCGCTGGATACCGTGTACGAGACCGCCGAGGGGCAGCGGGTGCTCGAGGAGCGCTATGCGGCACAGCCCGGCGGCGACGAGAACGCGGTGTTCTTCGAGAGCTTCTACGGGCAGAGCGCCGGCTGCAACCCGTACGCGCTCGATCACGAGATCGCGGCGCGGGCACCGGGCGTCACCCGGTACTGGAGCATCGTCGACCGGTCGGTCCGGGTGCCGGAGGGAGCGGTCGCCGTCGTCGAGGGGAGCCCGGAATGGTGGCAGGCCCGGGGATCTGCACGACTGCTGATCGTGAACGACTGGCTGCGACGGCGCTTCGTCCGCAAGCCCGGACAGAAAGTGCTGCAGACCTGGCACGGCACACCGCTCAAGCGTCTGGCGCTGCACCGGCCCGGATTCGACCCCCGGCGGATGGCGGCCATCGTCAAGGAGTCGCGGCGCTGGGACGCGCTGCTCGCGCAGAACCTGTACTCGGAGCGCATCCTGAAGAAGGCGTACGCGTTCTTCGGCAGGCCGATCTGGACCGACGGCTACCCACGCAACGACGTGCTCGTCACCGGGAGCGGCGCCGCGACGCGCGGGGCTCTGGGCATCGGGCCGCAGGAACGCGTGCTGCTGTATGCGCCGACCTGGCGCGACGACCGTTCCGAGATCGTCGATTTCGTCGACCCGCAGCGGCTCGCCGAGCAGACGGATGCTG
>JBQDFB010000039.1:0-21266 GCA_052085045.1 Microbacteriaceae bacterium | reverse complement strand
GGAACGAAAGTCAGGCCGATTCAGGTCGTCGTGATGGTGGGCCCGGTGGTCATATCTCCTTCTGCACGGGGCAGATTCGCGACGGCGAGATAGTCGCCGTTGCCCGAGAACCCGGTTCCGAGCCGCGCCGAGAGGCTGGGGAGGGTGCGGTCGACGTCGCGGGCGCGCAGCAGCAGCTCGGTCGTCGCGACCGCTCCGGCGGCGAGGAAGACGCGGGGAGCATGCCAGTCCCTCGTCGCGGTATTGGGATCGGACGGTTTCCTGCTGGTGACTGCGTAACCGCCGGGAACAGGACGGATGCCGGTCACCTCTGCGTCTGTCACGGCCCGAGCGCCCGCAGCCTCGGCGATGGCGAGATACGACGTATCGAGAGTGTTCTTCGCGCCGTGGTTGCAGCCGAGCACGCATTCGCCGACGAATGCGCAACCGCGGCGCGGCACACCGTGCCTGTTGTCGTGCCACGCGTCGGGGTCACCGAAGGTGACCGCGAGATTCGGGCGCACGACCGCCTCGCGGATGTCGGAGGCCGACATCATCGTCTCCACTGCCCGGGTGCGGGCGGGCAGGCGACCGGTTCGCGGGTCGAGTCCCGGCCGGTCGATGCCGATCATGTGTGCGGCGAGGTCGTAATACGGATCGAGCCCCGCCCGGCGCAGGTGTTGCGGCCAGCGCTCGGGGAGTGCTGCGTCGGAGGGGCGTGCGAATACATTCGCGTAGACGAGGGAGCCGCCGCCCCACCCGGCACCCTGAACCGATGCCATTCCGTCGAGCCAGCGGATGTCGTACAGGCCGTGGTCCTTCTGCCACAGCCATCCTTCGTCGAGGCTCGCGCTGCGGGGGAAGGATCCGAGCTCCCATCGTCGACCCCGTTCGAGCACGACGACGTCGAAACCGGCCTGGGCGAGTCGCGCAGCGGCGACCGCTCCGCCGAACCCGCTGCCGACCACGATCGCGTCTGCATCCATCAGCCGTTCCTCTCAAGCACGTACACGTGTGAGTGAGTATACACTCACTCTTTCGCACCCGTACGGGCCCTCAGGGTGCCTCATATGTGGTTTCGCTACCCTCGGAGCATGCGTCGCATCGTTTTCGTTCTGTGATGTCTCAGGACATAGTGGACAGTTCTGCATCAGGACATCGTGGACACTTGATGTCTCAAGACATCGTGGACACTTCGGTGGTCGGGGTGCGGTTGTAGCGGACGAAGCCGACGTGCTTGACGCCGGGTTCGGGGATGGGGTGCTCGGCGATCAGTTCCCCGGTGCGGGTGCTCCAGAACGTCACGGTCGTCTCGCCGACGATGACGTGCAGCGCCTCGCCAACATGGCCCTTGCCGATGCCGTAGACGACGTTGCGGACGCTCACCCGCCCGTCTCGGCGGACGGTGCGCTGGTATTCGCCGGGCGGAGCGGTGGTGCCGGTGCTGTGGATGACGTCGCGGATGTCCTTCGGGCGGGCGGTTCCCGCGCCTCGCGGTCGGCCGTTGCTGACGTGCTTGGTGCCCGGGGCGGGCCAGGGGTGCTCAAGGAGGAGAACACCGGTGTCGTCGTGGAACTTCACCCCGTCGTCGAGTTCAGCGACGTAGACGGTGTGCCCCGCGAGCTCGCGGGCGATCTGGTAGGTCACCCCCCGAACCCGAATGAAGCCGCTTGACTGCACCCGCCTCGGGCGCATGCCCGAGGTATCCAGGGGCGTGCCGGGCGCTTCCCCGGCGGGGTCAACCAGAACCGGTGGTGCTGTAGTGAGGCGCGGGCGGGGCGCCTCGGCGACCTCGGTCGCATCCCACGCGGTTTGCGGCGTCACGCGTCCAGGGAGGCCCTGGTGCGGTCGCTCGGTGTTGTAGATGACATCGAAGCGGTCGACCTGCTCCTGCAACTCCTCGATCGTTCCTGCGAGGGGTTGCTTATCGAGCCACCGGAACAGGGTCTGGTGGAAGCGCTCGTTCTTGCCCTGCGTGGTCGGCTTGCCCGGTTTTCCCGTGATCGCTTGCACTCCGAGCGAGGAGACGTAGGCGGTGAGCTGCCCCTCCCAGCCCCGGCGGTCGGTGTTGAGGGCGGAACCGTTGTCGGTGAGGAGGCGCTGCGGCACCCCATGCTTCGCGATGCCCTTGCGAACGACGGCCAGAGCGCCCTCGGTGGTCTCTCCGGTCGCGACGTGGGAAGCGATGGCGAGGCGGGAATGGTCGTCCTCGAGTTGGAAGATCACGCACTTGCGACCACCTTGGAGGACGTACTCGGTCGCGTCGAGTTGCCAGCACGCGTTCGGTGCCGGGTAGACGAACCGGCGATACGACGAGCGCGGCTTCTTCCGAGGCTCCTTGCGGGCGACCCCGGCCTTACGGAAGATCCGCGCCAACGAAGCGACCGACGGGGCCGTGAGGCCGAGCGCGACCATCTTGTCGTGGACACTGATCGGGCCGTGATCCAGGCCCGAGGATTCCAGCGCGGCCCGCACCTCGATCGCCTGCTGCTTCACCTCGTCGATGATCGTGCGAGGGCTGGACTTCGGACGCCGCGTCTTGGGTTCAAGGACAGCGGCTTGGCCTTCCTCGATGGCGCGGGCGCGGAGCGCGTAGAACGTGCTGCGGGCGATGTCGTGCTCGGCGCAGAACGTCGACACGCTCCCGCGCGGGGCGTCGTCAGGCCAGCGGGCGATCGCGAGACGGATACGAGGATCAACGGGAGGGTTCGGTTTCGGGCACTCGTCCTATTCCATCGCAGAAGTGTCCACACCAACGAGCCCGGTTCTGTCCGAGATGTCTTGATACCCGAGTGTCCGAGATCTCCTGAGACATGACAGCATCGTTTTCGTTCCACTCGTCCTTGCCGCAGGCCTCCTCGTCGCGGGCTGCTCGCAGGTGGCTCAGGTCGCCGGTGATGCCCGCGGCGTCGATGTCCAGGAGACCTGTACAACGATCGACGACGCCTACGCGCAGTACCAGACGCTGCTCGATCAGGGTGGCGCATCGGCCGAGCAGGTCGACTCCGCTCGCGACGAGCTCGTCACGACACTCGATACGCTCGCGGAAGATGTCGACGGACAGCTCGGTGATCTCATCGAGTCGGGTGCGCAGCAGATCAGCGGGCTGAGCGATCTGCAGGCACCCGAGACGATTGAGGCGATCGATCAGCTCAAGGACTCGCTCTCAGCCTTCTGTGATTGAAGCCACCCAGGCTCTGAACCGTCAGACTGAACGCGTCCGCCGTCAACCGGTCAGCCTGAGCTGCGGCCAGGCCGCGAGATCGCGGCGCATCTGCCGATCGTGGGTGGCGACGACGACCGCGGCTGCGGTGACCTCCAGTGCCTCGGTCAGCTCGTCGACCAGCGTGATCGAGAGGTGGTTGGTCGGCTCGTCGAGCAGCAGCACGTGCGGACGCGCCGCCAGCGCCAAGGCGAGGTCGACGCGGCGCTGCTGGCCCATCGACAGCGCGGAGAACGGCCGTCGGCGGTCCGCCGAACTGAGCAGTCCGAGCGAGGAGAGCGACGGGCTCTCGCCCGCACCGGCATCACGGCGCGTCTGCTCGAGCTGCGTCTCGAAGAGATCGTGGACGCTCCGGTCGCTCTCGCGCATCGACTCCTGCGAAAGCAGCCGCAGCCGAGCCGTGCGGGCGCGGCGCACCGTTCCGTCGGTCGGCTCCAGCGACCCTTCGAGCACGGCAAGAAGGCTGGACTTCCCGGCGCCGTTCGGGCCGGCGATCACGAGTCGATCGCCCGATTCGACGGTCAGCGAGACCGGCCCCCTCAATCGGTCGGCGACCTGCACGGCCTCGGCGCGCACGAACGCCGTCCCCGGACGTGCCGGGAGCTCGGGCATCCGGAACCGCAGGGGCGGATCGGGCACCGTGATCGCGTGCTTCTCGAGGTCGTCTCGACGGCGGTGCACCGAACGGACGAGAGCCGGCGCGCGCGTCGCTCGCTGATGCTTCCCGGTGCCCTTCGGGGGCCGCCACCCCGACACGAGACGATTCTGTGCTTCGGAGAGGTCTTGCGTGAGGCGGGCGTGATCGGCGCGCTGCTGCTCGTACTCGGCCACCCAGCGTTCCCACTCCGACTCGCGTCCTTCGCGGTACGTCTCGTACCCGCCGCCGTAGACGCGAGGACGGTCATCGATGCAGGGGTCGAGATCGAGGATTGTGGTGGCGACGTCGGACAGCAGCGCCCGATCATGGCTGACGAGCACGACACCGCCGCGATGAGCGCGCAGCGAGTTGGTGAGGAACGCGAGCCCGTCCGCATCGAGGTGATTGGTCGGTTCATCCAGCAACAGGAAGTCGTGCTCCGCGCCGAGCAGACACGCCAGACGCACCCGGTACCGCTGACCAACCGACAGGGTCGACAGCGGCCGGTCGCGGTTCGTCTCGGCGCCGAGGGCTTCGAGGGCGATGTCGACGCGCCTGTCGGCATCCCAAGCGTCGAGCTGCTCCGCAGCTGCCAGCGCATCGGCGAAGGCCTCGGCAACTCCCTCGCGTTCATGGGAGAGGTCGGAGGCGGTGGCATCCAGCGCCGCGACCGCGGCATGGGCTGTGGCGAGCTCGATGTCGATCACATCGCCGACCGTACGGTCGTCGTGAATCGGCAGCGACTGCTCCGCCACTCCGAGAGTGCCGTGCCGGCGGATGGTTCCGGCATCCGGAGTCAGGGTTCCGGCGAGAACGTGCAACAGGGTCGACTTGCCGCGACCGTTCTCGCCGACGACACCCCATCGCGACTGCGGAGTGACGAGCATGTCGACGTCGGTGAGCACCGGGCGTCCGGAACGGGTGACGTGGATGCCGGAACCGGACAATTGTGCCTGCGCGCGCGCAGGCATGGGAAGCGTGAGAGGCATGGTGATTCCAATGAGTCTGAGTGCGGGCGCGCCGCCCACGGCGCGCAGATACGCGAAGGACCGTCCGCGGCCAGTAGGCGGGACGGTTGGCTCAGATCACAGGAAGTAGAGATGCACGAATCCAGGCTAACAGCCGTGCGCTGTGAGATCGAAGAGAGTCAACCCCCTGTTCGATGCGCATCGCGCCGCTGAAGATTGCAGATCAGGGCGGAGCATCCCGTCCTGACGACCGAGCCGAAGGAGGACTCATGGAATCGACATCGGGCGCGATCTCCGACGCCGGAGACGATGAAGAGATGCAACCGCTTCGTGACGGCGATGCGACCACGACCGACGATGCGAATGACGACGCCGCCCAGGCGGAATGGGACCGGACCCGTGTCGCTGAAGCGGGCGACGGCACGGTGCCCGCGACGGCGACCGGACGTGATCCGGATGAGATCCCTGACCCGGAGGACGAAGTGCCGTTCGAAGACCTGCCGGCTCCGGGAGCGGAGCCCGATACACAGGGCGATGAACCCGTCGATGCGGAGCTCGGAGAAGAAGGGCAGGGCGACCTCGCGCCAGAGGATCTCTGATCAGCAGTCGTACGAGGGGCGACCGCGGCGGGTCCGCGCCACGACGATGCCGCGCTGAGAGTCCCAGAACCGGTCGAGCATGGCGCGCAACTCGTCGGCATCCACGTCGGCGCCGAACGCCTCGGCGCCCGGCTCGAGCATGATTCCCACAGCGAGGGAACCGGCGTGGACCGGATCGAAGCCGAGCGCATCGACGAGCGCCGAGACGACCGCGACATCGTCGGCATCGTCACCGGCGACCGCGATCGCCTTGCGCTCCGGCGCGCCGGCCGGCCGTGCTTCGTCCTCGAGATCCTCGTACCCCATATGACTCAGCGCCTTCACCACGCGTGCGTCGGAAAGGTGGGCCTGCACGAGCTCGCTGGTCGACGTGCGCGGATCACTCAGATCGTCGCGGATGCCGTCGGTTGCCCACCAGTAGTTCATGGCGTCGATGACGAGTTTGCCGCGCAGCGTCTCGGCGGGCAGCATCCGGTACTTCCCGAGCGGGAGCGCGAGGACGACAGCATCCGACTCCTCGATCACCGCCGCGGTCGATGCGGCCGTCGCCCCGATCGCGCGCATGCGCTGGGCGATCGGCGCCGGGTCGCCCGAGCGCGCGATGAGGACGCGCAGTCCTGCCCTCTCGGCGAGCCGAGCGAGCACCGTGCCGACGCGGCCGGCGCCGAGGATGCCGAGCGTCTGAATCCTGTGCGGGGTCTCCACGGGGCCATCGTATGGCCGCGTCGGTCCTCAGAGCTGGTTGACCCGGATGAGGTTGCCGGCGGGGTCCCGGAACGCGCAGTCGCGCACGCCGTAGTCCTGATCGGTCGGCTCCTGGACGATGTCCGCTTCAGCGGCCTCCAGCCGCTCGAACAGCGCGTCGAGATCGTCGGTGGCGAGCGTCACAGCGCCGTAGACGCCCTTGGCGATGAGGTTCATGATCGTCTCGCGCTCCTCGTCGGTGATGCCCGGGTCGACGGCCGGAGGAGTCAGCACGATCGAGGTCGAGCTGCCCTCAGGCGCCACCGTGATCCAGCGCATGTCCTCATAGCCGACGTCATTGCGCACCTCGAAACCGAGCAGGTCGCGGTAGAAGCCGAGCGCCGCTTCGGCGTCGGTGTGGGGCAGGAACGCGTAGTGGATGTTGATGTTCATGCAGGCAACGCTAGGCGGATGCTGTCGGCTGCGCTTCTCGATTCCTGACCGGTCTGGTCACCTGCTTCGCCAAGCACGGCGGGATGCCCTCGACCGAATGGGACGGGTCGTCGCGGTAGCTGCTCGGTGACACCCCGACGAGTTCGGAGAATCGGGAGCTGAAGGTGCCGAGCGACGAGAAGCCCACCGCGAAGCAGATATCGGTCACGCTGAGATCGCCGCGGCGCAGCAACGTCATGGCGCGCTCGATCCGTCTCGTCATCAGATACGAGTACGGCGGTTCGCCATAGATGCGTCGGAACTCGCGACTGAGATGCCCCGCAGACATGTGCACGCCCCGGGCGAGGACTTCGATGTTGAGCGGATGCGCGAACTCGCGGTCGATCCGATCGCGCACGCGGCGCATGACAGTGATGTCCGCCCGGGTGTTCGCGTCCGCCATGCGTCCATCCTGACACCATCGTGTGCACCCTTGGATGCCGTGTGCCGAACCGGTCAGGAATCGAGAAGTGCCGGGGTGGAGGCCACCGATAGCGTGGACGCCACAAGCCCCGTGAAGGAGATGCACTCATGACGAAGAGCGATGCCGGAGGATTCTCCGCACAGGAGCGGCAGTCGATGAAGGAGCGCGCCGCCGAGCTCAAAGCCGAGGCGAAGCGCGCCAAGGGCGCCGAGAAGGCGGCGGCCGAGGAGGCCGAACTGCTCGCGAAGATCGCGCAAATGCCGGACGGTGACCGAGAGATGGCAGAGCGCGTGCATCAGATCGTGGCGAGGGTCGCGCCCAGCCTCGCGCCGAAGCTCTACTACGGGCAGCCCGGTTATGCGCGCGGCGGCAAGGTCGTCGTGTTCTTCCGCAGTGGACAGATGGACAAGGAGCGGTACTCGACATTCGGGGTCAGTGCGCAGGCGGCGCTCGACGCGCCGAGCGGTTTCTGGCCCACCTCGTATGCGCTCATCGACCCGACCGAGAAGGCCTGGGAGCAGCTGGCGGAGATCGTCGAGCGCGCGGCGGGTGACGCGTCGTAGGGTGCTGTCATGGCAGATATCGACGTCGACGTGCTGGTCATCGGCTGGGGCAAGGGCGGCAAGACGCTCGCCGGAGCCGTGGGGAAGCAGGGGCGCACGGTCGCGCTCGTGGAGCAGTCCGCCTCGATGTACGGCGGAAGCTGCATCAACGTCGCCTGCGTGCCGACCAAGGACCTCGTGCACAGCGCCGCTCGACGTCGTGCAGAGGATGATCCGCAGGCGTGGTTCACGGATGCCGTCGCCGGACGTGACGCTCTCACCGAGAAGCTTCGGGCGCGCAACCATGCCATGCTCGCCGACGTCGAAACGGTCACCCTCATCGACGGCAGAGCCGGATTCACCGGTCCGCACGACGTCGAGGTGACCGCCGGCACGGACCGCCTCAGCATCCATGCCCAGTCGATCGTCGTCAACACCGGGACGGTTCCAGCGGCGCCGATGTTCGACGTCGAGAGCGCGCGGGTGTTCGATTCGACGACGATCCAGCACATCGACCCGCTGCCGGAGCGCCTCGTCATCGTCGGCGGCGGCTACGTCGGGCTGGAGTTCGCAGCCATGTTCGCGAGTTTCGGTTCTCGGGTGACGCTGCTCGACCACGGCGGGACCTTCCTCAAGAACGAGGACCGCGATGTGGTGGACGCCGTGCGGTCACTGCTCGAGGAGTCCGGGGTGCAGATCATCCTGGGCGCCGATGTCCGAAGCGTTCGAGACAGTGTGGACAGTGCGGTCGTCGAGGCCGCCATCGGCGACGAGACGCGCGAACTCACCGCAGATGCCGTGCTGGTCGCGGTCGGTCGGCGACCAGTCACCGACGACCTGAACCTCGGTGCCGCCGGTGTGGAGGTCGACGAGCGCGGCTTCATCGTCGTCGACGACCGACTGCGCACCGCGGCGGAGCACATCTTCGCCGTCGGAGACGTCAACGGCGGGCCCCAATTCACCTACATCTCGCTCGACGACAACCGGATCGTCATGGACCAGCTCAGCGGTGCGGGGCGTCGATCGACAGCCGATCGGGTCGCCGTGCCGTACACCGTCTTCCTCACCCCGCCGCTCGCCCGCGTCGGGATGAACGAAGCGGAGGCGCGTACGAGCGGGCAGAACGTCGTCGTCGCCGCGAAGGCCGTCGCCGACATCGCCGCGATGCCGCGCCCGAAGATCGTCGGCGAGACCCACGGCCTGATCAAGGTGCTCATCGATGCCGACACCGATCTGGTCCTGGGCGCCACCGTGTTCTCGATCGATGCGCAAGAGGTGATCAACCTCATCGCCCTCGCCATGCGTCAGGGAGTGACGGCGAGCGAGCTGCGAGACAGTATCTGGACCCATCCGTCGAGCACGGAGGCGCTCAACGAGGTACTCGCCGCTGCGCAGCCGCTGACCGGTTGAACCTCGGCGTTTCGATCAGTCGACGGCGACGCTCTCGTCGGCGTCCCGATTGCGCCGCACCTGGCGTATGCGGAGGACGATCCAGGCCACGACCGCGATCACGACGACGGCGATGACGACCTTCTGGAAGATTCCCGCGTACTCCTCGACGATGTGCCAGTTGGCGCCGAGATAGAAACCGGCCAGCACGAAGATCGTGTTCCAGATCGCGCTGCCAGCCAGCGTCAGCAGCGTGAACCGCATCAGCGGCATCCGCTCGATGCCGGCCGGAATCGAGATCAGACTGCGGAAGATCGGGATCATCCGCCCGAAGAACACCGCCTTCGAGCCGTGCCTGTCGAACCACGCCTCGGTGCGCTCGACGTCCTCGACCTTGATGAGCGGCATCCGCTGGGCGATCGCGTACATCCGTCGGCGCCCGAGCCACGCCCCGACGCCGTACAGGGCCAGCGCGCCGACGACCGACCCGATCGTCGTCCAGATCAGCACCTCGATCAGCCCGAGCGTGCCCTGGGCGGCGGCGAAACCAGCCAGCGGCAGAATGATCTCGCTCGGCAGCGGCGGGAACAGATTCTCCGCGGCGATGGCGACGCCGGCGCCGACACCGCCGAGGGTTTCCATGAGAGAGACGGCCCACGCCGCGATCGCGTTGAGGTTCTCTGCTCCGGCATCCATGACCTTCAGCGTAGGAGAACCAGTCTGGGGATCTGCGCAGAGACACTGGATGTTCACGTTCGTGCGCCGCGCACGAGACGTCGACGGAATCAGTACCCCTCGAACCACTCGAGTTCGTAGGCTGTAGTCATGGACAGGACGATCGTCATCGCGATTCCCGCACCGATCCCGCACGGCCACCGTGTCGAGGTGGTCGAGCGGGCGAACGAGAACGGTGAGCGCACGGTCCTGACTGTGACGGATCTGGAGACCCGAATCCGTTATCAGCATGGTGTCTCGGCCGCCGGTGCGGCGACCTGGGTCGGTCGGGTGCTGGAGTGCACGATCATGCCCGTCCGTACCGGTGTCAGCACGACGCTCCTGGTCGACCCGGTCGGCCCCGGCGCAGCCGAGGCGGATATCGCGCTTCGCGGGGCGGATGCTGCGGCATCCACGGTCACGAGCGAAGCACTCCGCTGGGGTGGCGCAGATCGCGTCCCCGAGCCGGAAACGCCGCGATTCTGGTGAAGCCCTGCGTCGCGGGGTGAATCCGCGGGGCTGGTAGCCGGCTGTTCTGGTGGGCGCGTCAGCGCAGCGCGGTGAGGAGCACGTCGGCGACCGCTTCGGGTGCGTCCAGCGGCGCGATGTGTCCCGCGCCGGGAATGACATGTTCCACGATGCCTTCGGTGTCTGCCCAGTGCGGCATGGCGGTGGCGATGTTGCCGGTGCGATCCTCCGCGCCACGGATGAGCGTCAGCGGAACCGGCGATCGATAGTCGGCATCAGGTCCGACCAACGACACGGTCGCGCGCCAGACATCGAGGAACGTCTGCTTCGGTATCCGCGCGAAGCAGTCCCTGGCGTACTCGATCGCGTCGGGCGTGGTGGCGGATGCCGTCGCCATCAGTCCAGGAAGACGCGAAGCGGGGATCAGCGCGAGGAGAGGCGCAGCGAGACGCAGGCTCGTTCTCTCCAGCCAGGTGAGCGGCCCCGCATTCCACGTCGAGTCGACCACCACGAGGTGTGCCGACTGATCCGGGCGTCGCCGCGCGAACTCCTGCACGAGGTTGCCACCGAGGGAATGACCGACAAGGATCGGGCGGATGAGCCCGAGGTGATCGATCAGGGCGGCGAGATCGTCAAGAGCATCCTCGCCACGAAAGCGGATGCCGTCTTCGATGGTCGAAGAACCGTGACCACGCATGTCCCAGTTGATCGAGCGGAATCCGGCTTCGCTCGCCGCCGCGAACTGCGGATCGAACATCGTATGGTCCACACCGGCGCCGTGCGTGAACACGATGGGGGAACCATCGCCTCCTGAATCGACACCGGAATCAACATAGTGCAGTGTTGCGCCGGGGCGAGTGAGCGTCTCGGACAGGTGCACCATGTCTTCGAACCTAGCGGCTCGTGCACGATTCTGGGGCGCTCACCGGAAGTCGCGGGAGCGGTGCTCGAGCCCGGTGCGCAGATCCTGGAAGGCATCCGCGAGCACGTTGATCACCCCCTCGGGCGAGCGCTCCAGGATGCCGCGCACGATCAGTGCGGGGGAATCCCGAGCGATGCGGCGGTAGCGGCCCCAGACCCCCGCCGAACAGACCACGTTGACGAGACCGTACTCGTCCTCGAGGTTCATGAACGTGATGCCGGATGCCGTCGCCGGTCGCTGCCGGTGAGTTACCAGTCCCGCCACTTCGATGCGTCTGCCGACCTCGTGGTCGCGCAGCTGCTCGGCGGTGAGCACCCCGCGATCATCCAACGCGGCACGAAAGTGCGTCATCGGATGGTCGTCGACGGAGACTCCGGTGGCCGACAGGTCAGAGGCCAGCAACTCGTAGCTGGACTGGTCGGTGAACAGCGGCGGCTGCACAGACATGGTCGTGCCAGGGAGGAAGCGTGCCCGATCCTCGGCGGCGGAGCCTGCGAGCCAGACGGCCTCGCGTCTGCTCAGCCCGAGGCATTCGAAGGCACCGGCGGTTGCCAGAGCCTCCAACTGTGCGGCCGTGGCATCCGTCCGCCGCACCAGATCATGCAGATCTTGGTACGGACCGTTCGCCTCGCGCTCTGCGACGATGCGCTCCGCCATCGGCATCCCGATCCCGCGCACGCTGCCGATTCCGAGCCGCACGGCGAACGCGCCGTCGCGGCGGTGCTCTGCCGACTCGTCCGGTGCGTCACGGTCGAACTCGCCCGGCGTCGGCTGTGCGTACACGGTGCAGGAATCGAGCCCGGTGACGCCTGCTTCGGCATCGTCACGCGGCTCCAGCGATGCCGCAGCACCCGAGGCGTGCAGATCAGGTCGCTGCACCTGCACACCGTGCCGTCTGGCGTCGGATGTGAGCGTGGCGGCGGAGTAGAACCCCATCGGCTGAGCGTTCAGGAGCCCGGCGAGGAACGCGGCCGGATAGTGCAGCTTCAGCCACGAACTGGCGTAGACCAGCAGCGCGAAAGACAGCGAGTGCGACTCGGCGAACCCGAAGTGCGCGAACGCCTGGATCTGCTCGTAGATGCGGTCGGACTGCTCGTCGGACAGTCCGTGCCGCGCCATGCCGGTGTACAGCTTCTCGCGGATGCTGTCGATCCGTTCCAGCCCGCGCTTGGAGCCCATCGCGCGGCGCAGAGTATCGGCCTCATCGGCGGTGCAGTCGCCGATCGTCGTCGCCATCTGGATGAGCTGCTCCTGGAACACCGGAATCCCCATCGTGCGCTCCAGCACCGGTTCGAGCACCGGATGCGGGTAGGTGACCGTGTCGGTTCCCATCTTGCGGCGCACGAACGGATGCACGGCGCCGCCCTGGATGGGGCCGGGGCGGATGAGGGCGATCTGGATAGCGAGATCGTAGAAGCGCCGCGGCTGCAGTCGGGGGAGCAGCCCGATCTGTGCCCGGGACTCCACTTGGAACACCCCGATCGAGTCGGCACGGCACAGCATGTCGTAGACCGCTGCCTCCTCTTTGGGGATCGTCTCCAGTTTCCACGTCTCACCGGTTGCCGCGGCGATGAGATCGAAGCAGTTCTGCAGGGCGGCGAGCATGCCCAGGCCCAGCAGATCGAACTTCACCAGCCCCATCCATGCCGCGTCGTCCTTGTCCCACTGGATGACCGTGCGATTCTCCATCCGGGCATGTTCGACGGGAACCACCTCGCCCACCGGACGTGCGGTGAGCACCATGCCGCCGGAATGGATGCCGAGATGCCGGGGAGCCTTCATCACCTCGCCGGCATACTCCAGCACCGTCTCGGGGATGTCGTGGCCGTCCGCGGGCGTCAGATCGGCTCCCCAGCCGTCGACCTGACGCGACCAGGCATCCTGCTGGCCGGGGGAGTAGCCCAGTGCCCTCGCCATGTCTCGCACGGCGTTCTTCGGTCGGTACTGGATGACGTTCGCCACCTGCGCCGCGCGCTCGCGCCCGTACTGCTCGTAGACCCACTGGATGATCTCCTCGCGACGACCGGAGTCGAAATCCACGTCGATATCGGGCTCTTCCTCGCGGGTGCTGGCGAGGAACCGCTCGAACGGCAACCCGTAGAGGATCGGATCGACGGCGGTGATGCCCAGCAGATAGCAGACCGCGCTCGCCGCTGCCGACCCCCGGCCCTGACAGAGGATGCCGCGGCGCTTCGCCTCGGCGACGATGCCGTGCACGATGAGGAAGTAGCCGGGGAAGTCCTTCTCCTCGATCACATTCAGCTCGCGCTCGATGCGCGCTCGGCCGGCATCGTCCAGGTTCGGATAGCGGGTGGGCACGGCATCGCGCACCAGATGCCGCAGCCAGCTCATCGGGGTGTGACCGTCCGGAACCTTCTGCGACGGCAGATCCGGACGGGCGCGGCGCAGCTCGAACGCCGACTCCCCGGCGATGCGCAGCCCGTGCGCGATCGCCCCGGGGTAGCGGCGGAACCTCTCGGTCATCTCGGCCCCGCTGCGCAGATGCGCCGCGCCATGCGCGGGCAGCCAGCCGTCCAGATCGTCCATGCTGCGCACCGCGCGCACCGCAGCGACCGCCTCGGCGAGCCCGGCGCGGTGGGGGGCGGCATAGTGCACATTGTTCGTCGCGACGACGGGGAGCCGGTGTGCTGCGGCGAGATCGGCGAGGGCGTCGTTGCGGCGGGAGTCCTGCGGATCGCCGTGGTCGAACAGCTCGACGGTTACGCTGTCATGCCCGAACAGGTCGACCAGCCGCCGCAGCGGGGTCTCGGCATCTCCGCGCGCCAGCCCCTGGCGGACTCCGCCCTTGCGGCACCCGGTGAGGATCGTCCACTGCCCGTCCGCACTGGCCGCGAGGTCGTCGAGATCGTAGACCGGGCGGCCCTTCTCGCCGCCGCGCAGCTGCGCGCGGGTGATCGCGCCGGAAAGCCGGTGATACCCCGCCATGCCGCGGGCGAGCACGAGCAGATGCTCGCCGACCGGGTCGGGCTCCCCGCCCTGCGGCGCGGGCAGATCCAGCGACAGCTCGGCGCCGAAGATGGTCTGCAGATCGATCTCCGGGTTGCGAGTCTTCATGAGATCGGCCGTCTCGGCGAACCGTGCTGCGCCGTAGAAGCCGTCGTGATCGGTGATCGCGAGCGCGCTGAGACCGAGCCGGGCGGCTTCGGCGAGAAGATCCTCGGCCGGCGAGGCGCCGTCGAGGAACGAATAGGACGTATGCGCGTGCAGTTCGGCGTAGGGGACGGCGTTCTCGGGAGGGGTGATCGGCGGTGGCGGCTCGGCTCTCCGGCGCCGACTGACCGGCCCCGGATCTGTCCTCGTCATCGATGGCTCCGGCGCACCGCGCCCGCTGAGAGTCTGCTCGAGCTCCTTCCAGGGCATCGCCGGGTTATGCCAGCCCATCAGCGATACCGCCCCTCGACCCACCAGGATCCGTCCTCCCAGAGGGCGAGCCAGGCTCGCTGGGATTCGTCGACGATCTGGAATCTCTGCGCCGTGCGGGCGCGTTCGGCATCCCACGCTCGCTCCCGCAGCGGCCACGGCCCCGCCCAACTGCGCACGGGGACATCTTCGATCCGCGCCGGCGGTGCCGACAGTGCTCCGCGCTCGTCCACCGTCGGGGCGGTGCCGTCGGCGGCCGTCACCCGGGCGGGCAGCGGCGGGATGAAAACCTCGGAGGGGAGCGGCGCCGGAAGACTCCCCGGCCACGGCAGCGTCGCGTTGCGCTCGTGCGGCGTCTTGTCGCCCCAGGGCTGGAACAGCTGCCGCTCGGCGAGCCGGCGCCCGCCGGTGACCTGTGGGGTGACCACACCGCGATGCCCGAGCAGCGCCTGCACGCGAGACACGGCGTGGTGCAGCCGCTGCTCCGGACCCTGCCCGAACAGCCCCGGTTGGTGGTGCGCGCTGTCGTCGACACGGGTGGGCGTGATCCGCACCTCGAGGATGCCGGCGGCGGTTCGATCGGTGGAGGCCCGTTCGGTCGCGGCGAAGGCGCCCGCCAGCCCCTCGAGCTGCCACCGCACCCGATCGACCAGGTCGCTCGCCTCGAATGAGGTGGGGTGCATCCAGACGCGTGAGTTCACTGCTCCGTCGTCGTCGGTGAGGTCGATGCGCACCTCGGTGCACACCTGAGAGAGCTCGGCGAGGCCGGCGGTGACGGCATCCGCCGTCCGGCGTACCGCGAAGGCGACCTGTTCGGCCTGCGTCAGCGGGCCGTCGAACACGATCTCGCGGGCGAGCTGCGGTTCCGGCGCCTGCGGCACCAGCGGTCGCGAATCAGCCCCGCCCGCCAGATCATGCAGACGCACACCACGCTCGCCGAGCCGGTCGCGGACGAGATCTGCCTCGAGTGCTGCGAAATCGGCCAGTGTGCGCACACCGAGCTTCGTCAGCAGCGCCGTGATCTGCGCATCGTCCAGCGCCTGGACGGGGAGCGGGGCGAGGAAATCGCGCGATGCGCCCGGCTCGACCACGCGCACGGGGGCGGCGTCAGACGACGCAGGTCCGGTCAGACGCGCGGCCTGCTCTGCCGTGAACAGGCCGTCGGCGACCCCCGCTCGGACTCCGGGATGGGTGTGGTCGGCGAGGGCGTCGATGAGATGGAGCGCCGCCTGCTCCTCTCCGCCGTAGTAGCGGGCGGCACCGCGTGCGCGCAGGGCGACCAGTCCCGGCCGCAGGGGCTGGATGCCGGGCACGAGCTCTTCGAGCAGTCGCAGCACGGGCACGAACATGCGCTGCTCCTGCTGCGGATCGGCGGGGAAGATCCGCAACCCGGGGGAACGGGTCTGCGCGAGCCGACGGCGCTGTCCGCGCCGCACCCCCTGGGCGCGCGCCGACGCCGAGCAGGCGACGATGGTGTTCGCCGCCGCGACCGCGACCGGCTCGTCTCCGGGAGGAGTGCCGAGTGCCGCCCGGACCGGCCAGTCCGGCAGCCACAGCACGAGATGACGGGGAGGGGCGTTCATCCGGCAACCGCCAGCCGATCAGGAGCAGATGCCGGCGTCGGCAGAGCGGCCATCGGCCGCAATGCGGCGGGGGCGGCTCCCACCCGCCCGAGCGAGGTGGGCATCTGCACGCGCACCCGGCGGCCGGACTCGAACCGGCGCCCCGAGGCCCGCAGCGTCACAGAGCGATCGGAGAGCAGCCCCCACCCCGAGCCCAGGCCGTGCCACTCGGTCTCTTCCACCCGGATCGTCGCCTCGGCCTGCGGCCAGGGTGCGGTGACCAGCAGGGTGCAGCCGCGATCGCGCAGCCGTGCGTTGAGTCGGGCGATGTCGGCGTCGGCGACGCGGCTGCGCGGATGCACCGCGATGATCGGGATCACCTCGGACAGAGCCGTCGCGACGGTGAGCCAACGCGGGCCGGGATCGGGCACGAGGATGAGGCGCTCGAGCTCGACGCCGAGATCGCTCATCGCTTCGACTCCGAGCGTGGGCATGCCGACGACCGCGCACCACGATCCTTTCTGCGACGGTGCGGCCAGCAGCGCTCCCAGCAGACTCGGAGAGGGGGAGAGGGAGTAGGCGGAGCCGACCCGCAGACCGGGATCGGGCAGCAGCCCTTCCAACGCGGGATCGAGCGGAAGAAAGGGCACGTCGCTGCGCCGCCGCTGCATGCGGGAGATCTCGCTGCGCAGGCGATGGACCTCCTGCGCGCGAGAGGCGGTGCTCACGGTGCTCATGCATCCATCCTCGAAGTTATGTACGAATAAATCAAGCTGTGTTCTGATCGTAATTCGCACATCGGACATCGAGGTTATCCACAGGCGGAAATCACCGCATCCGCTTTTCTCATAACCTTCGGGCATGCCCTCCGTCTCTGTGTACGACATCGTCGTCACGGTCGTGCACCTGGGTCTGGCGGGCATCGGCATCTGGCTGCTGGCGATCGATGCACGTACGCACCGACTGCCGAACCGCATCGTGCTGCCGACCCTGGGGGCATCCCTCGTGCTGGCCTGCGCTGACGCGCTCGTGACGCAGCGCACCGGCGCCCTGATCGGCGCGCTGGCGGGCATGCTGATCCTCGGCGCTCTCTACGCCGTGCTCCGCGGCACGAGCGGAGGTGGGATCGGCGGAGGAGACGTCAAGCTCGCAGCCCTCATCGGCCTGGTGCTGGGCTGGCATGGCTGGCAGGTGCTCGTGATCGGCGCGGCATCCGCATTCGTCCTCGGTGCGCTCTACGCGCTCGCTCTCATGGCGCTCCGGCGGGCGAACAGATCCACGCGCATCGCGTTCGGGCCCTGGATGATCATCGGCGCCGTGCTCGGCATCGCGGTCGGGTGAGGGGGCAGCATCGCGAAGAGGGCGGTGAAGAGGACTATGGTGTGCTCATGGCAATCGCACGACTCCACGGCGGCTCGCACGATCTCACCCTCGACGATGACTGAGGGCACCCGCACTGTCGAGATCGAGCGCAAGTACGACGTCGACGTCGGTACGCCGCTGCCCGAATGGATCGGGATCGACGCCGTCGACAGCGTCACCGATGGCGAGCTGCGTGAGCTCGACGCCCGCTATTTCGACACGACGGATACGGATCTCGCCCGCGCGGGCGTCGCCGTGCGCCGCCGCACGGGCGGACCGGATGCCGGCTGGCACATCAAGGGTCCTCGCGAAGGGGATGGGCGCCTCGAGATCGCCTGGCCGCTGGATGTCGGCGGCCCCGATCACGACGGTGCGATCCCGGATGCCGTCACCGCAGCCCTCGTCCGCTGGACGACCGCGCCGCTGACACCGCTCGCGCGCATTGAGAACAGCCGAACCGCCTACCTGCTCACCGGGCCGGACGGTGTCATCGCCGAGTTCGTCGACGATCGTGTCCGCGCCACGGATCTGCGGCGGCCGGAATCACCGCATACCCCCGTACCGCGCGAATGGCGGGAGTGGGAAGTCGAGCTGGGCCCGGCCGCTCCGACCGACGAGGCGGGGCGCACCGCCCTGTTCGCGGCGGTCGAGAACGTCGTCTTCGCCGCGGGCGCCCGTCCCGCAGCATCCGATTCGAAGCTCGCCCGCGCACTCGGCCACTGACGACCTCGGTTTTCTGACGCAACCCCCTTCTGCCGGAGGAGCCGGCGTGCTTGAGTGACCTCATGAGCCACTCCGCCATACTGCGCTCGCTGCAGACGATCGTCCCCGACACCGAGCTGCGACAGGACGAGGTGCGCGACGTCTTCGCCGCTCAACCCGACCTCGGCAGGCTGGCCCAGCGCATCGTGACGGCGTCGTTCAACGGCTCGGGGATCGACACCCGGTACACCGTGCTCGACGAGCTGTCGCTAATCTCAGACGCGGAATCGCCGCAGTTCTATGACCGGGCGAGCGGAGCGCTGCTGTCGCCGGCGACGAAGGTACGCAACGAGATCTACGTGCGCGAGGCATGGAAGCTCTACGTCGACGCTGCTCGGCGGAGCCTCGAATCCGACCCGGACATCACCGCCGCCGACATCACCCACGTGATCACCGTGTCGTGCACCGGCTTCTACGCACCCGGCCCCGACTACGAGATCGTGCGCGCTCTCGGGTTGGCGGACAGCGTGCAGCGCTATCACCTCGGGTTCATGGGATGCTACGCGTCGGTGCCCGCGCTGCGAGCCGCGAGCCAGTTCTGCGCCGCCGATCCGGATGCTGTGGTGCTCGTTGTCAGCGTCGAACTGTGCACTCTGCACCTGCGCTCCTCCGAGGACCCCGACATGATCGTGGCCACATCGCTGTTCGCCGACGGCGCGGCCGCCGGTCTCGTCACCGCGCGGAAGTTCGTCTCCGCCGTACCGGGCTTCGCGCTGGACCGCTTCCACACCGGGATCATCCCGGAGGGCAAGAAGGACATGGCCTGGATGATCGGCGACGAAGGGTTCGAGATGATCCTGTCGACCGCGGTACCGCAGCTCATCGGGGACCACATATTCGACGCGCTCCGCCCGCTGTACGCTGACCGGGCAGAGCTCGCCACGGCCTTCGATGACGGAACGATCGGCGAACAGATCGCACACTGGGCGATTCACCCGGGTGGGCGCAGCATCTTGGATCGCGTCGAGGAGCGATTGGGCCTCTCCGAGCAGCAGCTCGGCCCCGCACGAAAGGTGCTCCGGCAGTACGGCAACATGTCCAGCGCCACCGTGCTGTTCGTGCTGCGGCGCATCTTGGAGCAGGAGGGCGCCCGCGACGGCGACCGGGTGGCGGCGATGGCGTTCGGGCCCGGCCTGACGGCAGAGGCGGCGCTCCTGACCGTCGTCGCGCCCACGTGATGGCAGACCTCTCCTCCCGCGCGGTCGACGCACGAGAACTGATGGACGACCCCGCAGCGGATGCCCGGATGCTGGAGCGGACCTACGAGCGCTTCCCGCTCGTCAACGCCGTGGTCTCTCGGTGGCGGGCGGTGTACCGGCGCGACATCCGCCCGCGAGCCCGACGAAAGCCGATCCGTCTGCTCGACGTCGGGTCGGGCGGCGGAGATGTGTCGCGGGCGCTCGCCGCGTGGGCCCGCCGCGATGCTCTGCCGGTCTCGATCACGGCGCTGGATGCCGACGAGCGGGCGATCCGCTGGGCGCGCCCGCGCGGAGGCGGGGTCGAATACCGGTGTGCGAGCACGACCGCGCTGGTGGATGCCGGTGACCGCTTCGACATCGTCATCTCCAACCATCTGTTGCATCACCTGTCCCGTACGGAACTGCCGACGGTCCTGGCGGACTCCGTCGCGCTCGCCGCGGACGACGGGCTCGTACTGCACCGCGACATCGAACGCGGCCGGTTCGCGTACTGGGGATTCGCGGCCGGGACGCTGCCGTTCGCGAGGAATCTGCTCGCGGACTCGTTCATCCGCGATGACGGGCTCACCAGCATCCGCCGTGCGTACACGGCGTCGGAGCTCACGGCGATCGCACCACCGGGATGGCAGGTGCGGCGGGCGATCCCTGCGCGACTCGAACTGCGATGGGAGGCGTGGGATGCCCGACCATGACGTCGCGATCGTCGGCGCAGGGCCGGTCGGGCTGCTCCTGGCCTGCCTGCTCGCGCAGCGCGGCGTCGACGTCGCGGTGTACGAGATGCGTGCGGGCGCTGACGACCGTTCTCGGGCGATCGGCATCCATCCGCCCGGTCGTGCCGCGCTCGACGATGCCGGGGTCAGTGCCGAGGTGCGCGCCGAGGCGCTCGCGCTCGAGGGCGGCGACGTCGTCTGCGACGGCCGCATCCTCGCGTCGCTCTCGTTCACCGCAGCGCAGCGTGTGCTGATCCTGCCGCAGCACCGTACCGACGCGCTGCTGCGGCAACGGCTGTCGCGGCTGCAGGAAGGAGCGCTGCACTTCGCCCACCGCGTCACCCGGGTGCACGACGAGGGTGCAGCCGTCAGCCTGTCGTTCGAGACAGGCAGAGAGAAAACCGCCTCGTTCGTCATCGCCGCCGACGGGGTGCGCAGCGGCATCCGTCGTCAGCTCGGTATCGACTGGCGTGAGCGACCGGGCACCGGATGGTACGCGATGGTCGATGTCCCCGATGCTCACGCCGACCTGCGCGCGCGGCTGCACTGCGAATCTGCCGGGCTCGTCGAATCGTTCCCGCTTCCGGAGGGCCGGCGGCGGTGGGTCGCCTCGGATCCGCAGCGGATGCTCGATGATGCGACGACCTTCATCGATGCGATCCGTCGACGCACCGGCATCCGTCTCGACCTGCCCGACGGCACTGCGCCGACTGTTTTCGCGGCCAGGCAGCATCGTGCGTCACGTCTCACGGCCGGACGGATCGTCCTCGTCGGCGATGCCGCGCACGAGACGAGCCCCATCGGCGGGCAGGGGATGAACCTCGGCTGGGCGGCGGCAGGCCGTCTTGCCGCGGCCATCGAACGCTCTCTCGGTACCGGGGTGTTGGTGTTGAGCGACTACGAGCGCCCCACGATGCGCGCTGTCGCCGGGGCGCAGCGCCGCTCGTTCTTCTACATGACGATGGGGCGTCCGGCCCGCGGCCCCGTGCTGTGGGGGCGCAACGTCGTGATCGGGGCGCTCGGCACGGCGCCCCTGCGCCGGCGAACGGCCGACATGATCACGATGCGGGGCGCGTGAGCGGCGAATCTATACTGAACGGGTGACCGACAACGATGCCGTCCCTCGCCGTCGTGGGCGCATCGGACGCCGAGTCGGACTCGCAGCTCTCGCACTTGTCGTCGCCGCAGCGATCCTCGGCACCGTGTTCGTCATCTTCAGACTGCCGGCGCCGTCGACAGCTCTCGCCGA
>JBQDFB010000038.1:7957-21467 GCA_052085045.1 Microbacteriaceae bacterium | reverse complement strand
GCGGACGACCGCGCCGGCAGCATCCGGAATCGCATCGCCGTGCGGGTCGAAGCGCGGGTGTCCGAGACGAGAATCGATGCCTTCGAGAAGCCGGTCGCTGATGGTGTGCTCGAGGACCTCGGCCTCATCGTGCACCTCGTCCCAGGAGTAGTCGAACTCCTGCACGAGCCACGTCTCGATCAGGCGGTGGCGGCGCACCATCTGCAGGGCGCGCGCCTCGCCCTCCGTCGTCAGGCGCACGGCTCCGTATGGCACGTGCGAGACGAGGCCAGCCGCGGCGAGCTTCTTGACCATCTCGGTCACCGATGACGGGGCGATGCCCAGCTTCGCGGCGAGCTGCGACGGGGTGATCGGCGAGTCCTGCCATTCGGTGTGCGCATAGACGGTCTTCAGATAGTCGTCTGCCGCTGGGGATGCCACGGCTCCAGCCTACGCTGGCCGACTACGCTGGCTGAGTGACCGAGACCCCCGAGCGCAGCACCCACGGCCTGGGCCCCTGGGAGGGGGAGTGGCCCGAGGGCGACCAGTACGACCCCGAACTGCTCGCGCACGGCGACACCCGCAACGTCATCGACCGCTACCGGTTCTGGCGCATGGAGGCGATCGTCGCCGACCTCGACACGCACCGGCATCCGTTCCACGTCGCGATCGAGAACTGGCAGCACGACATGAACATCGGCTCGATCGTGCGCAGCGCGAATGCTTTCCTCGCCGACACCGTGCACATCATCGGACGCCGCCGGTGGAACAAGCGCGGCGCCATGGTCACCGACCGCTACCAGCACGTCGTCCACCACGAGGATGTCGCCTCGTTCGCCGCATGGGCGGACGGCGAGGGCATCCCGATCATCGCCGTCGACAACGTCGAGGGTGCCGTACCCGTCGACCGCGCCGATCTGCCCGAGCGCTGCGTGCTGCTGTTCGGACAGGAGGGACCTGGCCTCACCGAAGAGGCGATCGCCGCGGCATCAGGCCACATCGAGATCACCCAGTACGGCTCGACACGCTCGATCAACGCGAGCGCCGCCGGAGCGGTGGTCATGTACGAATGGTGCCGCCGCTACGCGAGTTGACTCACCCGCGCGGGCGATCCGCCGCCGGAGCGGCTGTGACACCATGGGCCCGTGAAACGATGGGCCGTGACTCAGTGGGCCGTGCCGAGGTGGGGCGTGCCGGTGGGTGAGAGCAGAAGCATCCCCGCCGGCGGATGGCGGAGCGTCGGCCGGCCCGATGTGATCCTCGCCGCGGCGCTCGCGGTCGTGCTTCTCCCGGCGACTCTCCTCGCGCTCGTGCAGGGGACGCAGCCGGTCGCCGCTCCGGTCCTCGCCGTCCTCGCGGCGCTGTTCGCCGTCTTGCACACGCTCTCGTTCACCGCCTTCAGATTCCCCGTCGCCTCCTTCGCCGTCGCGAGCCTGATCATGCTCGTCCTCGCCGTCCTGCCCGGTTCCGATGGCGTCCCGGCGGCACTGTATCCGTCGTCGGTCGCGTTCCTCCTCTGTCTCGCCCAGGTCGCGATCCACTTCAGTCGGCCGTTCGGACTCGCAGCGCTTGCCGTCGGGGTGACCGGTTCTGCACTGATCACGCTGATGTCGATGAGGGCTCTCGAACTGCAGACGCTCTGGGGGCTTCTTGTCGGGCTCATCGCGCTCGTCTCGGTCGCGTGGGCGATCGGGACGCTGCAGCAGGTGCGCCGCCAGCGGGCCGACGAGCGTGAGCGGACACGCGTCGAGCAGGCGATCGCCGAGGAGCGGATGCGGATAAACCGCGACCTGCACGACGTCGTCGCTCACTCGATGACGGTGATGATCGCGCAGGCTGAGGTTGCGCGCGCGTACGTGCGGGATGACCCCGATGCGAGCACGAAGGCGATGTCGGTCGTCGTCGACACCGGGCGCGACGCGCTCCGGGGCATGCGCCGAATCGTCACCGCGGAATCAGATGCGCCGCGCGAGCCCGTACCCGACATCGATACGATCGCGGCCGACGCTGAGGGGGCGCGCAGCATCGAGACCGCCGTGACCTTCACCGAGGATGGCCGGCGCGGCCTTCTCGACGCGCCAGCGCGGATCGCTCTGCGCCACGCCGTGCGCGAAGCTCTCACCAATGCGATCCGCCATACGGCGGCGCCCCGGCGGATCGATGTGCGAATGGACTGGTCGGCCGAGCGGGTCGTGACCACGATCACAGATGATGGCGGTGCGGGGTCGGAGGAAACGGTGACTGAAAGTCCGGGATCGGGCATCGGCCTGATCGGCATGGCCGAGCGGATACGCAGCGCAGGCGGCGCGACCAGCGCTGCGGCAGCCGATCCGGGCTGGATCGTGCGTGTCGAGCTGCCTCGGACGGACACGGACGCCGGAACGGAGAACGCGCCATGACCGTTCGCGTACTGCTCGCCGACGATCAGGCGCTGTTCCGCGAGGCGGTCGCGGCGATGCTCGCACGCGACGCCCGCCTCGAGATCGTCGCATCCGTCTCCAGCGGCGACGAGGCGATCTCGTTCGTCCGCGCGCACGCTGTCGACGTCATCCTGATGGACATTCGGATGCCGGGAACAGACGGCATCACCGCGACCAGGGAAGTCTTGCGGTTGCGTCCCGGCATCCGCGTTCTCGTTCTGACGACGTTCGATCTCGACGAGTACGTGTACGCCGCGGTGCGCGAGGGCGCGAGCGGGTTTCTGACGAAGGATGCGACGCCCGAGGCGCTCGCGGACGCCATCGTCGCTGTCGCCGCGGGTGAGGCGGTCATGTCATCGAGCGCGACGCGGGCGCTGCTCGGGTTCGTGCGGGACGGCGCACCGCAGGGAAGCGGCGGGGGTGACAAGCTTGACGCTCTCAGCCCCCGAGAGCAGGAGATCGCACGGCTGCTCGCGACCGGAGCATCCAACGATGACATCGCCCACCGGCTGTTCCTCTCGGAGAACACCGTCAAGACGCACGTGAAGGCGGTGCTGGCGAAACTCGGCCTGCCCGATCGCATTCATGTCGTGATCTGGGCATACGAGCACGGCATTCTGCGCCCGCGCGGGTGACAGCCGCGTCTCACCCGCGCGGGTGAGCAAAGCCACCGCACCGGGCGATGACGGCGACGTCAGCGGATTCATAGCGTGAAGACATGAAATCGCGAATCCACTCCATCCTGTCGTTCGTTATCGTCATATGCTCCGCAGCGCTGGCCGCTCTCGGGGCCATTCGCCTCATCGCACCCGGATCGCTCGGGTGGATGGAAACCGTCGCATCCGGGCTTGCCGGGCGGGTGCTTCCCGACGCCGTCGACGCAGCGCTCGGGCTCGCTGCCGGGCTCGCAGGCGTCGTCATCGGTCTGCTTGGATACGCGGCATCGCGCGTCGGTCGTCCAGCCGCACTTCTGCGGGCTGCGACCATCGTCGTGGCGATTCTGCTGTTGCTGCTGACGCCGGGCAAACTCATCCCGTTCGCCGGATACTCATTCGCCGTGGTCGTGATGGTCGGTGTCATCGCGATGACCGTGCTGCTCATGCGACGGCATATCTGGTGGGGTGTGGTCGCAGTCATCGCGATCGCCGCCATCGCGACCTGGGTGATCGTCCGTCTGGACGCTGCACAGGTCGCGAGCCGGTTCGGTCCCGCCTTCATCGAACAGCTTCCCGGGGTGCTGTACGCCGGCGCGTACCTGGCTGTGGCTGCCGCCCTCATTGTGCGGATGGCGGTCAGCGGAACCGCTCAGCGCGGCGCTCTTGCCCCGTGGGTGCTGCGCCATCGCACCGCGGTCACCGTCGTCGCCGCATTCTGCGCCGTGCCGTACTCGATCGCTCGCGCATCGTGGCTGACGCCGTGGCCGCTGCTGGCGCCGAGCGACCTCGATTTCGCCGACGACCCGGGCACGCTGTTCACCGGGCTCAGCCTGGGAGCAGCGATGCTGTGCGGTGGTGCGCTGACCCTCGGACTCATCCTGCCGTGGGGTCGGCGGTTCCCGCGATGGATGGCGGGCGTGGGTGGACGCCCCGTTCCGATCGCGCTCGCCGTGGTGCCGGCATCCGTCGTCGCGGCGCTGTTCACCGCCGGTGGGATTGACCTCGTGCTCTCGGTGCAGGACGGTGCGATGGGTGACGGAAGCACCGAACAGGTTCTCGAGCTCATGCTCATGTTCCCGTTCTGGCTGTGGGGTCCGCTGCTCGCACTGGCGACGTGGGGCTATGTCATGGCTCGTCGTGCGGATGCCGCACCAGTCGTCCTGCAGGAGTCGCAGCCGCTCAGCCGAATCGACACTCGACGCTGAGTTGCTCGCCGGTGCCGACGCGCACATCGTGCAGACGAGGGTTCGTGCCGTCGGCGGTGAGCGACTCGTTGAGATCGATCCGGCTGCCGATGAGTGCGCGCACATGCTTTCGGGCGAAGAGCAGCGCGGTCTTCACCAGAAGGTTGCGGCTGCCGAGTGTCAGGTCGCGGACCTCGATTACGGCATCCCTCGTCACTTTGATCCGTGCCTCGGCTCGCGCCGACGCCATGATCAGTTTCCATCGCATGCCGGCGTATGCGGTGACGCGGATGCCGTCTGCGCCGTCCTGCACGATCTCGATGCGCAACCGGCCGAGGTGGACACCACCCTCTTTCAGCATCGGTCGTGCGACGGATTTGATCAGCGGAACCAGGTCTCTCGTGGCGATCGCGGCGAAGAAGGTGCCGCGCACATCGCCCAGGTCATCGTCGGGGACGAGTGCGTGAGCGCTCTCGGGGACACCCGGTTCGGCCGGCTCGGCGGCGGTCAGCCACACGATCGGCACGTCGAACATCTGCATATCGATGGTGAGCGGGGTGCGCTCGATCCGCATCGGGCGGGCAGAGATGCGGAAGTTGCGCACGATGCCGGAATCGCGCGAGATGACTTCCGGTTCGAGGGTGTCGTCGGCGGTGGGGTTCGCTGCGGTGTCGTCGGAGGTGGCGGCGTTGGTGGGATTCGGGGCAGCGTTCCACCCGAGCGTGAGCTTGGTGCCGGTGGCATTCAGGGTGAGGTGATCGAGGTCGTTGCCGGAGAGGGAGGCTGTGACCTTGACGCCTTCGAGCCCCTTCAGGTCGATCTCATCGGAATCCTGCGCGGCGCGAAGGAGCGTGGATCGCACCCAACGCTCGACGGTGGCGCTGTCGCCGGGCCAGGCTGTGGTCATACGAACATCTTGACGCACGGAAGGCAGATGTCAGTCGCGTTGAATCCCGAACGTATGCCGCATCAAGGCGTTGACGTCGGCGTCGAGGCGGTCAATCCGCTGATGAATCCCTCGGAACTCGGATGACATCTCGCTGCGCAACGATCCCATCTCTGTACGAATCACCCGAACGAACATCGTGGACATCAGTGTGATCATGCCGAACAGGCCTGCGGCGAAGACGCCGATCAGCGTCCATACCTGCGGTTCGGTCATCGTCAGCACCCCTCCATTGTCGTCGTGTGTGCTCCAGAATGCCAGAGGCATCCACGCGTTCCCGCGTTCGGTGGATAACTCCGATTCGGACGCGCCTGTGCAGCACGAGTCGCCTATACCGAGGCGCTCAGCCACCCGCCGGTCTTCACTCGCCAGCCGAGCGTCGCGAAGCGGGCGAGCATGTACACCCCGAAGAACGCGATGGCGAGCCAGGTCACTCCTGCGGTGCCGTCGACTCCGACGAGCGTGATGATCCACAGCGCGGGCAGGAACGGTACGAGGTTGAGGGCGCCGGCGATCGCCAGGTATCGCACGTCTCCCGACCCCATCAGCACCCCGTCGAGCACGAACACGACACCGGCGACCGGCTGCGCCACGGCGAGCACGATAAGGGCCGGCTGGATCAGAGCCGCGACGGCGGCGTCGCCGGTGAAGGCGAGTCCGATCACACCGGACAGCGCCGCGATCAGTCCGCCGACGATCACGCCGAACCACGCGCCCCACGCGACCGTGCGAGCGAGTACCCGTCGCACGCCGGGGACGTCACCGGCACCGAGTCCCTTGCCGATCAGCGCCTGTGCGGCAATCGCGAGCGCATCGAGCGCGAACGCCGCCGCGGAGAAGATCGTGAAGATCACCTGCCAGCCGGCAAGCTCCGTGGTGCCGATGCCCGTCGCGATGCCCACCGTGACCAGGAGCGCGACGCGCATACTCACCGTGCGCAGGAACAGCCAGCCGCCCGAACGAGCCGATCCTCGAACGCCGTCGCGCTGAGGACGGAGCGAAGCCGAATGCCGGCGGGCCAATCGGCCGATCACGAGCGCGTAGGCGGCGACCATGCCCCACTGCGCCACGACGGTGCCGGCGGCGGAGCCGGCGATCCCCCAGCCGAATCCGTAGATGAATACCCAGTTCAGCAGCGCGTTCGCGCCGAACCCCGCCCCGGCGATCCACAGCGGGGTCATGGTGTCCTGCATGCCGCGCAGCAGCCCGGTGGCCGCGAACACGATGAGCATCGCGGGCAGGCCCCACATCGAGATGGACAGGTAGATGTCGGCCTGCTCGGCGACCTCGGCGGATGCACCGAACAGCGAGACCAGCCAGGGTGATGCGAGCGCCCCGGCGATGGCGAGCACTGCTCCGAGCCCCAGCGCCAGCCACATGCCGTCGATGCCGACGCTCACAGCATCCTGCTTGTCGCCCGCGCCGAACCGCCGGGCGACGGCCGGCGTCGTCGAATACGCGAGGAAGATCATGAGGCCGACGATCGTCTGCAGCACGGCGCTGGCGATGCCGAGACCGGCGAGCGGTGTGACGCCGAGGTGGCCGACGAGCGCGGCATCCACCATCAGGAACGCCGGCTCGGCGACGAGCGCACCGAGCGCAGGGACCGCGAGACGCAGAATCTCTCGATTGAGGGTCAGGTGCGCGGTCACCGTTCGAGCCTATGCCGGGTCGAAGGAGGAACTTGCCGGTTATGGCGTGGAATAGACGACAAGAACCTCCTTTCACCGTCGGCCACCAGCGTCGTAGGGTGGGAGAACCGGCATCCGGAGGTGGACGATGACTGATCCTCGAGACGCCGCGGCCCGCTATCGGGCGCGGCAGGACGGCGAGCCGGATGCTGCGACCGAACTGCCGCCGACGCAGCTCACCGCCGAGAACAAGCACCAGTTCGTCGAGAGCGCGATCCAGGTCGCGATGCGCCGCGGCGAGTTCGACGATCTGCCCGGCGCGGGCAAGCCGCTGGAAGGACTCGGGTCGCACCACGATCCGGACTGGTGGATCCGCCGCAAGATCGAGACCGAGAACCTCACCGGACTCGGGCCGCCGGCGATCCTGCTGCGCACCGAGGACCGCGAGTTGAGCGACAACCTCGACCGGCTCGGGCGCGAGAGCGACGTTCGCGAGGTGCTCGAAGACTTCAACCGCCGCGTCATCGCCGCCCGGCGCCAGCTGATGGGCGGACCACCGGTGGTCACCAAGACGCGGGACGTGGATGCCGAGGTGCAGGCTTGGCGTGAGCGCAGAGCTGCCCACGCGGCATCCGCCCCATCCGCGGAGCCTGCTGCGCGTCGGCCGCGGGCCCGCCTCTTCCGCCGCCGCGCCTGACACCCGCCGCGCCACAGCATCGCGCTCGCGGCGCCGTTACCTGCGTCCGATACGCAGGGCGATGCCCAGTGAAGCTGAGCTCGTGAGGGCCACTGCCACGGCGGCCACTCCCCATCGATCTATGCGATGGGGAAGCGCGCTCATCGCGCGGTCGTGGTCGCGCGCGGCGGAGATCCTGGACTGCGCCGCCGCGAGGGCGATGTCCGACGCGGCTGAACTCGCCCGACCGATGCGATAACGGCGTGCGCTGCACACGATCTCGCTCCACCAGAAGAAGACGACAGCCAGGAGGGCGAGCAGTGCGACCGTGATGATGGCCGCTCGGAGCGCCGCGGCCTCGACGGCGGCTGCAGGGACGGCGTGCTCGGGTATGGCACTCAGCGCGACGATGACCGCGACGACGGTGACGATCGGCCCGGTCGTCAACAGCGGTCGTATGCGCAGCAGCGTCCCCAGAAGCGCCCACCTCGTCTGCTGTGGCCGCCTACCTCGGGGGAGTACACGAAACATCGCGGCGTTGGCGGCAGCGGACGGGCGCCCGGTGCCTGGGCTGAGCGCGAGCGCGCCTTGACGTTCTTTCCACTCCTGATGTTTGCGGTGCAGGTCCCGAAGGGTGTTCGCGTCATCGGGGGATGCCCCGTGCAGCGACTTCGCCGCGGCTGCGATCGTCGAGGGATCCTTCGCGAGATCTCCGATCTCCATGCCGCTCCTGAACCAGACAGCGCTGACGATCGCAAAGGCCACGATGACCCCGACGAAGATCACGACCCCCGTCTCCAGCGAGCCCGTGGTGTCTCGGGTCAAACCGTCGAAGAGGAAGGCCGAAGCCAGGCTGATGAGCGCGCCTGTGAGGAGGGCGAGGATGCCGGGGACGATGATGTCCCGCATCGACAGCGCTCGACGGCGGATCGTCGGGAAAGGCACTCGCCGAGGCAGACGGATCGTGTAAACAGTGGCCAGGTTCACGACCCCGGCGACCCCGCAGGCCAAGAGGACGAGCCCGATCACAGCGATCGGCATGATGATCCATGGATCCGAGGTCATGGCATCCCACTCTGTCGATTGCCCCTTCAGTATGGCCGCGGGACTCGCCGGGCGGGCTGCTTTCTGCCGGTTCTGAGGTCGTCATGACCGGCGAATCTTATCCAGCATCCCCCGCCCCCAACCGCGCAGGCCTCATCCACCGCGCATAGGGTGGACGTATGACTGATGTGCTTCCCGCCGGTCTCGCGACCGAAGAGTTCAGCTCCGACATCCGCCCGCAGGACGACCTGTATCGTCACGTCAACGGCGCGTGGCTCGATCGCACCGAGATCCCGGGTGACAAGGCGCGCTGGGGCTCGTTCCATCTGCTCGCCGAGCAGGCCGAGAAGGACGTCCGCACGATCATCGAAGAATCGCAGGATGCCGCGGCCGGCACCCTTGAGCGCAAGATCGGCGACCTCTTCACGAGCTTCATGGACACCGCGAGCATCAACGCCGCCGGCATCCAGCCCCTGGCGGAGACGCTCGCCGAGATCGATGCGATCGACAGCATCCCGGCCCTGCTCGCCACGGCCGGCGCCTACGAGCGCGACGGCCGCGCGCACATGATCGGCCTCTACATCGACGGCGACCCGGGCGACCCGGAGCGGTACGTGCCTGTCCTCGTGCAGGCTGGTCTGTCGCTGCCCGACGAGAGCTATTACCGACTCGACAGCTTCGAGGACACCCGCGCCGCCTACCGCGCCCACCTCGAGCGCCTCCTCGCGCTCGCCGGTGTCGCCGATGCCGCCGGGAACGCCGGGCGCGCCTTCGCGCTCGAGACCGAGATCGCCTCGCACCACTGGGACAACGTGCGCAGCCGGGATGCCGTCGAGACCTACAACCTCAAGGCCTGGGACGAGCTGCAGGCGCTCGCCGGTGTCGACCTCACGCCGTGGCGGGATGCTGTCGGCCCCACCAACCCGGATGCCTTCGCAGAGGTAGTCGTCAGCCAGCCCAGCGCCCTCGAAGGCCTGGGCGGACTGCTCATCGCCGAGCGTCTCGACGACTGGAAGGCGTGGCTGCGCGCGCAGGCCGTGCACGCCGCGGCGGCCTTCCTCACCGACGACATCGTGCAGGAGAACTTCTCGTTCTACGGCACCGAGCTCACCGGCGTGCCCACGATCCGCGAGCGCTGGAAGCGCGGCGTCTCGCTCACCGAAGGCGCGCTGGGTGAGGCCATCGGCAAGGTCTACGTCGAACGGCACTACCCGGTGGCGGCGAAGGCGGCGATGGACGAACTCGTCGCGAACCTCATCGAGGCGTACCGGCAGAGCATCACGACGCTCGAGTGGATGAGTCCCGAGACCCGTCAGCGGGCGCTCGCCAAGCTCGACGCGTTCACGCCGAAGATCGGGCACCCCGAGGTGTGGCGCGACTACTCGACTCTGGAGATCGACGCCGCCGACATCTTCGGGAACGTGCGCCGCGCGAACATCTTCGAGCACGATCGCAACGTCGATAAGGTCGGAAAGCCCATCGACCGCACCGAGTGGCACATGCCGCCGCAGATGGTCAACGCGTACTACAACCCCTCGATGAACGAGATCGTCTTCCCCGCGGCGATCCTGCAGTACCCGTTCTTCTACGCCTCCCGCGATGCCGCAGCCAACTACGGCGGGATCGGCGCCGTCATCGGTCATGAGATCGGGCACGGCTTCGATGACCAGGGCAGCCGCTACGACGGCACCGGCAAGCTCGACGACTGGTGGACGGATGCCGATCGCGCAGCCTTCGAGGAGCGCACGAAGGCGCTGATCGCCCAGTACGACGCACTGGTTCCGGTCGGCCTCCCCGAGGAGAACAAGGTCAACGGTGCTCTCACGATCGGCGAGAACATCGGCGACCTGGGCGGGCTCGGCATCGCGCTGAAGGCGTACGAGTTGTCGCTCGGCGGCGAGGAGGCGCCGGTCATCGACGGACTCACCGGCGTGCAGCGGCTGCTGCTGAGTTGGGCTCAGGTGTGGCAGCAGAAGAGCCGGGATGCCGAGACGATCCGGCTGCTCACGATCGACCCGCACTCGCCGAACGAGTTCCGGTGCAACCAGATCGTGCGCAACCTCGACGTCTTCTATGAGGCGTTCGGGGTGACCGAGAACGACGCACTGCACCTTCCGAGCGACCAGCGTGTGACGATCTGGTGACCGTTATCCACACCCGGTGAACGGGCGGGGCGCGCGGGGTTAGGATGACCTAGGTCGTCGTGGACGCGTCCCGACGGCATCCCCGACCTTCCTAGGAAGGAACACGCGTGGGCACTCCCCCCGAGCCTGCGATGCTGCGACGTTCACAGCGCAGTACCCGCCGTCTGCCGCGCCGCGCGGCCATCGGACGCAGGTCGTTCTCGACGACCATGCGCGCGCTCGAGGAGTTGGCTGAGGCCGGTGCACAGGTGTCGGTGCACGTGACCGATCTCGACACCGGTGCGGAGGTGCTCGGCGGCGACGCGCACGTGACGCTGCCGATCGCCGGGCTTGGTGTGGTGCCGCTGCTGATCGAGGTGGCAACCGGATTCGAAGCGGGCACGCTCGATCCGCTGACGATCATCGATCGCTCCGTCGCCGAGCCCGTGACCGGGTCGGGGCTCTGGCGCAGTCTGCGGACCCCGGTGCTTCCGCTCGTCGACCTCGCCGTCCTCGCCGCGACCACGGGCGATCCCCTCGCCGTGAACATCCTGCTGGAGCAGGTCGGGCATCACCGGGTGCGCGACCGCATCGCGTCGCTCGGGCTCGTGAAAACCGCGCTGCTCGACCGATTCCGCGATGAGCGGGGACCGGACGACGCCCCGCACCTCGCGGTGGGCACGACCCGGGAGCTGACGAGCCTGTTCTCGGCGCTGGTGAACTCGAGAGCAGTGGATGCCGCGGTGAGCGCGCAGGTCGCCGAGTGGTTGAGCCTCAATCACGACCTGAGTCTGGTGGCAGCATCCACGGGCCTGGATCCGTTCGCGCACGAGCATGACGCGCACGGCCTGCTGTTCATCAACAAGACCGGGCGCGATCGGGGCGTCCGTGCGGAGTCCGGCGTGCTCGCGGGCCCGCGAGCGGGTGTCTCGTACGCCATGGCCGTCGCATTCGACGACCTCTCGATCTCGCACCGCCTGCGCGCCCACGACGCGTTCCGTGTCCTCGGAGTCGAACTCATGGAGTACGCACACTGAGAGGCGGAGGAGGTTTCGACTCCTCGCTCCGCTCGTCGCTCAACCCGTTTCGGCTGCGTCGCTCCGCGACTTCGCTCAACGCCCGGGAGATCACCGCGCCCGCTCAATGCGCGGGGGATTCGCCGCGCTCGCTCAATGCGCGGGCGATCGCCGCGCTCGCTCAACGCCCGGGGGATCGCCACGCCCGCTCAACGCCCGGGGGATTCGCCACGCTCGCTCAATGCGCGGGACTATCGGACGGGTCGTTGAGCGCAGGCGGCGCAGCCGCCGAAGACGAAACGGGCTGAGCGAGCGCAGCGAGTCGAAGCCTGCCCCCCTCCCTCAAAACGGCCCGAATCTCCGCTGCGGGTCGAGCGCCTCAACGACCGGTTCCAGCGCATCGGCGAGCTGCTCGAGCTGCTCGGGGGCGAGCCTGTCGAGCACCAGGCGGTGCACGGTGGCGAAGTGATCGGGGGTCGCGAGCACGAGCTGGCGACGCCCCTGCCTGGTGAGTTTGAGCAGCACGCTGCGGCGGTCCTCCGTACTCTCGGTGCGCTCGACGAGACCGCGCTGCTCGAGGCGGCTGACGACTTTGGACGTGCGGGGGAGCGTCGCGTTCGTGGCCGCGGCAAGGGTGCTCAGACGCACCGCGCCGCTGCGCTGCAGTGTGCTCAGCAGGATGAACTCGTAGTGCGTCAACGATGCGTCGCGCTGCAGTTGTGCGTCGAGCGCGGCGGGGAGCAGCTCGGCGGTGCTGATCAGTGCCAGCCAGGCTCTGGACTGCTGCGGAGTCATGCGAGAGAGGGGTGCGGCCATGCATTCCATTCTTGCCGGAATAGTTGTCAGGGCAAGTACGTTGACATGAGTAGTTGCCGAAGCAACCAAATGCTACGGCTCAATCGATAAGCACAGAGGAAGGCAAGACATGACTGCGATCACCGTCATCGGAACAGGAAACATGGGCCAGGCAATCGCCGGCATCGCCGCACAGGCCGGCGCGAACGTACAGATCCTGGCACGTGACCTCGAGAAGGCGGGCACGGCCGCGGCATCCATCGAGGCGACCGCCGGCGTCGTGGGCGATGCGATCTCGGGTGAGATCGTCGTTCTCGCGCTGCCCTACCCGGCTCTCGCGGAGATCGCGAGCACCTATGGCGACCAGCTCGCCAACAAGGTCGTCGTCGACATCACCAACCCCGTCGATTTCGCCACGTTCGACGGCCTCGTCGTGCCGGCCGACTCCTCTGCTGCAGCAGAGCTCGCGGCCCTCGTTCCCGCGGCCAAGATCGTCAAGGCGTTCAACACGAACTTCGCCTCGACCCTCGTCGCCGGTGAGTTCGCCGGCGAGCCGACGGTCGTGCAGCTTGCGGGCGACGACGACGCTGCCAAGAAGCTGCTCGCCGACGTCATCGTCGCGGCGGGTCTCAAGGTCGCCGACGCCGGTTCTCTGAAGCGTGCGCGCGAACTCGAGGCGCTCGGCTACCTGCAGATGGTGCTCGCCGTGCGCGAGCAGATCAGCTGGACCGGTGGCTTCGCCGTTCGCGCCTGACACGTGTCGGTCTATTTCACGGATGTCAGTCTGAATCGCCGGTTTCTGACCGACATCCGTGATCTGGACTGACGGCTGTGGCCGTGTAGCCTCGTCGGATGGATGACTGGACCCCGCACCGTCGCGATGACGGCGAACTGCTCGGCTGGATCCATCCCGCCGGCGACGACTGGACCGCCGTGGATGTGCTCGGGCGCACCATCGCGGATGCTGTCGATTGGCTCGTTGCCGAAGAAGCGCTCGAGTCGCACGGCCTCGCGTGGCTCGCCGATCCGTGGATGCTGGA
>JBQDFB010000038.1:3326-7857 GCA_052085045.1 Microbacteriaceae bacterium | reverse complement strand
GCGATCATGTCGAGCCCGAACCCGGAGCCGGTCTCGACGGGCAGCTCGAGCATCTGCGGGAAGGTCACGTTGGATGAGAACAGCGCGAAGCCCATGCCGATCGCGGCGATGTTCGTCAGGAGCACAGCGGGGCGGGCGGCAACCCGGAGGTCGAGCAGCGGGTCCTTCGTGCGCAACTGGTACCAGCCCCACACCAGCAGCACGAGCACACCGCCGAGTACGAGGCTGAGGCCGATCGGAGAGGTCCACCCCCACTCTGCTCCGCGCGAGACGTAGAGCAGCAGGCCCGTCAGTCCGATCGCGAGCCCGATGGCTCCGACGACGTCGAGGCGGCCGGGGGAGAGCAGAACGTCTTCGGGGACGAACAGGAAGACGAGCACGAGCCCGGCGACGCCGAGGCCGGCGGCGAGCCAGAACAGCGAATGCCAGTCGGCGTTCAGAGCGAGGTATGCGGCCAGCGGCATCCCGACTGCGCCACCGACGCCCATCGTCGCGCTCATCAGCGCGACGGCGGTGCCGAGGTGTCTGGAGGGCAGGATGTCGCGCATGATCGCGATGCCCAAGGGGATCACGCCCGTGACGCCGCCCTGCAGCGCGCGGCCGACGATCACGCCGATGATCGATCCGGACAGCGCCGCGATCACCGAGCCGACGATGAGCATGATCATGAGCACGATCACGACGCGGCGTTTGCCATACATGTCGCCCAGGCGTCCGGAGATCGGGGTGGCGACTGCGGCGACCAACAGCGTGATCGTGACGACCCAGGTGGTGTCCTCGCGAGAAGCGTTCAGGAGCTCGGGAAGTTCGGCCTGCAGCGGCACGACCAGCGTGAACATGAACGACGAGCAGAGTCCGGCGAAGGCGAGGACGGCGACAGTGAGGCCGCGGTTCGGGGTGCGGGAGAGGCGCTTTCTGGCTCTGTCGTCGCTATCTCCCACCGTCCCAGGCTATCGGTGCTCAGAGGGGGAGGCGTTCGGGGGCGGAGTTCGGTCTGGTGGACGAATCGGTCACACTTTCCCGTCCGGGGTCGTCTCCTTTCTGAACCGCCGCAATGGCGAAAACGAAGGAGACCACATGCCTGTCACGCGAGAAGAGCAGCTCGAAGGCTTCACCGGCGCGATCATCGACCCCAGGTCGCCGGATTACCCGCAGGCGGCGCGTACTGCGCTCGCCTTCGCCGAACCGGCGCTTGTTATGCGTCCGATCGATGTCGCCGATGTGCAGCGCGCGGTGCGATTCGCCGCAGCATCCGACCTTCCGCTCGCGGTGCGCGGCGGCGGGCATTCCGCTGCGGGGCTCAGCACAGTCGATGACGGCATCGTCATCGACCTCGGCGCACTCGACTCCGTCGAGATGCTCGGCGATCGAAGAGTGCGTGTGGGCGGTGGTGCTCTCTGGCAGCACGTGGTCGACGCGCTGGCGCCGCACGGCCTTGTGATCTCGTCCGGCGACACGGCAGACGTCGGCGTCGGCGGGCTGACACTCTCCGGTGGGATCGGTTGGCTGGTACGCCGCGACGGGCTCACACTCGATCATCTCCGCGCTGTCCAGATCGTGACGGCAACAGGTGACGTCTTCATCGCGGATGAGGATCATCACGCCGATCTCTTCTGGGCACTGCGCGGTGGTGGCGGCGCGTACGGCATCGCGACGGCGTTTGAGTTCGAGGCGCGGCCCGCCGCGCAGTTCACGTTCGCCACCCTCACCTTTCCTGCTGACCGGGCCGAAGAGCTCGTCCCCTCGTGGACTCGCTTCATGCGCACCGCGCCGCAGACGATCAGTTCGACACTGGTGCTGTCGAACCCGTTCACCGGCGGAGTCGACGCGCCGATCGAGGTCACGTTCGCACGGTGCGATGCAGGAGCAGTGGACGATGCGCTGGCGGCGCTGCGCAGCGCGGCACAGCCGTCGACGGAAGAGGTGAGGCAGCTGCCTTACGCTGAGATCCTGCATCCGGGAAACGACCTGCCCGCCGGATTGCGCATCGCACTTCGCAACGGCTTCGTCTCGTCCGCATCGGCGGATGCCGCAGCCGAGGCCATCGCACGCATCGCCGGCGAGGCGCAGCCGGCATCGATCGTGCTGCACAGCCTCGGAGGAGCATTCGGGGCGACACCGAAGGACGCGACCGCGTTCGCTCATCGAAGCGCCGAGCTGATGGTGAGCACCTTCGCGGCGGCCCCCGAGGCCGCGTACGCGGACATGGGCGCGCGCATGGATGAGGTCTGGAGCACGCTCGCGCCGCTCGTCGACGGCGCGTATGCGAACTCGTTGGACGGCACAGCCTCGGATGCCGTGGCTTCCGTCTATCCGGAACCGACCCGGCGGCGGCTGGAGTCGATCAAACACGTCTACGACCCCTCGAACCTGTTCTCGCGCACGTTCGTGACATCGCCGGAGAATGCAGTGCCGGAATCCACGCGGTAACCTGCGCTGGGCAGAGAGGAATCCTGATGGACAGCAGCGTTCTCGCCGCAGAGTTCGATTCGCATCGGCGGTACCTGACGACGGTGGCGTACCGCATGCTCGGTTCCCATGCCGACGCGGAGGACGCGGTGCAGGAGTCGTGGTTCCGGCTGGAGCGCGCACAGGGTGTGATCGATGACCGGCGCGCGTGGCTCACTCGCGTCGTGAGCCGGATATGCCTCGATCAGCTGCGCACGCGTACACGGCGACAGGAGGGTTCTCTCGACGCATTGCCGGACGTTGAGACGGCGCCAGTAGAGCGCGGCCCCGCAGCGGTCGCAGAGCGGGCCGATCTCGTCGGCTACGCGCTCATGCTGGTGCTCGAACAGCTCGCACCTGACGAGCGACTGGCCTACGTGCTCCACGACGTCTTCGGGCTGCCGTTCGACGACATCGCCGACGTCGTCGACCGCACACCCCAGTCCGCGCGGAAACTCGCCAGCCGTGCGCGTGGGCGGGTGCAGGGAGCGGATCCGATGTCGCGATCCGTTCGCGTCAGCAGGGAACAGCAGCGAGCCGCCGTCGACGCGTTCCTCGCCGCCGCCCGCAGCGGCGACTTCACGCGGCTGGTCGGAGTTCTGCATCCCGACGTCGAGTTCCGTGTCGACCGCGGACCAGAGGGACTGCACATCGTTCGCGGGGCAGAGCAGGTCGCATCGCAGGCGGCAGAGTTCCATCGCTTCGCGAACGAGTACGAGTTCGCGATCGTCGAACTCGGTGACGAACTCGCGGTGCTCGCCTCTGTCGGCGGCCTGCCCAGCTCGCTGCTCCTGCTGCACAGCGACGAAGGCGTCATCACTCGGATGGAAAGCCGCCTGCTCACCCCCTGACCACAGTTCTGTTTCAGAATCCGCTTCATTTCAGAATCCGCGCCGAGGAGAGGCAGACTGGGGGCGTGCGAAACATACGTGATCTCGACACCGTTGAACTCATCATCGAAGCGCAGTCCCTGCTGGATTCGATCCGCGGACCGGAGCGCGTCATCGATGCTGGCACTCTGCGCGCCCTGGAGCAGTCGGGCAACTACGTCGTCGGGCTGTTCGACGACGAGAGCGGTCAGGAGCGCATGGTCGGGGCATCCGTCGCCTTCTTCGGCGTTCCCGGCCAGCGCACCATGCACTCGCACATCACCGCGCTGCTGCCGGAGTACCGGGGCCGCGGATGGGGTCGCGAGCTCAAGGAGCACCAGCGCCAGTGGGCCTTCTCTCGCGAGGTCGGCCGGGTCACGTGGACGTTTGATCCGCTCGTCGCGCGCAATGCGCACTTCTTCCTCACCGTGCTGGGTGCCCGGGTGATCGGGTACTCGGTGAACAACTACGGCATCTTCGGCGGTGGGGATGCCGGGGACGAGAGCGACCGGCTCGACGTCGAGTGGGCTCTCGCCGACATCGCCAAAGCTCCGGCAGACGATGCCGTGGTCGCGACGCTCGAGATCCCCTCCGACGTCGAGGCGATGCGCGAGACGGATCCGGATGCTGCGCATGAATGGCGCATGCGTCTGCGCGGCGAGATCGAGGAACTGCACGGCCGCGGACTGCACGTCGCCGGGTTCGACGTGAACCGCGGCTACCTCTTCACCGAGTAGGCCCGGCGCTCAGTCGCCGGCGTTCAGGCGGGGCGGAAGCACGAAGTCTCCTGTTTCGCCGGGGTTCAACGCCACTTCCCAGCGGAAGCCGTCGGGGTCGGCAAAATACCCGGAGTACCCGCCCCACTCGCGGTGAACTGCCGGGCTCACCGGCGCCCCGAGCCGCTCGGCCTCCGTCAGAACGTCGTCGACCTCGGACTCCGTCGCGACGTTGTGGGCGAGCGTGATCGGCGCGACGCCGGGTGCGGGTGGGGCGCCGATCTCGGCCGTGAAGCCGGTGACGCTCCACAGCGAGAGGATGAGTCGGTCGGCGACGGGCAGCATGAGAACGTCGTCTGCCTCGAAGATCGGCCGCCATCGGAGGCCGTCCACGTAGAAAGCGCGTGATCGCGCGACGTCGGCGACCGCGAGGGTGATGAAACTCACTCGTTGCTCCATGCCGACAGTGTGGCACCAGCATCCGACATGGTTCGATGG
>JBQDFB010000038.1:0-3226 GCA_052085045.1 Microbacteriaceae bacterium | reverse complement strand
TCACTCGTTGCTCCATGCCGACAGTGTGGCACCAGCATCCGACATGGTTCGATGGCAACAGTCGGTACCGTCCTTCGTTCAGGTTGGTACCATGAAATATGGCGATGAATCTGCGACTGCGGCCGGAGGCGGCAGAGGCGCTGCGCGCCGAGGCGGAGCGCACCGGCCTCAGCCAGCAGGAGATCCTGAGGCAGGCCGTCGACGCGCGTCTCGGGCTCGCCGATTCTCCCCGACCTACGCCCTACCCGGACTGGGTGATCCCGCCGGAGCGGCCGTACCGGACCGTCAAGCCGACCCTTCGTCTCCCGGAGGGCACGACGACGATCGACCTCCTCGACCGCGAAGACCGCACCTGACGTGCTCATCTACATCGATACGAGCGCAGCACTCAAGCGTGTGTTCGACGAAGCGGAGTCCGACGCGTTGAGTGGCGCGATCGACACAGTGATGGCCGGCGGCGACAGAATGATCTCCTCGAGCCTCATGCGCGTCGAGTTGGCGCGCAGCATCCATCGGCGCATCGATCTCGAGCGCCGCGACCGATTGACGTCGGCGTTCGACCTCGCAACCGGCGACATCGCGTTCGCGCCGATGTCGTCGGCCGTCGTCGAGAGCGCGCGGATCATCGGCCCGCCGGTGCTGCGCTCGCTCGACGCGATCCATTTGGCCACGGCGACCGCCGTCGGCGCCGGGGAGATCTGGACATACGATGAGCGCCTCGCCGCGGCATCCGAAGAGATGGGGATCGTCACGCGGATGCCGTCCTGATCGCCGCGGCAGATCGACAGCGAGTGCGCGGATAGGATTGGAATGCCCGTGCTCACGGGCACAAACCGTCGCACCCGACCATTGGAGCCACCATGGCCGAACAGTCCCGTCTCGACAAGGTCATCAGCCTCGCCCGTCACCGCGGGTTCGTGTTCCAAGCGGGTGAGATCTACGGCGGTTCCCGCTCCGCCTGGGACTACGGGCCCCTCGGCACCGAGCTGAAGGAGAACATCCGGCGGCAGTGGTGGCAGACCTTCGTCCGTGGACGCGGCGACATGGTGGGGCTGGACTCCTCGGTCATCCTTCCCAAGCGCGTGTGGGAGGCGTCGGGGCACCTCGACACCTTCACCGACCCGCTGGTCGAGTGCCTCACCTGCCACAAGCGCTTCCGCGCCGACACCCTCATCGAGGACTTCGAAGCGCGCAAGGGCCGGACGGCCGAGAACGGCCTGGCCGAGGTCCCGTGCCCGAACTGCGGCAACAAGGGCGAGGGTCAGTACACCGAGCCGAAGGCGTTCTCGGGCCTCGTCAAGACCTACCTCGGCGTCGTCGACGACGAGTCGGGACTGCACTTCCTGCGCCCCGAGACCGCACAGGGCATCTTCGTGAACTTCTCGAACGTGCTCACTGCGAGCCGCAAGAAGCCGCCGTTCGGCATCGGCCAGGTCGGCAAGTCGTTCCGCAACGAGATCACTCCCGGAAACTTCATCTTCCGCACTCGCGAGTTCGAGCAGATGGAGATCGAGTACTTCGTTCCGCCCGCCGAGGCGCAGGAGTGGTTCGAGCACTGGGTCGAGGCGTGCTGGGCGTGGTTCGAGGACCTCGGTATCGACACCGACAACATGCGCCGATTCGACGTCCCCGAAGATGAGCGGGCGCACTACTCCGCCGGCACGATCGACTTCGAGTACCGGTTCGGGTTCCCCGGCAAGGAGTGGGGCGAGCTCATGGGCGTCGCCAACCGTACCGACTACGACCTGTCGAGCCACTCCGAGGCATCCGGCCAGAGCCTGACGTACTTCGACCAGGCCTCCGGCGAGCGTTACACGCCGTACGTGATCGAGCCGTCGTTCGGTCTGACTCGTTCGATGATGGCGTTCCTCGTCGACGCTTATGTCGAAGAGGAGGTGCCCAACGCCAAGGGCGGCACCGACATGCGCACGGTGCTCAAGCTCGACCCGCGCCTCGCGCCGGTCAAGGTCGCCGTGCTGCCCCTCTCGCGCAACGAGAAGCTCTCGCCGCTCGCACGCGAGGTCGCCGATTCGCTGCGCGGACGATGGGCGATCGACTTCGACGATGCCGGTGCGATCGGACGACGCTACCGCCGACAGGACGAGGTGGGCACGCCGTTCTGCGTCACCGTCGACTTCGACTCGCTCGACGATCATGCGGTCACCGTGCGCGACCGCGACACCATGGCGCAGGAGCGTGTGCCGGTCGACGCCCTCGGCGAGTACCTGGCAGAGCGGCTAAAGGGCGCCTGAGACCGCGCAGCATCCGGTTTCCGCGTGACGGGTGCCGGAGCATGGGACGATGGCAGGGTGGAGACCACGACTTTCGCAGCGACCGACGGCTTCCCGCACACCGCTCTGGTGGGGGTGACCGCGCCCGAGCAGACGCTTGCGGTGCAGGGCGACCCGCACGCCGTGCTTCCGTTGGCGTCGGTGTCGAAGCCCATTTCGGCATGGGGCGCGTTGATCGCCGTCGAGCGCGGTCTCGTCGATCTCGACGAACCCGCGGGACCGGACGGCTCGACCCTGCTGAACCTGCTCGATCACACCAGCGGGCTGCCGTTCGAGGGCGAGCAGACGCAGGCGGCACCCGGAACGCACCGCATCTACTCCAACGCGGGGTTCGACGCGCTCGGCGCGCATGTCGCCGAGGCGGCGGGGATGCCGTTCGCCGACTGGATCACGAACGAGGTGACCACCCCGCTTGGGATGACCGACATCGAGGTGACCGGGCGACCGTCAGCCGGTTACCGAGCCTCGATCGACGACCTGCTGATCTTCGGCCGTGAGGTGCTGCGCCCGACCCTCATCCCCATCGAGCTGCGTGATCTCGCGCTCATGGTCTCGCGGCCGGGGCTGCGCGGCGTCGTACCCGGGTACGGCTCGTTCGACGACAACCAGTGGGGACTGGGGTTCGAACTCAAGGGCACCAAGAGCCCGCATTGGCTGAGTGACACCATGCCCGCGGAGACGGCCGGACACTTCGGCGGTCAGGGCAGCTTCCTCTTCATCGACCGCACTCGCGACGTCGCTGCCGCGTTCCTCTCCGGCGTCGCCTTCGGCGACGACCACAAGCGCATCTGGCCCGCACTCACCGAAGAGATCGTCACTCGATACGGCAGCCGCTGACTGCGGCGCTCAGCCCGTGACGGTGATCTGCGCGTAGTCGTCACCGCCCGACTCCGTCCAGGCCAGGACGTCTTCGAGGATCGGGCGCAGCACACCGA
>JBQDFB010000037.1:8344-21494 GCA_052085045.1 Microbacteriaceae bacterium | reverse complement strand
CGGCAGCATCCAACACGGGGGCCACCATCGGCATCCTCGGCTCCGCGATCACGATTGCGACGCTGGATTCCACTGACCCGCTGCCGATCGTGATCATCACGGCGATCGGCGTTGTCTTCGCGGGCTTCGCGTGGCGACGGATTCGCAGCACTATCCGCGAGACCCGCGCGCACCATCGCGAGATCGCTCGGATGCGCGACCTGCACGCGAACGGAACGCAGGTGCGCGCCCGGGTCGTCGACGTGCACTTCCGTAACACCTGGATGGGCGGCAACAGCCCGCTCTTCACCGTGACAGCCGACTACGACACCCCCTCAGGTCGCCATCGGGCAGAAGGCCGCGTCGTCACATCGCCGGCCGACGCCCCGATCGAGGGCGGCAGCGTGCTGCTGTGGTTCGCGGATGACGGCCGCGACACCGAGAACGTCGACATGGTGCCGGACCCGGACAGCATCCGCGACCCGCAGGCTGCGAAGACCTACGAGGCGCCGACGGTCTAGTTCAGCCGCCCCGCCCCGTTCACTCCTCGACGCGGTTACCCTCGGCATCCCAGTTCTCGGCGACTCGCTTGCTCGGCTGCACCCGCGGCGGTTCGCCGGGCATCTTCGGGAACTCCGGCGGGAACGACAGTTCGCCCAGGCCGTTTTCGACGTCGCGCTCCCACCAGCCCAGCAGCGTGTCGATCCGGCCGGGCGACTTCTGCATGTCGGCCCACGGGTCGCCGACGTCCGCCAGGCGGGCGGGGATGCTGCGCACCGTGAAGCTCGCAGGGTCGAGCCCGTCGAGCTCATCCCACGCGACCGGTGTAGAAACGGTCGCGGTCGGCAGCGCACGCGGGCTGTAGGCGCCGGCCATCGTGCGGTCGCGGTTCGCCTGGTTGAAGTCGACGAAGATGCGCTCCCCGCGCTCTTCCTTCCACCAGTTCATGGTGACCTGATCGGGCATCCGTCGTTCGAGCTCACGCCCGGCGGCGATCACAGCATGGCGCACATCGAGGAACTCGTGCGTGGGCTCGATCGGGCAGAACACGTGCAGTCCGCGATTGCCGCTCGTCTTGACGAACGGCTCGAGGTCGCCCTCGCGCAGCACTTCGCGCAGACCGTGGGCGGCGGTGACGGCATCCGCGAAGTCGGTTCCCGGCTGCGGGTCGAGGTCGATGCGCAGCTCGACCGGGTTGTCGGTGTCGGAGGCGAGCGACGCCCACGGGTGGAACACGATCGTGTTCATCTGCACGGCCCAGACGATGGCGCTCGGCCGATTCAGAAGGATCTGCGGATGCTGTCGCCCGCTGTTGTACGTGACCGTCACAGCATCCACGAAGTCGGGCGTACCCTTCGGCGGATTCTTCGAGAAGAACGCCTCCGACCCTTTCTTGACCCCGTCGCGAAAGCGCTCCAGCGACACCGGCCGGTTGCCGTTCGCGGCCAGGAAGGGATCGGCGACCGTCTGCACGTAATCGGCGAGCTCGGCCTTGGTGATCCCAACCTCGGGCCAGACGAGTTTGTTCGGGCTGGAGAGATCGACATCCTGCTCGCCGCCAGCATCGGCGACCGTCAGTGTCACGCGCTCAGAGGCCATGCTCTGACCCTAACCCTAGGTGGGGACAAGCGAAACGGGAAGGCCCTCGACGTCATCGGATGAGTGTGATCAGGGTGGAGACATGGGCACACAGACAGAATTCGATTACATCATCGTCGGCGCAGGCGCCGCCGGGAGCGTTCTCGCGTACCGGCTGAGTGAGGACCCCTCCGTGTCGGTCCTGGTCCTGGAGAGCGGAGGAGGCGACAGCGATCCGCTCGTCTCGATCCCGAAGGGGTTCTATTTCCTCTACGGCGGCAAGCGGCACTCGTTCTATTACCAGACGCGCCCGGTCGGGCCGAGCGGCGAACCGGAGACGTGGCAGCGCGGCCGACTGCTCGGCGGGTCGACATCGATCAACGGGATGCAGTATCAGCGGGGCGGCCCCGGGTACTGGAACAGCATCGCCGCGGCCGGCAACGACGGCTGGGGCTGGTCCGACGTCCTCCCGGCATTCCGCTCGCTGGAGAACCACGAGCTCGGCGCATCGGAGACGCGCGGTGCGGGCGGACCGCTGGACATCACCGTGAGCCGGGCCGAGGATGAGCTCAACGATGCGATCTTCGCGGCCGCCGAGAGTTGGGGGCTGCGACGCGTCGACGACATCAACGCTTCCGACGATGAACGCGTCGGCTACATCCCCAACACGATCCGCAACGGCACCCGCTTGAGCGCGGCGCGGGCATTCCTCGAACCGGCGATGCGACGGGCGAACCTCACGGTGCTGCAGGACGCGCACGTCGGCCGAGTGCTGTTCGACGGCACGGCGGCCACCGGTGTGCGTGCGAGACAGTCCGGGGCGATCCGCGACTTCACAGCACGTCGCGAGGTCATCGTCTCGGCCGGCGCCATGGAGAGCCCCCAGCTTCTCGAGCGCTCCGGCATCGGACGCGGCGACGCGCTCGCCCGCGCCGGTGTGAAGGTGCGGGTGGAGAGTCCGCACGTCGGCGAGCACGCCGTGGAGCAGCGCCAGTTCGCCTATCAGGCGAGCATCAACCAGCGCCTCGGCTACAACCATCTGCTCTCATCGCCGCTGAGGCAGCTGTTCACCGGTGCGAAGTATCTGCTCAACCGGAGCGGGGTGATCGCCACCGGGGCGTACGACATCGGCGCTTTCTTCAAGACGTCGGAGGATCGCGAAGAGGCCGATGGCTTCATCATCCTCAATCCGCTCTCGATGGATCTCACGGCGACGTCCCTCAAGGTGGCAAGCGAGCCGGGCTTCTCCGCGAGCGCGTACATGCTGCATCCGACCACGGAGAGCTCCGTGCACATCAGCGGATCCGAGCCCGGAAACCCGCCCATCATCGAGCCGCACTATCTGGAAGACCCCGCCGAACAGGATGCTTTCCTGCGCGCGCTGACCGTGCTGCGCGGTATCGCCGATCAGCCCGCGCTCGCCGAGCTGATCGAGACCGAGCAGAGTCCCGGCCCGGATGTGCAGACCAAGGAGCAGGCGGTGGCGCACGCGTGGGCGAGCGGCCACATCCTGCACGCCACCGGCACCGTGCGGATGGGGCCGGCCGAGGACGATCCGGTGGATGCCGCGCTGCGCGTGCGCGGCACGGAGAACCTCAGAGTCGTCGATGCCGGAGTGATCCCCCGCCAGCCGGGCAACACGATGGCCCCCACGCTCGGAGTCGCCTGGCGTGCGGCCGATCTGATCCGCACCGGCGGCTGAGGCGCCACGGCACCGGCGCCGTGTGGTCGAGGGTCAGTCGGAGACGTCGACCGCGCGGACCAGCACGGCGCCGAGCGCCTCGCGCTCCACGACCATCGAGGGGCCGGCGGGGTCGACGATGACGCCGGCGATCTCGCTGTGTTCGGTGAGCACCTTGGCGAGCTGCTCCGGCTCGAACGGCATCGGCTTGTCGCCCCGACCGAGCGCGACGATCTCGAGAGGGTGCGAGAACACCTGCAGGAAGCGGCGTCCGTCCGTCGTGCGGGCTTCGGCGATGCCGACCGCTCCCTTGCCGCCGCCATCGTTCACGGCAACCCAGACCTTCGTCGTCGCCAGGGCGTCGCCGACCTTCTGCTCGGAGTCATCCTCGCGGGGAGCGGCGAGGAGTATCTTGATCGCCATGTTGACGTCGGACTGCTCGAGGGCCTTCTTCAGGACCTCGACCGGGAAGACCGCACGGTGCACGCCGGAGGCGTTGTCGACGATGAGACCGGCGAAATCGCCATTCACCAACTGGTGCAGCACGGCGGTCACGGGCTGGGCGATCGCCGAGGTTGCGGCCGGCTCGGTCTCGCGCTGCACGGATTCGCGGACGGCGGCGGCCGAGCTGAAGGCCAGCATGTAGCTGCGCTCGCCATCGCGGACGACGGCGATGGACAGCGGCTTGCCCTCGGTCACCTGCGCGCGGGCATCGCCGTGCACGCGCAGGTACAGATGGTTCTGCAGCATCTGGCGGAGGACGCCGATGAGCTGCTCATTGGTCGCCCCCTCCTCGAGCTCGGCGAGAGCCGTGCGCAGCAGCACGTTGTCCTTCATGCCGGTGACGGATTCGGTCTGCTCCGGCGGCAGCGCCGGGGCGAGCGGAAGGGTGCGCTTCTGCGCGGGCGGCGCCTCCGGCGGCGCCGGAGCGGATGCCGGGGGCGGAGTTGTCGGAGCCTGGGGTGCTGCGACCGGGGATGCCGGGGCCGCAGCATCCGTGGTGTTCGCCGTCGATTCCGGATCGGGCAGCTCGACCTCGGGACCGGCCGCCGCACCGATGCCGCGGAACGCCTGCACCGAGATCCCGACCTCGGGGACGTCAGCCTCGGGGGCGGCGCTCTCGGGTGCTTCGGCTGAGGACCCGCCCCCGGGGGCCGACGTGCTGACTGCGTCCGGAGCATCCGCCTCGATCGGGGTCTGCGCCTCGGTCGGCGCGTCGTCGGACTTCTTTCGGCGGGAGAACAGAGCCATATCGCTCAGCCTAACGCGGCGCGCCCGCCTGCAGGGATCCGTGATGGCGCTCCCGCGCGCCGGGCGGCCCGTACCATGGGCCCATGGCAGCCCCGGAGAAGCTCTCTGACATCGTGACGTCGTTCCTCGACGTCGTGCACGATCGGCTCATCAGCGACACCCGTGGCACGGTCGCCGACTACATCCCGCAGTTGGCGGAGGCCGACCCGGAACTGTTCGGAATCGCCCTGTGCGGGCTCAACGGTCACGTGTACGAAAGCGGAGACACCGGGGTGGAGTTCACGATCCAATCCGCGTCGAAGCCGTTCGTCTATTCGCTCGCCCTCGACGACCGGGGGCTCGATGCCGTCCACAGCCGGGTGGGTGCGGAGCCCAGCGGCGAGGCCTTCAATTCCGTCAAGCTCGAGGCGATCACCGGAAGGCCCCCGAACCCGATGGTCAATGCCGGGGCGATCGTGACGACCTCGCTCGTGGCAGGAGACACCCCGGAGGATCGCTTCGCGCGCATCCTCGCCCGCCTCAGCGCCTTCGCCGGGCGAGATCTGAGCGTCGACGAAGCGGTCTTCGCCTCTGAACAGAGTTCCGGTGATCGCAACCGGGCGCTCGGGTACCTCATGCGCAGCGCCGGGTCGCTCACCGCTCCCGTCCTCGAGACGCTCGACACGTACTTCCGGCAGTGTTCCGTACTCGTCACGGCGCGCGACATCGCCGTGATGGGCTCGACGCTCGCCAACGGCGGGGTGAATCCGCTGACGGGTGAGCGCGTGACCAGTGCCGAGACCTGCCAGCACGTCATGACGATCATGGCCACCTGCGGCATGTACGACTACGCGGGCGAATGGCTGCTGCGGGCCGGGCTCCCGGCGAAATCAGGCGTCGCGGGCGGACTCGTCGCGAGCTCGCCCGGTGAGTTCGGGCTCGGCCTGTTCAGCCCGAGACTCGACGCGAGCGGTGCGACCGTGCGCGGCGTCGTGGCAGCCCAACAGCTCGCGACACGGTTCGGGCTGCACGTGCTGCATCGCCCGCTCACGCTGTCGGCGGCCGAGGTGACGGCGGCGAACGACGAGCTCGCGGCCGGCCTCGGCGCCGAACAGGATGCTGTCGCCACCCAGATCCTGCAGGAGAACGCCGACGACCTCGCCGTCTGGCGACTGCGCGGCTACATCGACTTCGACGGCGCCGAACGACTGCTGCTCGACCTCGACACCTGGCTCGACGCGCGCCCGGCCGACCGCGAATCGCCCGCGGTCATCGTGCTGGACCTCACCGAGGTCACCCAGCTGCAGTCGGTCGCGGTATGGATGCTGGCCGCCCTCGCCACCTGGTGCCGCGCACGCGGCATGCGCGTCATCGCCAGCGACCCGCAGGGCCGCAGCCTCGGCGTCGCAGGACTGTCTCAGTCGGCCGGATTCGACGACGCGGTGCGCGATGCCGCGACCATGACCGGCGCGGGCTCGGGCGACTGACCTCTCAGAGCTTCTCGATCGGGGCGATCTTGATCAGGAGCTTCTTCAGCCCGGCTGAATCGAAGCGCACGTGGGCGATGCGCTTCGCTCCTTCGCCGGTCACGGCATCCACGCGCCCCTCGCCGAAGTCGTCATGGCGGATGCGGTCGCCGGCGGCGAGTTCGAGGTCGCCGTTGTCGCGCACCTTGCCGGTGACCTTGTTGGGGAACTTGTCCATCGCCGTCGACAAGGGCTTGAGCCCGTCGCGCTTGGCGAGCGGCTTCACGCCGAACCGGTCACTCTCCCCGTTGCCGCCGAACCCGCCGCCACCACTGCCGAAGCCGCCGCGTCGGGCGTTGAGAGCACGTGATTGCATGCCGCCGCGGGAGTTCACGTCTCCCGGCGATTGCCGCCAGTCGACGAGCTCGGCGGGGATCTCCTGCAGGAACCGGCTCGGCATCGCCACCGACACCTCGCCGAACTGGGCGCGGGTCATCGCCAGCGACAGGTGCAGGCGCTTGCGGGCGCGGGTGATGCCGACGTAGAACAGCCGGCGCTCCTCCTGCGGGCCGCCCGGCTCCCCCGCCGAGATGCGGTGCGGGATGAGATCTTCTTCGACGCCGGTGACGAACACCGCGTCGTACTCGAGCCCCTTGGCGGTGTGCATCGTCATCATCGACACCGAGCCGGACTCGTCGTCCAGGTCGTCGGCGTCGGAGACCAGCGCCACCTCGGTGAGGAAGTCGACGATCGTGCCGTCCGGGTTATTGCGAGCGAAGTCGCGGGTGACGGCGACCAGTTCGTCGAGGTTCTCGACGCGAGCCTCGTCCTGAGGATCGCGGCTGGCGCGCAGCGCGTCGAGGTAGCCGCTCTTGGCGAGCAGCAGGCTGAGCCCATCAGCCACGACGGTGGGTGCGGGCACCTCGCCGGACGACGGCAGCATCAGCGCGGTCGCCTCTTTCAGCACGGCATCCAGCTGGCCGATGCCTGCCTGGATCTTCGGGCCGACGCCGAGTTCGGCAGGCACCGAGAGCGCATCGCGGAACGAGATGCCATGATCTTCGGCGAAGCGGGCGATGGTGGTCTCCGTGACGTCGCCGATGCCTCGTCGCGGCTTGTTGAGGATGCGGCGCACGGACATCTCGTCGGCGGGATTCGCGACCGCGATGAGGTAGGCCATGGCGTCTTTGATCTCGGCGCGCTCGTAGAACTTCGTGCCGCCCATGATCTTGTACGGCACGGCCGAGCGGATGAAAATCTCCTCCAGCGCACGCGACTGCGAGTTCGTGCGGTAGAACACGGCCATCTCGGAGTACGGCATGCCTGCCCGCCGCAGCGCCTCGACCTCGTCGGCGACGAACTGCGCCTCGTCGTGCTGCGAGTACCCGGTGAACCCGACGATCTTCTCGCCGTCGCCGCGATCGCTCCACAGTTTCTTGTCCTTGCGGTCGAAGTTGTGGCCGATCACGGCGTTCGCGGCCGAGAGGATGTTCTGCGTCGACCGGTAGTTCTGCTCGAGCAGCACGACCTTCGCGCCGGGGAAATCGCGCTCGAACTCGCTGATGTTGCGGATGTCGGCGCCGCGGAAAGCGTAGATCGACTGGTCGGAGTCACCGACGACCGTCAGGGAGGCACCCTCGAGTTCTGGCGTCGTCTCGGGCTCGAAGATCATCATGCCGTTCGAGGCATACGGATCGGGAGCATCGGCCGAGACCGGCCGGGTGAGCTCGTGGATGAGCGCGTACTGCGCGTGGTTGGTGTCCTGATACTCGTCGACGAGGATGTGGCGGAAGCGTCGCCGGTAAGTGTCTGCGACCTTCGGGAACGCGCGGAACAGGTACACGGTCTGGCCGATGAGATCGTCGAAGTCGAAAGCGTTCGCCTTGCGCAGCTGCCGCTGATAGTCGCCGAAGATCTCGACGAACTTCTGCTCTGCCGGGTCGCTCATGTTGGCGTCGCGCGCGAACGACTCGGCATCTTGCAGCTCATTCTTGAGCTTCGAGATGCGGCCCTGCACGGCTGCCGGGGTCATGCCGTACGCGTCGGCCTCGTGCTCTTTGACGAGGCGCTTGATGAGCGCCCGCGAGTCACCGGAGTCGTAGATCGTGAACGACTTCGTGAACCCGAACTGCTCGGCCTCACGGCGCAGGATCCGCACGCACGCCGAGTGGAACGTCGAGATCCACATGCCGCGGGATGCTTCGCCCACGAGCGCGCCGACCCGCTCGCGCATCTCGCCCGCCGCCTTGTTCGTGAAGGTGATCGCGAGGATCTGACTGGGCCACGCCTCGCGCCCGCGCAGCAGTGAGGCGACGCGACGCGTGAGCACGCTCGTCTTGCCGGAGCCGGCACCGGCGACGATGAGCAGCGCGGGACCGCGATAGGTCACGGCGGCGAGCTGCTGCGGGTTCAGACCCGCCAGGAGGTCGTCCTCGTCGGACGCCCCCGAGGATCCGGGACCGACAGAGGAGGGAACGATGAGAGGAGCTTCGGTCATGGCGTTACGAGTCTAAGCCGGGCCACCGACAGCCGCTGTCCCCGGCGCTGACCTCAGCCGACCCGGCGTCGGCGCAGCGAGAGCAGCACGCCGGCGATGCACAGCACCACCCCTGCGGCGCACAGCACCCAGGGCGTCTCGTCAGGGATGCCGAGGTGCGTCGTGATGCCGAGAATGCGCGAGAGTCCGTACGGCAATAGACCGACCTGGTCGTTCCACGCCGTGAGCGCCTCTTCGAATCCGATCACCGCGATCGCCAGTGAGGGCAGCGCCAGCCCGGCACCGACGGCGCCGAGCACGGCGCCCGTCGCGCGGCGGACGCCGATCTGCACAGATATCGCCCACCCGGCGGCGACGAACACCCAGACGAACAGGGCGAAGGCGACCGCGATGTACAGCACGCGGCGCGTCGGATCGGTGAGGAAGGCGAACCAGTACCCCGAGGGTCCGGCGAACGAGAGCGCGAACAGGGTCACGATGCAGCGCAGCACCACGGCCCCGCCCACGGCGGCGATCAGCGCAAACGGCGTGTGCCGCGATCCCAGCAGCCACCGTGCGACGAGGGCGAACACCACCCACGCCGCCAGCACGACCGCCAGATGCACCCACGACAGGAACGAGGTCTGAATCGCCCGGGTGCCCACCAGCAGCGCAACCGGGACGATCAGCAGCATCCAACGATCGGTCCGCAGAATGCCGAGTATCGATTCCCGCGCGCGCCAGGGCCGGGTCGAGCCGAGCCAGGTGGCGCGGGCAGCCGCCGCGCCGGGGCGGCGCACCATCGGCGTGCGGGCCGAGATCATGCCGATCACCACCCATGCGAGTGCGAGTACGAGCAGCCCGCGCGCCATCCAGGCCATGGCCGGGTCTCGATCGGCGCGCTCGACGCCGTCCAGCGCCGCATCGAGGTTCCAGGCGGGGTGCGCGACATCGCCCTCGTAGCGTTCGAGGTACGGCTCTGCCAGCGCGACGAACTCGTCGCGCGCCTCGTCGCGGGCAGCGAGCACCTCGGGCGAGAGCGTGTCGCGCCACTGGGCCTGCAGCAGGAACAGCTCCCGGTACGACGTCAGCAGCCGCAGCGTGTCCACCTCGTAGTCGACCGCGCCCACGAACGCCTCGTGCAGTGCCGGGTCGCGCCAGTTCTCGGGATCTGTCGCGGCGATGATCTCGCCCATGCGTTCGGCGTCTGCCACCGCCTGTTCACCGAGTGCGACCGCCTCGTCGATGCGGTCCTCCCCGATGATCTGGTACATCACGTCGTGGGTGGCGGCATCGCCGGAGAGGATGTCCCACTTGAAGATCCACATCATCGGCGGCGGTTCGAGGCCGAGGGCGAACGCGCGGTTCTCGGCGAACGGCTCGATGTACAGGCCCTGCAGGATCGCCGGCCGCGACAGCGCCATGGCCTCGCCGATGGCCTGCACCGTCGCCGGGTCATCGGAGAACCATTCCCGCGCCCAGTCCGCCGTCAGCTGCCCGACATCGGCGCCGGGATCTCGAGCCAGCGCCCCGGCGAGCTGCACGTTCAGCTCGTACAGCTGCCAGAACCCGTGCTTGAGGTACAGGGTCATCGGACCAGCGCGCCACGGCCCGCCGTCCTGCGTCCACGTCCACACGCCCTCGATGTTCGGATTCGTCTCGAGCAGGTCGTTCAGGACCGTCTGCAGTTCCGTGCCGAGATCGTTCGGGAACGCCCCGAAGGCTTCGAATTCGCGCCGCCCCTGAATCTCGATGATCCGGCGCTGATCGCCGATCTCGAGGGTGTCGTTCATCGGCAGCCAGCTGTCGAAGTCGCCCATCGTGTACTTCGTCGAGACGATCAGCGCGGGCGAGGAGACCCCGTCGAAGATCGTCCGATACGACTCCTGGTCGGTGTGCATGTCGCCGACCTCGCCGATTCCGACGCTCCAGGTGCGGAAGATCACCTCGCTTCCGCTCGCCTCGGCGTGATCGGCGTAGGTGTTCAGCATCGTCTGCACGCCGGCAACGGTGCGCACGGCGATCTGCGAGTAGTAGTCCCAGCTCGGGTCTTTGTAGATCCCACCGCCCTCACCGATGCGCAGTATGACTCCCGAGAGCCCCGGCTCGACGTCGTACAGCTCTTGGAGGCCTGCGGTGTACACCTCCCAGAACTGCGGATTCTCGGTGTCGAGCCCGCCGAAGCGACGGTCGAAGTACGACGCGAGCTCGGGGGTGAGCGTGGGCATGTCGGTGCGCAGGAAGATGTCGATGCCGAGCTCGTTCGCCCGATCCCAGAACGGCCCGAACGCGTCGCGGAGAGCCTCTGCCCGCCCGATGTGGTCGTCTCCCTCGGGGTAGACGGGCCCATCCGGCACATCGGCGAAGGTCATGAACTCCACCGCTCCCGGCCACGCGACGGCGTTGTAGCCGTTCTCGAGGGCGCGCTCGAGGAACACCTCCCAGTCCGCGTATCCGTCCGCCAGCGCAACCTCGTCGATGTAGGGCGCTTCGGCCAGGTAGACGTCTTCGAACGCTCGGGAGGCATGCGAGTAGTCGGTGCCGGACTCCCATTGCGACGGGTCGGCGTCGACCGCGACCGCGCCGAGGTCGAGCATGCGCATCGGCAGTCGGTCGGTGACTTCCTCCCCCGTCCGCTCGTCGATCGCCCGGCCGGCACGAATGGCCGCGGCCATGTCGAACAGCGCGCGGGCCGCCCCCGCTTCGTCGGCCGCGTCGACGGTGAGCGCATCGGACTCGCCGGTCAGGCGGTAGGACTGATCAGCGGATGCCGCGTCGTCGCTGATCTGCACGGTGACGGATGCTGTGCCCGCAGTGTGCGGCGCAGCATCCGTTGCCTTCTTCAGCGACTGCCGGGCCGCGTCCATCAGCGCGGTGTCGGGCGCATCGCGCACGGTGATCTCGGGCGGAGCGATCGCTTCGGCGACGGCCGGCACGGTCGCCTCCGGTGCCGGGATGACTTCGGCAGGCTCCGTGCGGATGCCGAGGACGTCGCCGACGGCGATTCCGATGCCGGCTCCCATCGCCAGCAGAGCGATTGACGCCACCCCCGCCAGGACGCCCCGTCGCACGTTCACCATGACCTGGGAGCCTATCGGGGATTCGGAGTCCCGACCATCGACAGCCGGTACGCCGAAGGCGCGTGAGACGGTCTGCCTCACGCGCCTTCGGGATCGACCGGCTACGCCGTCCGCGTGCGGCGACGCAGAGTCACGGCGAGCCCGCCCATGAGCAGGAGCGCCAGTGCCAGAACCAGGCCGGATGCTGAGCCTTCAGCGCCGGTGGTCGCCAACTGACCGCCGCCGGTCTTCACCTCGATGTTCACCCAACCGAGCAGCTCACCATCGGCGGAGTACACCGCGAGACGGTGCGCTCCGGCCGTGGCATCCATCGGGATCGTCACGGTGATCGCTCCCTGGGCGTTCAGCGCGCCGTCGGCGAGGAACACCGGGTCGGAGTACATCCAGACCTCGGCGTCGACGCCAGCGTGCTGTGCGCCGAGCGTGATCGTGACGCGATCGCCGGGGGCGACGACCGACTGGTCGACGGTGGCACCGCCCTTGTTTCCCTCGACGAGTTCGGATCCGGGGAGCGGGTCGATCGACGGGCCGGGCTGGTTGCCAGCGCCCTCACCAGGACCGTCACCCTCACCAGGACCGTCACCCTCGCCGGGGCCCGGGTCCTCCCCCTCGCCCGGGCCTTCGTCGTCGACGGCGCCCGGGAGCGTGCCGACCTTCAGCGCACCGGTCTCATATCCGTCCGCGAACCACCACACCGGGCGCTGGCCGTCCGTCGACAGCGAGGCCGGCGCCGTGGCGAAGCCCTCGTTGTTGATGTCTTCCATGCCCGCCGGCCGAGCGAAGTGCTCGATGCCGGGCTGGTCGGTGCCGTTGAGGGTGATCTGCGCCGACTTGCCGCCGCAGCCGTCGTCGCACACGGCCCACAGCACTCCGAGGACGGAGTCGTAGTCGAGGCTCATGACGCCCGCGAGACCGGGGTCGATCGTCGAGACGAGCTCAGCCGAGCCGTCTGCGGCGAGCGCGAAGGCGTAGACCCCGCCGCCGTCCTCGACGGCGACGAAGAACAGTCCGTCACCGGCGTAGTCCGACCCGACGTACGTCTCGTTCGTGTTGTCGTCGTGGAGCGTTCCCTCCAGCTCCGAGTCCGATAGCCACTCGACGGCCTCGATGCCGAGGTTCGCACCGACGGCGGGCAGCAGGTCGGTGAGGTCCCACTCGGTGAGTGCGACGAGGTCGGGACCGCCCTCGTTCGGGTCGACCTGCAGGATCGTGTTCAGGTTCACGCCCTTGTCGCTGTTGTCGCGCTCGGATGCGACGTAGATCAGGCCGTCGCCGCCGACCGTGATGCCTTCGGTGTCGGGGCCTGCGGCTTCGGCATCAGCGGCATCCTTCTGGAAACGCACGCGCTTGCCATCGGTCCAGCCGTCTGCGAACGAGACCGACCCGTCGGCGGAAGCGTTCAGCTTCCAGAACGTGCCGGTGCCGTTGTCGACGGCCCACAGGAAGGTGCCGTCTTCGGTCTCCTGCACGTCGAGGCCGGAACTGTCTTCGAGGAACATCGGTGCTTCGTCGAGCACGCGCACGTCGTCCGAGCCCGGCCAGGCCGCCACGGCGATCTCACCGGGGCAGATGTTCGCAGCTCCCGGAGTGGGCTCCGCCGTCGCCGCGAATCCGCCCGTGATGTCCGGGCAGCGCCCCCAGGTGGGCGCGACGTGTCCGG
>JBQDFB010000037.1:5760-8244 GCA_052085045.1 Microbacteriaceae bacterium | reverse complement strand
GCGAATCCGCCCGTGATGTCCGGGCAGCGCCCCCAGGTGGGCGCGACGTGTCCGGCGCCCCACGAGGTGGAATCGACGAGCTGGTCGCCGTCGAAGACGCGGACCGTGTCGTCCTTGCCGATGCCGAAGTCGAGGTCATCGATCACCAGGTGCCCGTTCGCCGGGATGCTGGTGCCTGCGGCGATCTCGTAGGCGTGGGTGTCATCGTCGTCCTTCACGACGATGCCCGAGACGTCGAGTTCGTCCGAGGTCGGGTTGGCGAGCTCGATCCAGTCGGGGTCGCCGTCCGACTCGACCTCGTTGATGCGCACAGGGTTGCCGCAGGCGTTGCGCATCCCCTTGGTCGAGACGGCGATGTCGGCGAACTCGCCCGTGCCGTCCTCGCAGCGCGCCCAGACGCCGTCTGCGTGGTCGGGGTACACGTGCTCGGTGACCGTGACGCCGTCGGCGTTGCGGATCGTGGCGGTGTCGCCGCCGCCGAGACCGAAGACGAAGTCGCGGTTCTGGTCGAACACGAAGTACTCGCCGGGCTCGAGCGTGGTGCCGTCGGCGAGCGGGGTGGTCTCGTTCGCGTGACCGACCGGGTCGTCGTCCATCGCGGTCCAGCCGGACATGTCGACCGTGGTGCTGCCGAGGTTCACGACCTCGATCCAGTCGGTCGCATCGCCGTTCGACTCGATCTCGTTGATCACGACATCGGGCTGCACGCACTCGTTTGCCGCTCCCGGGGTCGCGTAGGCGAGGACGAACTCACCGCGGCCGTCCGGGCAGCGCGCGAGCGTCGCGGCGATCTCGTCGCCGTCGATGTTCGCGTGCCCCTCCCAGGCGCCGGTTCGGTCGATCAGCGCACCGCTCGTGTCGAAGAGCCGGATCTCATCGGCACTGCCGATGCCGATGGCGGAGTCGAAGCGACGCTGTTCACCGTCGACCAGGCCGATCCTGTCGGCTTCGACGACGAAGTACTCGCCGCCGGCGATCGACGTTGCGCCGAGGAACGTCCAGCTGTGGTCATCGGAGTTGTCACGGATCTCGTAGCCCGAGAGGTCGAAGGCCTCGGTGCCGGGGTTGTACAGCTCGACCCAGTCGGCGGGGCCGGAGTCGACCTCGTTGAGGACGACGGACCCAGGGACGGGCGCGACTTCACAGTTGTTCGCGGCGCCCGGTGTCGCCTCGGTCGCGTGAGCCCAGTCACCCGTGCCGTCTGGGCAGCGCGCGAAAGTCGCCGTCGGCGAGGTGTTCTCGTACGCGTAGGCGTCGACCTCGGCGCCGTCGGCGTCGTACAGGACGGCTTCGTCGCCCTTGCCGAACCCGAAGGTGAAGTCCTCGTCCGTGACGAGGACGACGAAAGCGCCGGGCTCGAGCGTCGTGCCTTCGGCGAAGGGGGTGCTGAAGCGGTCGCGCTTGTCGTCGGAGATGGTCCAGCCGGCGAGGGAGGCGGCCTCGGTGCCACGGTTGTAGATCTCGATGCGGTCGCTGTACCCGGAGACGTCGTCGTAGATGATCTCGTTCAGCACGACGTCGGAGTCGGTGCCCGGCTCGCCGCCGCCTTCTTCACCGCCCTCGTCAGGGAAGGTGTTCTCCGCGCCCTTGGTCGCGGCAGAGGTGATGGCGTACTCGGTGCCGTCGCCCATCACGCCCCAGCTCGGCTCTGCGTGCGTGCCGTCCGGCCAGGTCGTCTCCAGCAGGGGCTCGGTGCCGTTCGCGTCGCCGGGGGCGAAGAGACGTACGCTGTCTCCCTTGCCCAGGCCGAAGTCGAAGTCGCCCGCGCCGGTGTCCTCGTCGAGGGTGTCGATGACGTAGTAGGCGCCCGGCTCGACGATCGTGCCGCTCGGGATCTCGTACGGGTTCTTGTCGCTGTTGTCTTGGACGATGTGCCCGCTCAGGTCGACGGGCTCGTCGGAGTGATTGTAGAACTCGATCCAGTCGCCGGGGCTGCCTCCGCTCGAGACGACTTCGTTGATGCGGACGCCGAGGGGCTCTTCAGCGGCGACGGCGGGGGTGGCGAGCAGTACGGCGGCGCCGAGGGCGCAGACCGCAGAGGCCGCGACGGTGCGAGACGGGCGGGACATGTGACTCCAGGGGTCGGGGTGGGGGCACGAACGTTCACGCTCAGTCGACCGACTCCGGCTGTCCGGCAACCGCACGGCAGGCGTCCGGTTGGTGAACGGAAGGTGACGCACCGGGGTCGGGCGCACGGGAGCGCCCCGGAGTTCAGTTGCGGAAGAACGCCACGCCGAGGTCGGGATGGTCGACGAACACACCGTCGACGCCGGTGCGCGCGAGAGCACGCCACTCCGCTTCGTAGTCGCCGAATGATTGCGCGTCGCCGCCCGATCGGAACTGGGGGTCGAGGAACGCGTTCTCGGGGCGGGCGGTCCAGGTGAAGACTTTCAGGCCTCTGGCGTGCGCGTCGGCGACGATCGTGTTGTCTTCGGCGAGCAGCATCCGTTTGTTGACGCTGATGCCGTCGACCGCCCCGACGAG
>JBQDFB010000037.1:0-5660 GCA_052085045.1 Microbacteriaceae bacterium | reverse complement strand
TCGAGCCCGATCCCCGCGAAATAGGTCGCATGCTTGATCTCGAGCACGACCCCGATCTCACGGCCGTGCTCTTCTGACGCTTCCCTGACGAGATCGAGAAGATCGGTCAGGCGCAGCACCGGCTGCGCGTCGTCGAACGAGGCGCTGGAGACCCGCACCTGCGGCAGCCGCTCCCGCACTCGCAGCGTGGCGAGCTCATCCCAGGTGAAGTCCTCGGTGAACCAGCCGGTCAGCTGCTGACCGTCGATGCGCTTGGTGGCCCTGCGGTCGGCGAACTCGGGGCGGTCGGCGACATCGGTGGTGCCGGAGATCTCGTTCTCGTGCCGAAGGACGAGGATGCCGTCCTTCGTCGCGACGACATCGGGCTCGACGGCATCCACGCCCAGAGCGAGCGCGAGGTCGTACGACGACCTGCTGTGCTCGGGCCGATACCCGGGGGCGCCCCGGTGGCCGATGACGAGCGGCGACTTCCTGGGCATGGATTCAGGTTAGAACACCCCACACATAGTATTCGGCCGGTATCGTGGAGGAAAGCGACCTTAGAACCTCTCGGAGTGAGGCCCACCACCATGAGCAATTTCGCATTCAACAACCCGGCGTTCCAGAAGCAGGATCCTCGGAACGTCGCCACCTACCCCGGCGCGTCCGGCGGCCAGTCCGGCATGCAGGGCGCCCAGGCAGCTTCGCTGCAGCACGGTGCGATGGATGCCGCCGCCAACGCCCAGCTCGAAGGCATGTACACCTCGCCGTCGGCCGGTTCGCTCGAGACCGACCGGATGAGCGTCGAGGACACCGTCTGGAAGACGGCTGGTCTCTTCGGCATCCTGCTCGTCACCGCCGTCGTCGGCTGGGTGTGGTCGCTGGGCGGAATGAGCCTCAACCCGCAGGTCGGCGTGTCGATGCTGCCGATGATCATCGGCGCACTCGGCGGCTTCGTGCTCGCGCTGGTCATCACGTTCACCTCGCGCAAGAAGGTGCGCCCCGCACTGATCTTCGCCTACGCGGCCCTGGAGGGGCTCTTCGTCGGCGGTATCTCGGCATTCTTCGAGGTCATCTACCCCGGCATCGTCGTGCAGGCGACGCTCGCGACCCTGGCCGTTGTCGGCGTGACCCTGGCCCTGTTCGCCAGCGGCAAGATCCGCGCCTCGAAGAAGGCCACCAAGGTCTTCATGATCGCCATGGTCGGCTACCTCGCGTTCTCGGTGCTGAACCTCATCCTGATGTGGACCGGCGTCAACCAGAACGCGTTCGGACTCCGCAGCGTCGAGATCATGGGCATCCCCCTCGGCCTGATCATCGGTGTGCTCGTGGTCATCATGGCCGCGTACTCGCTGGTGCTCGACTTCGACCAGATCCAGCAGGGCGTGCGCAACGGCGCTCCCCGCAAGTACGGCTGGGTCGGCGGCTTCGGCATCATGGTGACCGTCGTCTGGCTGTACGTCGAGATCCTGCGCATCATCGCGATCGCGCGCGGCAGCAACTGATCTGACTGCGCAGAAGGGCCTCATCTCTCCGGAGATGGGGCCCTTTCGCTGTGTCCGGCCCCTATCGTCTTCTGCCGGCGCAACGCAAGGGGGCTGGCGCAACTGTTCGCAGAGGAGCATAGTTGCACCACCGCTAACAGAAAGGGGATTACATCATGGGTTTCCTTGCATTTCTTCTTCTCGGATTGATCGCCGGGGCGATCGCGAAACTGATCCTTCCCGGTAAGCAGGGTGGCGGGTGGTTCGTCACACTTCTTCTGGGCGTCGTGGGCGCAATCCTCGGCGGATGGCTCGGCAGCCTGATCTTCGGCGTCGGCATCAATGAGTTCTGGAGCCTCTCATCGTGGGCTCTCGCCATCGGCGGTGCGATCATCGTGCTGCTGATCTACGGCCTCATCGTGGGCCGCGGCAACAAGGTCCGCGACTGATCCTCTAATCAGCCGAGGCCTTGGCCTCCAGAAGGGCCCGTTCCCGGTCGTTCCCCGCGAGTTCCGCGGCGGTGGCGAACTCGGAACGGGCCTCTTCTCTGCGCCCCAGGCGCAGCAGCATCTCGCCGCGGGTCGCCGGAAGCAGGTGATACCCCGCCAGTGCGCCGGACTCGGCGATCCGGTCGATGATGCGCAGGGCGGATGCCGGGCCGGTCGCCATCGCGACCGCCGCAGCCCGATTCAGCTCCACGATCGGCGAGGGTGCCACGCGTCCGAGCGCCTCGTACAGCACGACGATCCGCTCCCAATCCGTGCGCTCGACGGACGCCGCGATCGCGTGGCACTCGGCGATCGCCGCCTGCAGTCCGTAGGCGCCGCGGCCGTGACCGACGGCATCCGCCCGTTCGAGGGCTGCACGCCCGCGGGAGATGCGGCCGCGATCCCAGCGGCTGCGGTCCTGATCGGCGAGGAGGATCGGCTCGCCCTTCGCATCGACGCGGGCGGGGAATCGGGCGGCGGTGAGTTCCATCAGCGCCAGCAGGCTGTGCGCATCACGCTCCCGCGGCACGAGGGCCGTCAGCACGCGAGTGAGGCGGATCGCCTCGTGGCTGAGCTCGGGGCGCATCCAGTCGGCGCCGCTGCTCGCGGCATGCCCTTCGTTGAAGATCAGGTACAGCACACCGAGCACTGCGCTCAGTCGTTCGGCGTATTCCTGCCGCGAGGGCACCTCGAACGGTACCTTCGCCGCGCCCAGAGTCTTCTTGGCTCGGACGATCCGCTGCTGCACGGTGGCGGTGGGAACCACGAACGCCCGGGCGATCTCCTCGCTGGACAGACCGCCGACCACCCGCAGCGTCAGGGCGACACTGGCCTCGCGCGAGAGCACCGGGTGGCACGAGATGAAGATCAGCCGCAGCACGTCGTCGTCGATGGCATCCGGATCCCAAGGGTCGGCATCCATGGCATCGGCCTGCTCGCGTTCCAGATCGTGCGCAATGGTGGCGATCCGGTCGTCGTATCGTTCCTGCCGGCGCCAGCCGTCGATCGCCCGGCGTTTGGCGACGGCCGTCAGCCAGGCGGCAGGGTTGCGCGGCACGCCGTCGACTGGCCACTGCCGCAACGCCTCGAGTACGGCATCCTGAGCGAGATCCTCCGCCCAGGCGAAGTCGCCGACCATCCGGGTGAGCGTCGCGACGATCTTCGCCGACTCGATGCGCCAGACGGCCGCGACGGTGCGCTCCGCTGCTGTCGTGGAGCGCACCGTCGCGTCGTCGTGGTCCGTTGGCATGCCGTGACTCACTGCTGGGCGCGCTGCGCCTGCTCCTCGCGCCAGCCCTCTTCCTTCTGGATCCACTCGTTGTCGGCCGGGAAATCATCCATCTCGTGCACCCGACGCACCTCAAGATAGTTCCCTGTGGTCAGCGGTGCCCGGCTGGCCCACTCGGCGGCTTCTTCACGCGTGGAGACCTCGATGATCCAGAAGCCGTTGAACAACTCTTTGGTCTCGCCGTAGGGGCCGTCGGTGACGAGCGGCTTGTCTGCACTGAAGTCGACGACGAATCCCTCGGCCGCATCGGCGAGCCCCTCACCGGCGAGCAGGACGCCCGCTTTCACCATCGATTCGTTGTACGCGCCCATCTCCGCGATGATCTGCTCGAACGGGACCTCGTGGGACGCTTCGATGGCTGCGTCGGTTGCACGCATGATCAGCATGAACTTCATGATGTTCTCCTTCGGTTGCGGGATCGTTTTCGACCCTCTCACTGAAGACGTCGACCGGAGAAGGGCCGGATCGACATCCGTAGGAAAATTTTCTTCTGCCGACCTGTGGACTCATCGCCGAGCCGGCGCGACGATGATCGCCCCGGCTGTCAGGGCGACCGTCGTGACCGCGGCGAGCCCCCACAGAGACGATGCCGACAGGTCGGCCGAGCCCGCGACGAGATTCAGCACCGACATCGGCACGGCATGGGCGATCACTGCCGGCCAGACGCTGCCGAACCGTTCGACGAGCATGGCGAGGAAGACACCCAGCGGGAGCAGCAGCACGGTCGAGACCACGCCCGTCACCGGCGGCAGAGCACCCTGCAGGATCATCGTCCCGTGCAGCGGAATGTGGAAGACGACCCAGATGCCGCTGATCAGGGCCGCCCGGACCCAGCGGTTCATTCCGGGCAACAGCTGCGGCAGGAACGCCCGCCAGGTCACCTCTTCGCCGAACGTGCTCACCGAGAACAGCAGCGCAGCCGGCACCGTCAGCACGGCGATCTGCAGATAGCCCGCCCACGGCAGCGGCGCAGCCAGGCCGAGACCGATGCCGATCGCGGCAGCCGCCGCGTAGACCAGGACGAGTCCGATCACGCCCGTCGCCAGTCCGCTGAGCAGCGTGCCGATCTTCCCGGGTCGCAGCATCCACCAGCGGCTGACTGAGCCGGGCAGGCCGAACAACAGGATCACGACGAACGACACGACGGCGGGTATCCACCGACCGGCGATCGTGAACCAGTCCGGCAGGGGCGCACCGGACACGAGGAAGACGGCACAGATCAGCGTCACCAGTGCCAGCGTCGCCACGACGAAGACGATCGCCGCGCGCACCGCCGTCCGCGGATCGAGAGACTGCGCCGAGCCGGATGCGGGAACCTGTCGCTGAGAGTCGCTCATGCCTCCACGCTAGGAAAGCAGCGGCACAAGCACAGCGGGGATGCCCGGAGAGCAGTTTCCGGTTTCCCAGAACTTGTCGAGCGCCGACCCGTGCTCAGACCGCGGGGGTGCGTCGCGACGCGGTGGCGAGAACGTCGCGCACGGTCGCCGCGAGAGCTTCAAGAGTCCGGTCGTCGCCCCACACGGATGCCGCCGCCGGAGCCTCGACTGCGAGGCGGGTGCGCAGCTCCGCATCCGTGAGCACGCGGCGCAACGCATCAGCCAGCGCGGCTTCGTCGCCGTCGGGGATGAGCAGGCCCCCGCCGCCGGCGAGCAGATCGCTCGGGCCGTACCGCACGTCGTAGGAGACGACGGGGCGGCCGTGCGCGAGGGCCTCGGCGAGTGAGAGCCCCTGCCCTTCGAACGCGCTGGCAGAGACGACGACGGAGGCGCGTTCGAGCACAGCATCCGGATCGGACGTGACGCCGCGCACGCGCACACGATCTGCGCAGTCGCGTTCGGCGATGAGCTGCTCGAGCCCGGCGCGCGCGGGTCCGTCGCCCCAGATCTCCAGCACCGCACCGGGCACGTCAGCGACCAGGAAGGCACGGATGATGTGATCGATGCGCTTGCCGGGCGCGAGCCGGGAGAGCGAGACGACAAGGCCCGGTTCCGGGGCGCTCTCCCCCGCGGTCGGCAGTTCGATGCCGTTGGGCACCACGACGTTGCGGATGCCGTCGCCGAAGCGTGCGGCGACATCGTCGCGCTGCCGCGGCGTCGGCCAGGTGACCGCGTCGAAGCGGTCGGCGTGTGCGAACCAGCGCGTCCACAGCGCGTTCATCGAAGCATCCGGCGTGTACGGCGCTTCGAGATGCATCGTGTGGATCGTGTGGATGATGCGCACCCGCGGGTCGTCCCAGTCGGCGATCAGCTCGCCGAGCTGGCGCGATTCGCAGATCACGACGATCGGCGCGTCCCCGAGCGCAGCGGTGACGTGTGCGAGCCAGGCACGGTACAGACCGCGGAACCCGGCGACGCCGCCGATGGTCTGTCCGTCCCCGTCGTACACGAGCACCGGCTCGTCGGTGAGATGCCAGTCGGGGTT
>JBQDFB010000036.1:0-21704 GCA_052085045.1 Microbacteriaceae bacterium | reverse complement strand
GGAAGACCACCCAGGCCGAACTGCTCGGCTCCTGGCTGACGGATGCCGGGCACACTGTGCTGCGCACGCGCGAGCCGGGCGGCAGCGATGTCGGGCGACTGATCCGCGACATCGTGCTCCACCACCGCGGCGACATCGCTCCGCGCGCCGAGGCGCTGCTGTATGCAGCCGATCGCGCGCACCACGTCGCGACCGTCGTGCGACCGGCGCTCGATCGCGGCGAGATCGTGCTTCAGGATCGCTATCTCGACTCCTCGGTCGCGTATCAGGGCGCGGGACGCGTGCTCGATGGCACGGAGATCCGCGACCTGTCGCTGTGGGCGACGGAGGGCGCGCTGCCCGACCTCACCGTCCTGCTCGACCTGGACCCTGCCGCCGCGCGGCAGCGCCTGGACTCCGCAGACAAGCCGTTCGACCGGCTTGAAGCCGAGAAGCAGGACTTCCACACGCGCGTCCGCGACGCCTACCTCGCGCTGGCAGACGCCGAGCCCGACCGCTTCCTCGTCCTGGATGCCGCGGCATCCCCCGATTCTCTCGCCGAATCGATCCGCGCCCGCATCGCGCCCCTCCTGTGAGCGCACCCTGTGAGCGCCCCTGTGAGCGCACCCTGTGAGCGTCCCTGTGAGACTGCATTCCGCGGATGAGACCGCGCGGAATGCAGTGCCTCTCGTCCGCGGAATGCAGTCTCGGGGCTCGCAGGGGCTTGTCGGCGGCGGCAGTTAGGCTGAGAGCATGACCGCGACCCTCGCTCCGTTCCCGTGGGCGGACGTGTGGGGGCAGGAGGAAGCGGTCGAGGCGCTGCGCTCCGCGGCATCCGATCCGGCGTCGCTCTCGCACGCCTGGCTGATCACGGGGCCTCCCGGTTCCGGGCGGTCCACCCTCGCCTACGCGTTCGCGGCGGCGCTGATCGCCGATCGGCCCGAGGACGAGCAGACCATGCGTCAGGTGCTCGCCGGCACCCATCCCGACATCACCGCGCTGCGCACCGACAAGGTGATCATCACGATCAAAGAGGCCCGTGCGCTCGTCGAGCGCTCGTACTTCGCTCCCTCGGCCGGGCGGTACCGCGTCATCGTCGTCGAAGATGCCGATCGCATGGTCGAGCGCACCTCGAACGTGCTGCTCAAAGCTCTCGAAGAGCCGCCGGAGCAGACCATCTGGGTGCTGTGCGCCCCGAGCGAGGCCGATCTGCTGCCGACGATCCGCTCCCGGGTCCGTCCGCTCCGCCTGCGCGAGCCTGATGTCGACGATGTCGCGCGATTGATCACCGAGCGCACCGGAGCTGATCCGGTCGTCGCCGAGCAGGCCGCCCGCCAATCACAGCGCCATATCGGCATGGCTCAGCGCCTGGCGACCGATGAGTCCGCCCGCAGGCGGCGGGACGGCACGCTGCGCTCCGTGCTGTCCGTGCGCGGCGTGGGCAGCGCCGTCGAGGTCGCGGGCGAGATCATCCAGGCGGCCACCGACGATGCCAAGTCGCTCACTGCCGAGCGCGATGCGGCCGAGCGTGCGTCAATGCTGCGGACGGTCGGCATCGCCGAGGGGCAGGCGGTTCCGCCGGCCCTGCGCGCACAGATCTCGGCGCTCGAGGACGATCAGAAGAAACGCGCCACACGCAGCCTTCGCGACGGCATCGACCGGGTGCTCACCGACATGCAGTCGATGTTCCGCGACGTGATGATGCTGCAGTACGACCGCGGCGACGATCTCATCAACCGCGAACTGGACGGCGAGCTGACCGCGCTCGCGTCAGCGTGGCCAGTGGAACGTACGCTTGTGGTGCTCGACCATCTTGCCGAGACGAGGGAGGCACTGGAGCGCAACGTCGCTCCGACGCTCGCCCTGGAGAGTTTGCTCGTGACCGTCGCGAGCGGGAGGAAACCGTGAACACCCGACAGACTTCTCGCCTGCGACGGCTGGCGACGATCACCGCCGGCCTCGCCGCCGCCGCCATGATGCTCAGCGGATGCCTGTACTCGGTGATACCGGAAGGCGCCGAGCCCCGGCCCTCCACGACGAACGCCCCGGACACTGAGGGGATCTCGGAGGATCTGCTGCCCTTCTATGAGCAGACGCTCGAGTGGGAGCAGTGCGATCGGGGCGGGGCGACGTTCGACTGCACCCGTGTCACCGCTCCGCTGGACTGGGAGAACCCGGGCGACGGCGAGATCGAACTGTCGATCGTGCGCCATCAGGCGACGGGAACGTCGATGGGCTCGCTGTTGACGAACCCGGGCGGCCCGGGTGCCAGCGGACGCGACTTCATCCTCGACAGCCTCAGCTACGCGGTCAGCGCCGACCTCTCCGAGAACTACGACGTGATCGGCTTCGACCCGCGCGGCGTCGGCGATTCCACGGCGGTGCGCTGCTTCGACGCGGCCGACATGGATTCCTACCTGTACGACATTCCGACGGGCAAGCGCGGCACCCCGGAGTGGGAGGCCGAGCTCACCGAGAGCAACCGGGCGTTCGCCGATGCGTGTGAGGCGAACAGCGACGGCATCCTGCCGTTCATCTCCACGGTCAACTCGGCGCGCGATATGGATCTGATCCGTGCCGTCCTGGGCGACAAGCAGCTGAACTACCTCGGTTACTCGTACGGCACGTTCCTCGGCGCGACCTACGCGAATCTCTACCCCGAGAAGGCCGGGCGGCTCGTTCTCGACGGTGCCATCGATCCGGCCGTCTCCGGCACCGAGGTCGGTACGACCCAGGGGGTCGGCTTCGAATCGGCGCTGCGGGCTTACATGCAGGACTGCCTCGATTCCGGTTCCTGTCCGTTCAACGGCACGGTCGACGAGGCCATGGCCGATCTCGGAGCGCTGCTGGCGGCCGTCGACCGCACGCCGCTGGAGAATGGCGATGGGCGCCTGCTCGGGGCAGATTCTCTGATGACCGCGATCATCTCGGCGCTGTATTCGACCGACAGCTGGGACTACCTGACGCAGGCCCTCGGCGAAGCGGCAGAGGGCGACCCGTACGTGGCGTTCGTCCTCGCCGACTTCTACAACTCCCGCGAGGACGGCACATACATCGACAATTCCACCGAGGCATTCCGCGCCTACAACTGCATGGACTACCCGGTGGAAGACGATCAGGCCGCTCAGGATGCCGCTGACGCGAAGCTCGAGAAGGAGGCGCCGACAGTCGCGCCGTACTGGAACGGGCCGGACTCCTGTGAGGTGTGGCCGTATCCGCCGACCGGGACGCGTGGTGAGATCCACGCCGAGGGTGCCGGCCCGATCCTTGTCGTGGGGACGACGAACGACCCGGCGACGCCGTACGAGTGGTCGGAGTCGCTGGCCGAGCAGCTCGAAGAGGGCGTGCTCATCACTCGCGTCGGCGAAGGGCACACGGGGTACAACAAGGGCAACGTGTGCGTGGACGACGCGGTCGACGCGTACTTCCTGGATGATGCCGTGCCGGACGGTGATCTGAACTGCGAGTGATTTCGCGATGGCGGCACGGACAGGGTAATATCGTTCATCGTGCCGCCTCGCGGCGCACGCCCCGATAGCTCAGTGGTAGAGCATTCCACTCGTAATGGAAAGGCCGTCAGTTCAATCCTGACTCGGGGCTCAACACTCCTCATTCGGCGAGATCAGCGGTCGGACGCGTACGCTCGAGGTATGAGCAGAGCACTACTCATCGTCGACGTGCAGAACGATTTCACCGAGGGCGGCGCGCTGGCAATCACCGGCGGGGATGCCGTGGCATCCGCTGTGTCCGCGTTCCTGCGCTCTCATGCCGAACGCTACGACGTGATTGTCGCGTCGCGCGACTGGCATCATCCGGAGGGCGACAACGGCGGGCACTTCGCCGCCGAACCGGACTTCCGGGACACGTGGCCGGAGCACTGCGTCGCGGGCACTGAGGGCGCAGAGTACGACCCCCTTCTGACGACGGATGCCGTCACGCATCATGTCCGCAAGGGATATGGGGTGCCGGCGTACTCGATGTTCGAGGGCACGACCGAGGCCGATGAGACGGTCGTCGCGCTGCTGGGTGAACGCGGCGTGATCGACGCCGATGTGGTGGGACTGGCGACCGACCACTGCGTGCGCGCATCCGCACTCGACGCGATCGCGCACGGCGTGCACGTGCGCGTACTGACGGATCTCGTCGCGGGCGTGACCCCGGAGTCGAGTGATGCCGCACTTGCAGAGCTCGCGCATGCGGGCGCCGAACTCCTCTCGAGCGCTGAGGCTTTCGAAAGCGATGGCGCGTTCGAGGGCGACGGCGCGTGAGCCGCAGCGTCCTGCTCCTGCGGGCCGTGAACGTCTCAGGTCGCAACAGCGTTCCGATGGCGCGGCTGCGCGAAGTGCTGGCATCCGACACCGACCTGCAGAACGTCTCGACCTACATCGCCAGCGGCAACATCGTCTGCGATACGCCGGCGGATGCCGCGTCGGCCTGCGCGCGGGTTCGGAAGGTGATCGCGGCCGAGTTCGGTGTGGACACCCCCGTCATCTCCCGCACGCATGACGAGCTCGTGGCCGCTTTCGCTGCGCTCCCGTTCGACGATGGGGCGGAGAAGCTCGTGCACGCGATGTTCCTCGAGGGTGAGCCGACGGCGGGGGCCGTCGCGGTGCTCACCGAGCGCCTCGTGCCGGGGGAGGAGCTCGCACTCGTCGGCCACGATCTCTGGATCAACTACAGCGACGACGGCGTGCACGCCACGAAACTGACGAAGGCGGTGCTCGATCGTGCGCTCGGCGTCGCCGGCACCGCGCGCAACCTTCGCACGATGCGGAAGCTCGCCGAGCTCACGGCATGACGATCCACCCGGCGACGATCGCGAGGCCCGTCGATCATGAGTTGGTGATAAAGAAGTCGCGCTTCCTCACGCACGTCGCGCCGGTTTCGTCCGCCGACGAAGCGGATGCCGTGATCGTCGCGGTCAAGAAGCGGGCGTGGGATGCGCGGCACAACTGCTCCGCGCAGGTGACGGGGTCGCTGGGGGAGCGGGCACGGTCATCAGACGACGGCGAACCCTCGGGGACTGCGGGGGTTCCGATGCTCGAGGTGCTGCGGCGCAGAGAGCTCACGGACGTCGTCGCCGTGGTCACCCGGTACTTCGGCGGCATCAAGCTCGGTGCCGGAGGGCTGGTGCGTGCGTATTCGTCGGCGGTTTCCGAGGCGCTCGATCTGGCCGCGCTGGTCGATCGTCGCCTGCTGACCGGCGTCGGGGTGTCGGTGACGCACGCGGATGCCGGCCGGTTTGAGAACCTGCTGCGTGCGTGGATTCAGGGGCGGGATGCCGTGCTCGATGAGCCGGTGTATGCCGCCAGAGCCGAATTCAGCCTGTGGGTGAAGCCGGAGGACGTCACGCCGCTTGACGCTGAGCTCGCTGCGATGTCCGCCGGAGACGTGCGCCTCCGGCAGCCTGGATCCGAGCGCCTCGTCGACGTGCCGCGGAATTGATCACGGTCGCGTTCATTCTCATGCGGTGGGCCCCACGGGGCTCGAACCCGTGACCCGCGGATTAACATACCACTTCGACTTTCGCCGCCGCCCGCTGGGCGTTCGTGGTCTGGACTGTCCCTTCACCATGGCTTGCGCCGTAGGTGCCACCCGTCCAGTCTCTACACCTTCCGGACTCGCGTCCGGCTTGGCTCGGGATTGCCAACTGGTCTCCCAGGAAGGGTTCCCCGACTTTGAGTGGTGTCATCCCCGAGGTTTCCCTCGAGGCGCTCCTATTATGTTGAAGTCCGATGCTCTGCCAACTGAGCTAGAGGCCCGCAGTTCCGAGTCTAACGGTTCTCACCGTCGAGCCACGCACACACGAATGCGGCCGTCAGCGCCTACTCGCGCTGACGGCCGCATCGCACCGGTGCTGTGACTCCCCAGTCGGCACCGGTCGCGGATCACTCAGCCGGCGGCATGAGGACCGAGTCGATCAGGTACACGGTCGCGTTGGCCGTCTGGACGCCGCCGCAGACGACGTTCGCATCGTTCACCATCCACGAGTCGCCCTCGCCGGTGACCTCGAGATCGGCGCCCTGCACGGTGGTGTGCATTCCGGCGATGTCGGCGGGTGCGATCTGACCGGGTACCACGTGGTACGTCAGGATCGACGACAGCATGTCGGAGTCGGTCTTGAGCGTATCGATCGTGGCCGCGTCGATCTTGGCGAATGCATCGTCCACCGGCGCGAACACGGTGAACTCATCACCGTTGAGCGTGTCGACGAGGTTCACGTCCGGGTTCAGCTCACCGCTGACCGCCGAGACGAGCGTCGTCAGCATGGGGTTGTTGGATGCCGCGACCGCCACCGGGTCCTGCGACATCCCCTCGATGGATCCTGCGCCATCCGGCACGGCCTCTGCGTACGCCTCGCAGCCGGAACCGACGAGGTCTGCCGCCGGGCCCATGCTCTCGGGAGCCGGCTCAGACGTCTCCGGCGTCGCCGGCTCGGCGGGCTCTTCGGCCGCGTCGCCACCGCCCATGGAACAGCCGGCTAGCACGAGAACGCTCGCGAATCCGAGCGTCAGTGCTGCGGTCATCTTCTTCTTGGTGCTGAACATCTCTACCTCCGGGGTTCGGAGCCGCGACATCTCCGCGGCGTTGACTGATGTTCGGAACCCCTCGCGGTTCGGATGGGAAGAATCTCAGATTTCTTCTGATCAATCTGAAAAGGGCCGCGCGCCGAAGAACTCACAGCACGTCCGGATGATTCCCGGCCGCGGCGCGTGGTCGGGATGAGGGGAGCGGATGCGGCATGCTTGTAGAGATGGTCATCGACGGCGTGGACGTGCCGGAGGACGGCTCGGCGGGAGACCTCGTCGCCGATCTCCTCTTCCGTGTGTCCGCCGGAGACCAGGGAGCCTTCGCAGAACTCTACGATCTGCTCTCGTCGCGGGTGTTCGGGCTCATCCTCCGCGTGCTCGTGAATCGCTCTCAGAGCGAGGAGGTGCTCCAGGAGGTGTTCCTGGAGATCTGGCAATCCGCCGCGCGGTTCGCTCCGAACAAGGGGCAGGGACGCACATGGGTCCTCACGATCGCCCACCGCCGCGCGGTCGATCGGGTCAGGGCATCGCAGTCCAGCTCAGATCGGGACGTCCGCGCAGGGAGACGCGACATCGGCGTCGCCCACGACAGCGTCGCCGAGCAGGTGGAACTGAGCATCGAGGGCGAGCGGGTGGTCGCGGCGCTGGGAACACTGCCCGAACCGCAGCGCGAGGCGCTCGTGCTGTCGTACTACGGCGGTTACAGTCAGAGCGAGATCGCCGTGCTGGTCGAGGCGCCGCTGGGAACGGTCAAGACGAGGATGCGGGACGGACTCTCGCGTCTGAGGAACGAGATGGGGGTGAACGCATGAACGAGAACGAGTTCGCAGAGCTCGCGGCCGGCCGCGCACTGCACGCGCTGTCGGATGCCGACGAGCGACGCTTCGCGGACGCCCTCGCCGCGCACCCCGAATGGGCCGCCATCGCCGAGCACGATGCGGAGACCGCCGCGCTGCTGGCGGATGCCGCAGCGCCCGTCGCACCGCCGGCGAGCGTCCGGGAATCGCTGATGGCGCAGATCGTCTTCACCCCCCAGGAGGATTCCGCGACGCCGGAGGCCGGAACCACCGCCGAATCCGCAGACCGCCCGAAGCGGCGGCGCTGGAGCCGCGGACTGTTCGCGCTCGCAGCATCCGTCGTGCTCGTCGTCGGGCTCGGCGTCGGCGCGGCCGTGCTGATCGCGCAGCTCACCCGGCCGGCATCCGTCGTCGCCCTCGAGCAGATCGAAGGCGCCCCCGACGCCCAGCAGGCGCAGGTCGATCTGGAGACCGGGGCTCAGGCGACCGCGCACTGGTCGGCGTCCGTCGGCAGTGCCGTGCTCGTCACCGAGGGGCTCGAGACGCTCGACGAGGATCAGACGTACCAGCTCTGGCTCGTCCGCGGCGAAGATGCACTGCCGGCAGGCCTGTTCGAGACGGATGCAGGGACGGCGACCGCTCTGCTGGACGGTTCGATGCACAAGGGCGATGTGATCGCTGTCACCGTCGAGCAGGCGGGCGGATCGCCGACCGGGCTGCCCACCACAGATCCGATCATCGCGATCCCCACCGCCTGAGCGCGAGTAGCCTGGACGGATGCCCGAGCAGTTCCACCGCCCCGTCCGCCGGCCGTCCACAGCCTTTGACAATCTGGTCGGCTCCGACGATTCTGCGGAGGCCGCGCGCGTGGCGCATGCCACGGCATCGGCTCTGCTCACGCGGGCGCGCGAGGACGAGAGCGGCGAGAGCGCCGAGCGACTGATCGCATTCACCGCCGAGCACGGGATCGATGACATCGCCGAGCTGTGGGCGACGGCTCCAGCGGTGTCGCTGCCCGGCGCGCTCTGGCGGCTGTACCTGCTGCAGTTGGCGATCCACAGCGATCCGCAGACCTCGGCGCTGCTGTACGAGCGCGGGCGCGTCGAGCTCCCCTCTGCGGATGCCGCCGTCGCCGGAGCGCCGGTGCCCGCGAGCCCCGAGGAGCTGGTGGCGCTGATCGACACGATCCTGCGCGGAGTCTTCCGCGGTGATTTCTCGGTCGCGCTCGATCGTGCCGCGGCATTCTGCCGGCTGCAGGTGTCTGGGGCGACGCACGTGGCAGACGACTACGAGCTGACCGAGCCTTCGCGTGCCTCTGAGCTCACGACCAGGGCGCGGCGGCTGCACACCTATGCGAACGACCTGAAAGCGGCAGCCGGTCTGTGGCGCGTCGACGGTCTGACCTGAGGGCCGGAACCGGTTCGAATCTGTCCGGACAGAGAAAGACCGGGCCGCAAGAACGCCTCTCGGCGGAAGGCCGCTCGAAGCGGCAGAAGTTGGAGCCCGGGGTTATGCGGCCCGGCCATTCAAGTGTAACGCCTGTGCACGGCAGGTATTCCTGACAGTGGCCTTAGAGTCTTCTCATGGCCCAGCGCTTCGCCCTGATCATCGATCCCGTCGGCAATTCTGAGGAGCGGGCCGATCTCTCGGACACATTCACCGTGGTGGATGCTGCGGCTCCCGCGCTGAGCGTGGGGGAGCTGAGCACCCAGCGCGGCGACGGCGTGTTCGAGACGATCGGCGTGATCGACGGGCATGCGCAGGAGGTCACGCCGCACCTGGAGCGCCTCGCGAACTCCGCCCGCATCTGCGACCTCCCGATGCCGAATCAGGAGCAGTGGCGGCAAGCCATCGCGGTGGCTGCGGCGGAGTGCCCGGCGGGCGAAGGGGCGGTCAAGCTGATCCTCAGCAGGGGAGTGGAGCACGGGCCCACGCCGACCGCATGGGTGACAGCGGCCCCGGCCCCCGATTTCTCGGCGGTGCGCGTGAGTGGGGTCAGGGTCGTGACACTCGACCGCGGTTACCGGCTCGACGTCGCTGAGCGCTCACCCTGGTTGCTGCTGGGTGCGAAGACGCTGTCGTATGCGGTGAATATGTCGGCGCTGCGCGAAGCACGGCGGCACGGCGCCGACGACGCGATCTTCGTCTCCAGTGACGGCTTCGTGCTCGAGGCGCCGACGGCGTCGCTCATACTCCGGTTCGGAGACCGGTTCGTGACCCCGGCGCCGACCGGCGGCATCCTGCACGGCACGACGCAGCTGAGCGTGTTCGAGTACCTGTCTGGGCGGGGCTTCGAGACGGGGTACGAGCAGGTCCCGGCATCCGCTCTGTCCACAGCGGATGCCGCCTGGCTGGTCTCCAGCCTCCGCCTGGCCGCCCCCATCACGGCCATCGACGCGCACCCCCTGCCCATCGACGATGCGCTCACTGCCGCTCTGACCGCATACCTCCTGTCCCCCCGCCCCTGATCCACCGTCCCCGGCATCCGAAGTTGTGCCCGGGGCGGCAGGAAGACTCAGCCGAAGCGGCCGGAGACGTAGTCCTCGGTGGCCTGCACCGACGGCGTGGTGAAGATCGTGCCGGTGTCGTCGTACTCGATGAGCTTGCCGGGCTTGCCGGTGCCGGCGATGTTGAAGAACGCCGTCTTGTCGGAGACGCGAGAAGCCTGCTGCATGTTGTGCGTCACGATCACGACGGTGTACTTGGTCTTGATCTCGGCGATGAGCTCTTCGATCGCGAAGGTCGAGATGGGGTCGAGGGCCGAGCAGGGCTCGTCCATGAGGATCACATCCGGGGAGACCGCGATGGCGCGGGCGATGCACAGACGCTGCTGCTGACCACCCGAGAGGCCGGAGCCGGGCTTCTCGAGCCGGTCCTTGACCTCGTTCCAGAGGTTGGCGCCGTGCAGAGACCTTTCGACGAGGGCGTCCTGGTCGGACTTCGACATGCGCGAGTTGTTGAGCCGCACTCCCGCCAGCACGTTCTCCTTGATGGACATCGTGGGGAACGGGTTCGGGCGCTGGAACACCATGCCCACCTGGCGGCGAACGAGCACGGGGTCGACGTTCGGGGCGTAGAGGTTCTTGCCGTCGATGAGCACCTCACCTTCGACGCGCGCGCCGGGGATGACCTCGTGCATGCGGTTCAGCGTGCGCAGGAACGTCGATTTTCCGCAGCCGGACGGACCGATGAACGCCGTCACCGTATTGGGCTTGATGTCGATATTGACGCCTTCGACAGCGAGGAAATCGCTGTAGTAGACGTTGAGGTCGTTGACTTCAATGCTCTTGGACACTGCAATCCTTCTTGTTCAGTCGGGAGACCGCTCAGCGGCCGGTCTTGGGCGCGAACAGCTTCGCGACGAGTCGGGCGACGAGGTTGAGGACCATGACGATCAGGATGAGCGCGAGCGCGGACGCCCACGCACGATCGATGAACGCCTCGGCCGGGATGCCGGGATACTTCGCCTGCATATAGGTGAACACCGGCAGGGTGGCCATCTGACCGCTGAACATGTTCAGGTTCATGCTCTGCACCATGCCGACGGTCAGCAGCAGCGGCGCGGTCTCCCCGATGACGCGGGCGATCGCGAGCATGATGCTCGTGGTGATGCCGGCGATCGCCGTGGGCATCACGACCTTGAGGATCGTGAGCCACTTCGGCACGCCGAGGGCGTAAGCCGCCTCGCGCAGCTCATTGGGGACGATGCGCAGCAGCTCTTCCGAACCGCGCACCACGACCGGGATCATGAGTACGGCGAGCGAGAGTGAGCCCATGATGCCCATGCGCGTTCCCGGGCCCATGATGAGGGCGAACACCGAGTAGATGAACAGACCGGCGACGATCGAGGGGATACCGGTCATCACGTCGACGAGGAATGTGATGCCGCGTGCGAGCTTCTTCCCCTCGCCGTACTCGACGAGGTAGATCGAGGTCATCAGTCCGATCGGAACCGAGATGACCGTGGCTCCGAGGGTGATCAGCACCGTGCCCCACAGGGCGTGCACGGCGCCACCGCCCTCGCCGACGACGTTGCGCATCGAGAAGCTGAAGAACTCGGCGTCGAACCGCACGAGGCCGGCGATGACGACCGTGTAGAGCAGCGAGACCAGCGGCAGCAGGGCGACGATGAATGCCGCCGACACCAGCGCCGTCATCAGCCGGTCGGTGGCGTGACGGCGGCTCTCGGCCACCGTCGAGACGACGAAGATCAGCAGCATGTAGAGCAGGATGCCGACGACGAGGGTCATCGCGATGTTGAAATCGGCGGGGTCGCCGCCGGTGTTGGCGAAGGTGAAGATCACCGCTGCGATGGCGAAGGCGACGAGCAGCAGTGCCCACGGGGCCCACCGGGGCAGGTGGCCCGCGGTGTTCGACGAGGATGCGGTGGCGGGGGCGATGGCTGTGGTGCTCATGTCAGTTGGCTCCCGAGAACTCGGCGCGGCGCGAGACGATCCAGCGGGCGACGAAATTGACCGCGAAGGTCACGATGAACAGGATGAGACCCGCCGCGATCAGGGTGTTGACGCCCGAATCGTGCGCTTCGGGGAAGCGCAGTGCGATGATCGCGGGGATCGTCGTGGGGTTCTCCGGGTTGAGCAGGTTGAAGGTGACGATGCCCAGCGGCGAGAGAACCAGCGTCACCGCCATCGTCTCGCCCAGGGCGCGTCCGAGCCCGAGCATCGCCCCCGAGACCATGCCGCTGCGGGCGAAAGGGAGGACGGCCATGCGGACCATCTCCCAGCGTGTGGCGCCGAGCGCGAGGGCTGCCTCTTCGTGCAGCTTGGGCGTCTGGAGGAAGACCTCGCGGCAGATCGCCGTCATGATCGGCAGGATCATGACGGCGAGGACGAGGGACGCCGTGAAGATGGTCTTTCCGGTGCCCGACGGCGTGCCGCCGAAGATCGGGATCCAGCCGAGGTTCGTGTTCAACCACTTGTAGAAGGGGACCAGCATCGGCGCGAAGGTGAGTGCGCCCCAGAGGCCGAAGACGACCGAGGGCACGGCGGCGAGCAGGTCGATGACGTAGCCGAGAAGACCGGCGATCTTGCGCGGCGCGTAGTGCGAGATGAACAGCGCGATGCCGATCGCGAGCGGGGCGGCGACGATGAGCGCGATGGCGCTGGCGTAGAGCGTGCCGAAGACGAACGGCCACACCCAGGTGATGAAGGACTGACCCTCGAGGATGTGGTTGTCGCTCGTGTCGGGCGCGAGGGCCGGGATCGACTGGACGATGAGGAACACCGCAACGGCGGCCAGGGTGACGAGGATGATGATGCCCGCACCGAGTGCTGTACCGGAGAAGATGCGATCTCCCAGTCGGAGCACTGCCTTGGGCGACGCGGGCGGACGGGCGTCTTCGGGGCCCGTCGTGGTGTTTGTCATCTGAGCGGCTCCACGGTGTTCACAGGACGTTCTGGGCTCTGAGGGATGTTTCGGGGCTTTCATGCGGGTGCCCCCGCGGTGCTGGTTCGAACCGGTCGATCAGCGCCGCGGGGGCGTTGTTGACGTTCTCAGCCAGGGCTGAGAGTCAGGTTACTCTGTGACGATCGCGTCGATAGCGGTCATGACCTTCTCGCGCAGGTCCTCCGAGATCGGTGCGCTGCCGGCAGCCTCAGCGGCGGCGTCCTGACCCTCGGCGGATGCGACGTACTCGAAGTACGCCTTGACGAGGGTTGCGACCTCAGCGTCCTCGTACTCGACGCAGCCGATAAGGTACGAGACCAGGGCGATCGGGTAGGCGCCGGCGGGAGCAGCAGCCGGGTCGACCTCGAACGCGAGGTCGTGGGCCTCGCGGCCTTCCTCGAGCGGCGAAGCGGCGACGAGTGCCGAAGCGGCCTCGGCCGAGTACGGCACGAACTCGCCCTCGACGTCGATGGCGACCTGTCCGAGGTCTCCAGCCTGCGACGCGTCGGCGAAGCCGATGTAGCCCACGCCGTTGGCGATGGCGTTCACGACACCCGAGGTGCCGTCGGCGGCCTCACCGGTCGAGAGCGGCCACTCGTCGCTGGCCTCGTCGGTCCACACGTCGGGCGCGACGGCTTCGAGGTAGGTGGTGAAGGTCTCCTGCGTGCCGGATGCGTCGGCGCGGTGGACGGGGACGATCGCCTGGTCGGGGAGCTCGACGCCCTCGTTCAGCGAAGCGATGGCCTCGTCGTTCCAGTTGGTGATGTCGCCGGCGAAGATGCCCGCGATGGTCGCGCCGTCGAGGTTCAGCTCGTCGATGCCCTCGAGGTTGAAGGCGATGGCGACGGGGGAGATGTAGACCGGAACCTCGACGATGTTGTCCGCGGCGCAGGAGCCGAAGCCGCCCGCGGCGATCTCTTCGGCGTTGAACGCGCGGTCCGAGCCGATGAAGTTGGACGAGCCGGCGAGGAAGTTCTCGCGGCCGGTGCCCGAGCCGGTGGAGGTGTAGTTCACCGTGGCGTCGGGGTTCGCCGTCTGGAACTCGGCGACCCAGGCCTGCTGAGCGGCCTCCTGCGACGAGGCGCCGGTGGCCTCGATCATGCCGGAGAGCGAGGACGAAGTGTCATCGTTGGTGTCGTCGTCGGGCGCGGCCTCATTCGCGGCACAGCCGGCGAGAGCGAGGGCGGCGACGGCGCCGATGGCGCCGATGCGAGCGATTCGGGAGATCTTCACTGTGGGATCCGTTCGATCGTGGATGGTTGAAGCCCGGTGCAGGGCACACAGCGACGCTAAGCGCGGCGGTTAACGAGACTCTCCCGGGCAGGTAAACAGCGAGTGAACGGGAATCGACCGCTTGGGGGCGGCTTCGGCGCTTTGCCCAGGTCAGACCTTCGGAACGTGCGTCTCGATCGAGATGATCCCGGAGCCCGGATTCGTCGCGGAAAGGTGGGCCACCGAGAAGGCGCCGACTTCGAGCGCCGAAGCGCTGCCGAGGTACGACCCCTGCATCGTGCCCGTTGCGAGGGCGAGCTCGGACAGGATGCCGGGCAGCACAGGCCCGTGGCTGCAGATCACGGCGGGCTTGCCGGCGCGGACGCGTTTGCCGACGACTGCGCGCACATCGGCGACGCCGTCCTCCCAGGAATCCTGACTGATCAGCTCGGTCTGCACGGCGGTGCGATCGAGCGCTCGCGCCAGCGGCGTCACCGTCTGCAGACAGCGCACGGCGTCGCTGGTGACGACTCTGCGGATCCCGAAGGCGCGCAGCGGCGCCACGATCGACTCGGCCTGCCGGTGCCCGCGCTCCGTGAGCGGTCGCGTGGCATCCGATCCGTCCCATGCCGAGCGAGACACGGCCTTCCCGTGCCGCAGTGCGACGACGGGGAACGTGCGCAGCACACCATCGGCGACCAGCCGATCGAACTCGTCGAGGATCTCCAGGTCGATCGGGTAGCTGAGCTGCTTTCGGGCCTTCTTCAGACTCACCCATTCCAGGGCCGCGATCTCCTGGTTGGGGACGAACGTGGAGTTGCGGATCGCCTTGTCGGTCGCCTCGGCCGCCCAGTAGTGCACGACCTTCTGACGCCCCGGGCGCATGAAGTATCGACTGACCCCGACCGGGACACCGAGATTGACCCGGATGCCGGTCTCCTCGTGCACTTCGCGCACGGCCGTCTGGGCGAGCATCTCACCCGGGTCGACCTTGCCCTTGGGCAGCGTCACATCGCGATACTTCGTGCGATGGATGAGCAGGATGCGGAGCTTTCCCTCCGTCAGCCGCCACACCACCGCCCCCGCAGCGTAGACCGCCTTGTCGTCGCGCACTACCTGGACCGTCTGGGTCATCGCACCGAGCGGGAACGGCGGCGACGACGAATCTGGTTCATGGTCCGATCCTGCAGGTCGATGAGGGGTTTGCCGTCAGCATCCATGGAGTGTCGCTCCCACACGCCTTCGGCGCCGAGGTGCCACGAGCTCGTCCCGTCATCCTGAGAGAGATCGAAGAAGTCCAGCAGCTGCTGGATGTGGTCGGGGTCGGTGACCCGCACCAGAGCTTCGACGCGACGGTCGAGGTTGCGGTGCATCATGTCGGCGCTGCCGATGTGCACCTGCGGGTCGCCATTGTTCTCGAACGCGAAGATCCGCGAGTGCTCGAGGTAGCGGCCCAGGATGCTGCGCACCGTGATGTTCTCGCTGATGCCGGGCAGATCCGTCTTGATGCTGCAGATGCCGCGCACCCAGATGTCGACCTTCACCCCCGACCTGCTGGCGCGGTACAGCGCGTCGATGATCTCCTCATCGACCATCGAGTTGACCTTGATGCGGATGTGCGCCGGCTTGCCGGCGTCGGCGTTCTTGCGTTCCTGGTCGATCAGGCGCAGCAGCCCTTTGCGCAGGTGCAGCGGCGCCACGAGCAGGCGCTTGAACTTCTTCTCGATCGCGTATCCGCTCAGTTCGTTGAACAGTCGGGTGAGATCCTTGCCCACCTGGGCGTCGGCGGTGAATAATCCGAAGTCCTCGTAGATGCGACTGGTCTTCGGGTTGTAGTTGCCGGTGCCGACGTGCGAGTAGTGGCGCAGCTGACCCTCCTCCTCGCGGATGACGAGGGCGAGCTTGCAGTGCGTCTTCAACCCCACCAGGCCGTACACGACGTGCACGCCGGCCTTCTCGAGCTTGCGCGCCCAGACGATGTTGTTCGCCTCGTCGAAGCGCGCCTTCACCTCGACCAGGGCGAGCACCTGCTTGCCCGACTCCGCGGCATCGATCAGCGCCTGCACGACCGGGCTGTCACCGGAGGTGCGGTACAGGGTCTGCTTGATGGCGAGCACCTGCGGATCGCGCGCGGCCTGCTCGAGGAAGGCCTGCACGCTCGTCGCGAACGACTCGTAGGGGTGATGGACCAGTACATCGTTCTTGCGGATCGCCGCGAAGATGTCGGCGCGGTTGTCCGAACCGGTCGGCTGGAAGGCGACCGGCGTGGTCGGCACATGCGGCGGATACCGCAGGTCGGGGCGATCGACCTTCGAGAGCGAGAAGAGGCCGCGCAGGTCGAGGGGGCTCGGCAGCCGGTAGACCTCCTGATCGGTGATGTCGAGCTCTTTGATCAGCAGGTCGAGGGTGACATCATCCATGTCATCGGTGATCTCGAGGCGGATCGGCGGACCGAAGCGGCGACGCAGCAGCTCGGCTTCGAGGGCCTGGATGAGGTTCTCGCTCTCGTCCTCTTCGATGACGACGTCCTCGTTGCGGGTGAGGCGGAAGGCATGGTGGTCGAGCACCTCCATACCGGGGAACAGGTCGCCGAGATGGTTCGAGATCAGGTCCTCGAGGGGCAGGTAGCGGGTGATCTCGCTGGTGCCGGGCACCGCCACCAGACGCGGCAGCATCGGCGGCACCTTCAGACGTGCGAATTCCTGTCGCCCGGTGCGGGCATTGCGGATGCGGATCGCGAGGTTCAGCGACAAGCCCGAGATGTACGGGAACGGGTGGGCGGGGTCCACCGCGAGTGGCATGAGGACGGGGAACACATGCAGCTGGAAGTACTCGGTGAGCCCGGACTGCTCGGCTTCGGTGAGCTGATCCCATTCGGTGATCTCGATGCCGGCGTCGGCGAGAGCGGGGCGCACCTTGTCGGTCCAGGCCGCCGCGTGACGCAGCTGCAGCGCGTGCGCATCGTTCGAGATGTCCGCCAGCACGTCTGACGGGGCCCGCCCGACGTTGGTGGGCACGGCGAGCCCGGTGACGATGCGGCGCTTGAGTCCGGCAACGCGCACCATGAAGAACTCGTCGAGATTGCTGGCGAAGATCGCCAGGAAGTTCGTGCGCTCCAGTTCCGGCAGCGTGGGGTCCTCGGCGAGCTCCAGCACGCGCTGGTTGAATGCCAGCCAGCTGATCTCTCGGTCGTGATAGCGGTGGTCGGGCAGCACAGAGTCCGGAGCCTCGATGGCGTCGAAGTCGTCGTCCTCTGCGTCGCCCAGGCCGGCATCGGTGATTGCGGCATCGATCATGGAGTCCATCTTCGCACCGTGAGGTGACGCATGTGTGAACGGCTCGTGTGCGTCACAGCACAGTGGCGCCGGTCGCGTCCTCGTCGTACACGTTGAACCGGTAGCCGACGTTGCGCACGGTGCCGATGATCTGCTCCTGATCGCCGAGCTTGGCGCGCAGGCGCCGCACGTGCACATCGACCGTGCGGGTGCCGCCGAAGTAGTCGTATCCCCACACTTCGCTGAGCAGCTGCTCGCGGGTGAACACACGCGACGGGTGGGTTGCGAGGAAGTGCAGCAGCTGGAACTCCTTGTACGTGAGATCCAGCGGACGGCCATGCAGCTTCGCTGCGTACGAGTGCTCGTCGATCGTGATGCCGGACGCCTGCACCCGGCTCGGCTCGGCGGTCGCCTCGCCGCGCGCGATAGCCAGACGGATGCGTGCCTCGGTCTCGGCGGGCCCGGCCTCGGTGAGCAGCACATCGTCGATGCCCCAGTCGGCTGACACCGCGGCCATGCCGCCCTCGGTCACGACCAGCAGCAGCGGGGCGCCCGGTCCGCTCGAGCGCAGCACGCGGCACAGGGACTTCGCGCCCACCAGGTCGACCCGCCCGTCGAGGATCAGCACATCGCTCTCGGGCGCGCCGATCAGCTGCGCGGGTTCAGCGGGGATCCTGCGGACCTGGTGGCTGAGCAGTTCCAGCGCAGGCAGCACCTGCTGTGGGGGAGCCGAAGACAGAACCAGGATCGATGCCACGCGCATTCCTTCTGGGCGGCGGATGGACCGCCCTGCACGGGGACGCGCACGTCCCCGTGCGCCAATAATAGCGATGAGTGAGAATGGAGGTATGTCCGAACCCGCCCTCGCCCCCCGCAACGCCCTCGGTGGCGTCATCATCGTCTGGGCCGCAGCGCTGGTCGCCGCCCTCGCCATCGGCATCTTCGTGCCCGAGGAATGGCGCGTGCAGTGGCTCTTGGTCGGATTCGGCGCCGCGGTGCTCCTCTCGTTCGCTATGCAGCTCGGTTACGGGCAGACCAAGGGCTTCACCTTCCGGGTCGCGGCCAGTGCGATCGGCGCCCTCCTGCTGCTGGGCGTCATCTCGGCGGCTTTCGGGCTCGCGGCTCTGATTCCCGCCTGAGGGGTAGAGTGGTGATCATGGATCTCGTCGCCCTCGAATTCTTCTTCATCGGCCTGCTGGGTCTTGCGAGCCTCGCGATCGTCTTCGTCGCAGGCGTGGTGCTGCGGAACCTGTTCCGCGGTCAGCGCTGACCCCGGTCCTCCAGAGCGCATCATGCTCGAACTGCCCACTGACCTTCCCGCCGATCTCGCGCCCCTGAGCTGGCTCATCGGCGTCTGGGAGGGTACCGGCGTCATCGAATACACGGCCGGCGACCATCGTTTCGAGGGCGAGTTCACGCACCGCGTGTGCTTCAGTCATGACGGCACCGGTCATCTGAACTACTCGGCGACCGGCTGGCTGGCCGCGGCCGACGGCCAGGAGTCGACTCCTCTGGTCTCCGAGACCGGGTACTGGCGGCTCTCCCGCCCTGCGACGGCGGCGGATGCCGGGCCTGCGCTCCTGCCTCCGGCTGAGCAGCAGACCGCGCGCACCGTCGATGACGTCGAGCAGCTGCGCGCGGCATCCGGCGGGTTCCCCATCGAGGTCTCGCTCGCGCACTCCGACGGCGTCCTCGAGCTGTATCTCGGCGAGATCAACGGGCCGCGCGTCGACATCGCGACCGATGCGATCGTCCGCGGCGCCGGCGGCAAGGACTACGGCGCCGCCAGCCGTATGTACGGTCTCGTCGACGGCCACCTGCTGTGGGCCTGGGACATCGCAGCGCTCGGAGCCGATATGGCCTCGCACGCGTCGGCGCGGTTGGGACGGGTCTGATCGTGGCTGCTCTCCCTGACGCTTTCGCGGCGCGGTCAGGCGCCGTGCTCGACGACGGCATGATCTCGCACTACGGCGATCCGATGCGCGAGCAGCGCCGCCTCGCGGCGGGCTCTGCCGTCGCGCTGCTCGGCGATCGCACGGTCATCGAAGTCGCCGGCGACGACCGCCTGACCTGGCTCGATTCGATCACCTCCCAGGATCTGACGACATTGACGGCGGGGCAGAGCACCGAGCTGCTGATCCTCGACCCGCAGGGCCGCGTCGAGCACGCGGCCGGAGTGCTCGAAGACGGCTCGTCCGTGTGGCTGATCTCCGATGGGGCGGATACCGAGGCGCTCGCTGCGTGGCTGCAGCGCATGGTGTTCCGTTCGCGTGTGACGGTGACCGTCCGCGAAGATCTCGCGCTGCTCGGATTCTTCGCCGGCGGGGATGCCGAGGCCGGAGTATCCGCAGCGGCGGCCGCCCCGAACGGAGTCGCCCTGGTGTGGGCAGACCCGTGGCATGCCGTGCAGGCGGGCGGGTATCAGTATTCCGAGGTCGTCGAGCACCCCGGGGCGGAGTATCACTGGCGGGTCGCGATCGTCGAGGCGGATGCCGCGGCATCCGCTCTGTCTGCTTTCGAAGCCGCTGGCCTGATTGCGGCCGAGGCGCTTCGCGTCGCCGCCTGGCGGCCGCGCTGGGGCGGCGAGGTCGATGAGCGCTCGCTCCCGCACGAGTCGGACTGGATCCGCAGCGCCGTCCACCTCAGCAAGGGGTGCTACCGCGGGCAGGAGACCGTCGCCAAGGTGCACAATCTGGGCCACCCGCCGCGACGGCTGGCCGCGCTGCAGCTCGACGGCAGTGAAGACGTGCTGCCGACGACCGGCTCTTCCGTATTCGCCGGGGACAACGAGGTCGGGCACATCACCTCGGTCGCTCGCCACTTCGAGGACGGCCCGATCGCGCTGGCGATCCTGTCGCGCCGAGCACCGACCGGTGACCTCGTCGTCCGCGCCGACGGCGTCGACATCGCGGCCGCGCAGCAGGTGATCGTTCCCGCGGATGCCGGGGCCACCGCCGATGTGCCGCGTCTGACCCGCCTCTCGCGTCGTGCCGAGGGGCAGGATCCCCGCCGCGCCCAGGCATAGACTGGTGCCATGACGCGCACTCTCATCCTGCTCCGCCATGGCCAGAGCGAGTGGAACGAATTGAACCTGTTCACCGGATGGGTGGACGTCCGACTTACCGAGAAGGGCAAAGCAGAGGCCCGCCGCGGCGGTGAACTGCTCGCCGAAGCAGGTCTGCTGCCCGACGTGCTGCACACCTCGGTGCTCAGCCGGGCGATCCAGACGTCCGACATCGCGCTGGACTCCGCCGATCGCCTGTGGATCCCGGTGAAGCGCTCCTGGCGTCTCAACGAGCGCCACTACGGCGCACTGCAGGGCAAGGACAAGGCAGCCACTCTCGAGGAGTTCGGGCCGGAGCAGTTCCAGCTCTGGCGCCGTTCGTTCGACGTTCCGCCGCCGCTGCTGGACGACGACAGCGAGTTCAGCCAGGTCGGCGACCCGCGCTATGACGGCATCGACGGCGAGGTGCCGCGCACCGAATCGCTGAAGATCGTCATCGACCGTCTGCTGCCGTACTGGGACGCCGAGATCGTCCCCGACCTCGCGGCGGGCAAGACGGTGCTTGTCACCGCACACGGCAATTCGCTGCGCGGACTGGTCAAGCACCTTGACGGGATCAGCGACGACGACATCGCCGAGCTGAACATCCCCACCGGCATCCCGCTCGTGTACGAACTCGACGACGACAACGTCCCCACCGGCCCCGGTCGGTACCTGGACCCGGAAGCCGCAGCCGCTGGCGCCGCCGCCGTCGCGTCGCAGGGCAAGAAGTAGCGAAAACGAATGAGGCGGGCGGGGCGTCTGAACGCCCCGCCCGCCTCATTCGTCGGTGCGGGTCAGACCTCGTCGACGTCGCGGCCGTGGAGCTGTGCTGCAGCTGCCGCGATCGCCTCTTCGTCGACGTCCCAGTCACCGGTAGCGAGGTAGACGACCTTCTTGGCGACGGCGACCGCATGGTCGGCGAAGCGCTCGTGGTAGCGGCTGGCGAGGGTGGCGTCGACGGTCGCGGTCGGCTCGCCCTTCCAGTTGTCGCTGAGAACCTTCTCGAACACGCGGGCGTGCAGCTCGTCGACCTCGTCGTCCGCGTTGCGGATGACGTCGGCCAGGCGCAGATCCTGCGTGCGCAGCAGTTCGGAGAGCGTGCGGGACACTTCGACGTCGCGCTCGCCCATCTTCGTGAAGGTGCCCTTCAGGCCCTTCGGGATGGCGCGCTCGGGGAAGCGGAGGCGTGCGAGCTGGGCGATGTGCTCGGCCATGTCGCCCATGCGCTCCAGCGATGCGCTCACCCGCAGTGCGAAGACGACGATGCGCAGGTCGCGCGCGACGGGCTGTTGGCGGGCGAGGACCTCGATAGCGAGTTCGTCGAGGCTGACGGCCAGCTCGTCGATCCGCACGTCGTCCGCGATGACCTCTTCGGCTATCGCGACGTCGCTGTTGGCGAAGGCGCGGGTCGCCTTGTCGATCGCGACCGTGACGAGATCGGTGATCTCGACGAGGCGGG